>NZ_JTLB01000012.1:0-342783 GCF_000798975.1 Exiguobacterium sp. ZOR0005 | reverse complement strand
ACGAGGGGACGCTCCTGATTGAAGAAGGGATGGAGTCCGGACGTTACGTGTTGGACTACGTGTACATGTCTGACAATCGGACGAACAGCCGGGCGACCTATCGAACTGCGGACGACTCACAAGGGTTCTCGTTGCGCTACCCCTCAACAGACACCGTAGCACCGACCTTCAATCGTCTTGAAGCGAATGATGTCGAACTCGACGAACATGACACGTCGTCCTTCACCGTCCACGCTACAGATGACTTGAAGCTGAAGTCGGCGGAGGCGGTGTTCGTGAACGGAGAGGAACGCGTCACGCTCTCAAGTTCGCAAGTGACGCCTGAAGGTTTTCACTTCGACTTGAACCGCAACGACTTCCCGGAAGGCGCAGGGAAATGGGCGTTACATACGCTTACGCTGACCGACTTGAATCAAAACACGACGACCGTGTCCGATGGGTTTGCCTTCACGGTGACGACGCTCCCGAAAATCGAACCGGTCAACGCTATCATCGTCAGCTCGGATGACTGGTGGAGCTACATGACCGTCGATCAAGACGTCTATATCATGCCGGGGGCCACGCTCACACTCGGGCAGAACACCATCTTGAACGGAAACGTCTATGTCGGCGGACGGCTTCGTCTGACGGGCGGTGTCCAAGCGAAGCGTGAGATCCGGGCCAGCAACTTCACGTTCGGCTACTATTATCCGTATCAAGACGGGATGGTGACGATGTCGGGCTCGAACTCGATTTCTTCGATGATTGCGACGAACAACCTGTACGGCACGCTCCCGTTCCGTTTGAGCGAGACGCCGGTGTTCGAAACGAACGGGACCGTCAACGTCTCCGGTTCATATGTACCGCTCGGGACACTTTTTGTGAACGGGGAAGTCATTCAAGCGAAAGCGAACGGCACGTTCCGACTCACCGTCCCGACACCGAGCGACAACATGCTTCGGTTCACGATGACCGACCAGTTCGGCAAGATTCATCGTTGGACGTACAAAGTCTACTCGCGTGACTTGCCGGTCGTCACGACGAATAAAAATAGTGGCATCTACTTGCAAGGCGAGACGGTCGAACTGACGACGACGAAACAAGCCACCATCTATGTTTCGAAGAACGATGCGTCGCCACAACCTTACACCGAGGCCATGATATTGGGTGATAGTGTGACGCTCACGGCTTATTCGGTCGATGAGGCCGAACTCACATCAGAAAGTGTGACACGACGTTATGAGGTGTTCCACGTCAACGATGTGACGAACCGTGACACGTCGATTCAAGGGAAGGCAGAACCTGGAACCGAGTTGACCGTAACGCTCGGGTCGTTGCCGGTTCAAACGACGGCGAAGCCAGACGGGACGTTCGTGTTTGAAGGGCTCGAGCTGAACGACGACACGTTCACGATTCAAGCGAAGCACGGGCTGTTCATGAGCGACGTATATACGAAACCGATTCGTGACGTCTTGCCGCCGGTCGTATCAGGCATCACCGATGGGGCATCCGTCGCTACGCCTGTGACGCTTTCGTTCAACGAAGGAACGGCGACGTTGAACGGAAAATCGTTTAGTTCAGGCGAGACGATCGATGAAGATGGAACGTATACACTTGTCGTTCGAGATACGAGTGGTAATGAGACGACTCGTCAGTTCACAATCGATCAAACGGCTCCAATCATTACCGGGGTGACCGACCGAGCATTGCTCAATCAAGCGGTCACGGTGACATTCAATGAAGGGACGGCCACGTTAAACGGGAAGCCGTTCGCGGGCGGGTCTGTCAATGTGGAAGGGACGCACGTCATCCGTGTCGTCGACCTCGTCGGCAACGCTACGCTTGTCACGTTCACGATCGATTTGACCGCACCTTTCCTCGAAGGGATTGACCAGACGTTCTATCAAGACGGCGTGACGCCGGTGTTCACAGAAGGCGTCGCGAAGTTGAACGGTCAACCGTTCACGTCCGGGACACGGATCACGGCAGAAGGGGCGTACACGCTTCGTTTGACGGATGCGGCCGGAAATGAGACGACACGTGAGTTCACGATCGACCGGACACCGGTGACGGTGAACGGGGTGGCAGACGGATTGACGAAAGACGTCGTGACGCCAACATTCACCGAAGGAACGGCGGCGCTGAACGGGAAGCCGTACACGTCTGGGACACCGATCACAGCGGACGGCGTCTACACGCTCGTCGTGACCGATCAGGCCGGGAACACCACGACGCACACGTTCACGATTGACCGGACGGCACCTCTCGTCACAGGTGTGACGAACGGGACGTTCAATCAAGACGTCACACCCGTGTTTGAAGAAACGGCGACGCTGAACGGACAAGCCTTCACAAGTGGCACGATTGTCACGGAGGAAGGGACGTATGTGCTCGTCGTGACCGATCAGGCCGGGAACGTGACGGAGATTCGTTTCACGATCGACCGGACGAAGGTCGAAGTGAGCGGCGTCGAAGACGGGAAGACATTCGTTCGTGCCACACCACGATTCAGCGAAGGAAAAGCCACGTTGAACGGAGTCCCGTTCGCGTCTGGCCAAGCGGTCACAAAAGACGGGAGCTATACGTTGCGCGTCATCGATGAAGCTGGGAACGAGACGGTCGTCCGTTTCACGATTGATGCGACACCTCCTGTCTTGAGCGGTTTGACGAAAGGGAATACGCATTACCGGGAAGTCGCGCCTCTCTTCACGGAAGGGGCGGCGACACTGAACGGGCAACCCTTTGTCTCAGGGACACGTATTTCCCGGGAAGGGGTGTACACGCTCCGTCTCGTCGACGCGATTGGAAACGAGACGGTCGAGACGTTCACGATTGACCGGACGCGACCTGTCGTGACAGGTGTCAGTGCGAACCAGTTGACGAATCAGACCGTGACGATCCGTTTCAACGAAGGGACGGCAACCTTGAACGGCAAGGCGTTCCGTACGAACACACAAGTGAGCGCATCTGGTAAATATGCGCTTCGCGTGACGGATGCAGCCGGCAACTATAGCTCGATTTCCTTCACGATTGACAAGGTCGGGCCGACGAAGCCGACCATTCTCACGCTGACGAACAAGTCGACACGGGTGACCGGTAAGACAGAAGTGGGTGCGACCGTACTGATCACGTATGACGGACGGACGTACACGACGAAGGCGAGTTCGACCGGGGTGTATGCCTATAACGTGAAGACGACGAAACCGGGTGCGACCGTTTCGGTCCGTGCGCGCGATGCGGCGGGGAACGCTTCGAGTTTGACCTCGACGAAAGTACTCAACACGTTCCCATCGTTCACGATCAATGCGGTCAAATCGACGCAGACGGTCGTGACCGGGAAAGGGAACCGGAACGCGACCGTTCAGGCTTTTGTCGGGACGAAAGCGATCAGCAAACCGGTGAAAGTTGATGCGAAAGGGAACTATCGATTGACGATCCCGAAACAAAAGACGGGGACCGTCATCACGGTGAACATGACCCAAACGGGATACGAAGCAATGAAGAAGACGAGTAAAGTCGTCCGATGAGAAAAAGCAGCCTCAGCCGAATTTCGGCCGAGGCTGCTTTTCTTTGTATCCTCACTCTGCCTTCACGAGTTCGACCGGACCGTGGTCGTCACAATGCCCGTTATGGACGTGGTGCAGGCGCCCGTTAACGAGGTAATCCATGTGATCACCGTGCGGGACGAGTTCGTGGCCGCAGTCCTCATCATGGTTGCATCCGCATTCCATCGGGGCACAGACGTCCGGGTTCGTCTCCGACACCGGGATGACGCATTCATCCCAATGACCGTCATGCTCATGGTGTAAGTGTCCATCGTGCACGTAGTCGATATGGTCACCGTGTCGAATCTTCGTGTGACCACAAGACAAGCTATGTTGGTGCTTGTGGTCGGTGTGCGGATGATGCTCGTTGCTCATCGCGTTTCCTCCTTTAGAGATTGGCTCACGACTGATTGTAGTACTGATTTACCTGCTAAGGTGTCACTTGAAACGTGACAATCGAAGAAACAGCCTCAGCCGAATTCGGCCGAAGCTGCTTTTCTCATTTCTCCACGGATGCCGGAAGCGTCAGTTCCGCTCCATTCGTTGCGATGACTTGCTTGTACCAATCGAAGCTCTTCTTCTTCGACCGGACGAGGGTGCCGTTACCTTCATTGTCTTTGTCGACGTAGATGAAGCCGTAACGTTTCTTCATCTCCCCGGTCGAGGCGCTCACCAAGTCGATCGGGCCCCAGCTCGTATAGCCGAGAATCTCGACGCCGTCCTTGATGGCCTCGTGCATCTGTTCGATATGCTTCGTCATGTAGTCAATCCGATAATCGTCCTCGACATAACCGTCTTTCGGCGTGTCGACGGCACCGAGCCCGTTCTCGACGACGAACAGCGGCTTCTGATAACGGTCGTACAGCTGGTTCGCCGTGATGCGGAAGCCGGTCGGGTCAATCGTCCAGCCCCATTCCGACTTCTCGAGATACGGGTTCTCGAGCGAGCTGAAGACGTTGCCTTCTGTTTCTTTGTTGATCTCCGGGTCCGTGCTCGTCGTCCGGCTCGCATAATAGCTGAAGCCGATATAGTCGACCGTGTGCTGTTTCAACAGCTCGAGGTCGCCGTCTTCCATCGCGAGCGTGATGCCGTTCTCGTCGAGATAGCGCTTCGCATAACCTGGGTACTCGCCGCGCGACTGGACATCGATGAAGAAGAACGATTCGCGGTCCTTGTCCATTGCGTCCAACACATCGTCCGGGTTGCACGAGTACGGGTACGTCTGGCCGGCCGCGAGCATGCAGCCGACTCGCATGTCAGGATTGATGGCGTGCGCCGCTTTGACCGCTTTCGCGCTCGCGACGAGCTGATGATGCGCCGCCTGGTATTTCACTTGCTGCTTGTCCTCATCTTCCTCGAACACGAGACCGGCACCGATGAACGGCAAATGTAACAGCATGTTGATCTCGTTGAACGTCATCCAATAGGTCACTTTACCGTTATAGCGCGTAAACAGCGTCGTCGCGTACGTCTCGAAGAAGTCGACGAGGCGGCGGTCGCGCCAACTGCCGTAGTTTTTAATGAGGCTGACCGGCACGTCGAAGTGGGCGAGCGTGACGACCGGATCGATGCCGTGCTTCAACAGTTCGTCGAAGACGTTATCGTAAAACTGGAGGCCTTCCTCGTTCGGCTCCGCGTCGTCGCCGTTCGGGAAGATGCGCGCCCACGAGATCGACAGGCGGAGCGCCTTGAAGCCCATCTCGGCGAACAGCGCGATGTCTTCTTTATAACGGTGATAGAAGTCGATCGCCTCGTGTGACGGATAAAACTCACCCGGTACCGGCTCGAGCGACGGCAAGTTGCCGAACATGACGTCGAACCGCTTCTTCCCAGTTGGCAACAAGTCGACCGTCGTCAAACCTTTCCCACCTTCTAAATAGGCGCCTTCTGCTTGGTTCGCGGCGATGGCGCCGCCCCATAGAAATCCGTTTGGAAAACTCATCGAATCATCCTTTCTAATGTAAGGGAGGGATGCGCCCTCCCGCGGTTATTCGTTAATGACAAACAGTGTTTCACCTGTCGCGACACGAGCACCGTGCTTCTCGGCGATCTGTTTTCGGTTCGTGACGATGACCGGCGTCGTGAGGGCGCGGCCAGAGCGTTTGATTGCGTCGAGGTCGAACTCGATCAACAGTTGACCTTTCTCGACGAACTCACCTTGCGTGACGTGCGCTTTGAAATGTTTTCCTTCTAATTGAACCGTGTCCATGCCGATATGGATGAGCACTTCTGCGCCCGTCTCGGTCGTGATGCCAATCGCGTGATGGGTCGGGAAGAGCGCCGAGACTGTCCCTGACACCGGGGCGACGAGCCGGCCTTCCGTCGGTTCGATGGCCACGCCTTGTCCGAGTGAACCGGATGAGAAGGCGACGTCTGAGATTGAAGAAAGTTTGACGACGTCCCCGGCGAGCGGGCTGAGCACTTGCTCTTGACCGATTTTTGTTGCCGACACTTCTTCACGTACCGGTGTGACTTCCGGTTGCGGTGTCGCCGCGACGGCTTTGTTGACGCCGCCGAACAAGTACGTCAAGACGAAACCGACGACGAAGGCGACTGCTGTACCGATGAGGGCGCCGTAGAAACCGGCCGTGAGCCCTTCAGGTGAGATGTTTGACGGGTAGCCGAAGACGCCGAGGCCACCAATCATGTACACTTGCGTGCCCATAACCCCCATGATTCCACCACCGACGGCACCACCGATACAGCTCATGATGAACGGTTTTTTAAGCGGGAGCGTGACCCCGTAAATCGCAGGCTCGGTGACCCCGAAGATGCCTGAGATGAAGGCCGGGATACTGAGTGTTTTGATCTTTTGGTTCTTGATGCGGAGGAAGACCGCGAGTACGGCACCGATTTGCGCGAACGAGGCCGCAAAGACGAGTGCGAGCACCGGATCCGATCCGAGTGACGTCAAGTTGTTGATGGCGACCGGGACGAGGCCCCAGTGAAGGCCGAAGATGACGAACACTTGCCAGAGACCGCCGAGGAAAAGACCGGCGATGAGCGGGCTCAAGTTATAGACGGCGACTGTGGCGCTACCGAGCAACATCCCGGCCCATGTCGCGATCGGTCCAATCAAGATGAACGTGAGCGGGACGATGATGAGTAACGTAAGGAGTGGAACGATGAACATTTTGATGACGTCTGGGATGACCGTCTTCAAGAACTTCTCAAGTTTCGCGGCGAAGAACGCGGCGATGATGATCGGAATGACCGACGTCGAGTACGTCATCAAGATGACCGGGACACCGAAGAACGTGATGTGAATCGGTGACTCGAACATCGTACCGGCGAAGACGGTGTAGAGCGGGTCGCCCGCCGTGAGCGTCGAGAGCGTCGGGTAGACGAGCGATGCCCCGATGGCCATCCCGATGAACGGACTGCCGCCGAATTTCTTGATGGCCGTATACCCGAGGAAGATCGGGAAGAAGTAGAAGAGCGAATCGCCGACAGCGTTCAATAGTTGATACGTGCCCGATTCGGCAGATAACCAACCGAGGGCGACGAAGAGGGCGTTGAACCCTTTGATCATCCCGGTCGCGGCCAAGACGCCGAGGATCGGGGTGAAGATGCTAGAGATAATGTCGATGAAACGGCTGAACAGTGATCCTTTCGGCCCGTCCTCGTCCTCGATTGGCGATTGGTTTTGGAAGCCGCCGACTTCGACGACCGCTTTATATACGTCTGGGACGTGGTTACCGATGACGACCTGATACTGGCCGCCGCTCTTCATGACGGTGACGACACCGTCCATATTTTTGATGGCTTCCGTGTTGGCTTTACTTTCATCTTTCAATTTGAACCGCAAACGGGTGATACAGTGGACGACGCTGTTGACGTTCTCTTTGCCGCCGACTTGTTGGATAATGTCGCGTGCGAGCTGTTCGTATTTCATGTCCGTCTCATTCCTTTACGTTGGATTTGTTCAAATAAAAAACCTGACTCGAGCCAAATGGATACGTAACGAGACGTATGCCGATTTGACTCGAGCCAGGTTATGCCCATGAAGGTAACATTCCTGCGCAGGAAACCATTCAGTTGTTATTTGATACTTGAAATGTAGCATGCGTCAAAACAGAATGTCAACGCTTACATTTAGGAATATTCAGATTTCTTTTGTTGGACACATTTACCCTTATTTTGTCTTCTATATAATGTTTTGATTCGCTAAGCACGTACTGACAAAAATAAATTTCAATTTTAAAAATCTCATTTGCGAGCTGTAAGAAAAACATCATTTGTTATATTTTCCCTAATCTATAATAGATCAGGAAGATTATATAAAATGAGGAGTCGTGATGAATGAAACGGATAGTTTTGTGGTTGATGATCGGATTAATGGTCGTGTCGGTGTTGCAGCCGATTGGGGTGAAGGCGGAAGCTTTTCTTACAGTAGATGAACTCTTTGCAGGAGAGAACAGAGTTGTTGTCAGTAATATTGGTTATGGAGGACTCACCGTCAAAGCGGAAGATGAGACAATCTTGTTTAGTAGAAACGTATGGGAAGGCAAACAGACGTTAGAATTGAATCGCACACTAAGAGAAGGGGAACTCATCTCATTTTACTTGAATGGGCAGTTTGTTCAAGAACATACTGTATCTACTCGTCTAGTAACTATTGCATCTCCTATGATTGAGGAATTGGACGAGGATGCAATTTCAATAACCGGACGAGGAATAGAAGGGTCATTTGTCGATTTTTATATAAATGGACAGTTCTTACGAAGCACATATGAACCAATTCGTTCAGAACGACGATTCTATCTGAATCTGCAATCAGGCTTACAAGTGGATGATCGCGTGGCGGTAAGGTTACGCAATGCAAAAGGAGAGGTAAGTGAGACTGTGGAAGTGACAGTGAATGCAGCACAGGAATCACTCGACCTTTTTTTAAATCCGTATTATGCAGATATGGGGTCAGTCATAGGTAAAGTAAAGCCATTGAGCAAACTTTACGTAAAACGCGCGGACGGTACCTTGATTGCACAACTATCAGATACTTATTATAGCTTTACAATTCCTATATTAGAACGTTTGGAAGAAGGCGAAACACTAACCGTCACCCCATATAGTTTCTGGGGGCGTGAAGGGAAATCCGAAACGTTACAAGTTCGGAAGGCACGAACTAAATTGCCGATAAGTTCTGCATTGTATGAAGGAGATGAGCATCTTTGGCTGAGTAGCGACCGAGATACTGCATCTTACTCTTATTTTGAGGTCAAAGATGAATCGGGTGTGAAATTGGGGTGGAACACATACGGAGAAATTTATTTAAAACGCCAGCTTGTTAAAGAGGAGTTAACTCTCACTTTCTTCGATTACTGGGACGGAAAACTTGGAGAAACAAAAGTGAAAGTATTGTCAAGGAACGAGGATGAAAATCCAACAGTTGAACCACCATCGATTGACTTTGTAAAAACGATTACGAATCAGACGAGATGGGCATCCCTCTGCACAAATACTTACGTCGATGGGATTTATCGAATCATTGCCTTGAATGATCAAGGTGAGCTTCTTGATTACAGGTACATCGATAACTATAAATGTGAGATGCATCTGAACAAACCACTTAGCGCAGGAACGAGTTTCACGGTCCAAATCGTCGATGGGAGGGACGGAGAGGTTTATCGTGAGGAAGTGATTGAAGTAGTCGAGGCGACGAAAGTATCTTCGCCGATTGTACAGAAGATAACGGATCGAAGTACATACATCGAAGGACGTGTGACTGAAACTGAGTGGGTAGAGGACAACATCATCACCGTGAACGACGCAACAAACCGTAAACTTTGCGAAACCCACGTCAACTTTGACCGCACGTTTAGTTGCCAACTGAAAGCATTACTCCCGGCAGGCACGACCGTCTCTGTCACACAAACGGCAGACGGCTATTATCCGAGCGATCCGACTGTCGCGACGGTCTCTCGAACGTTTAACGAACCACCCCCGCCCATCGTGATCGTGCCTCCTTCTGAAGTGAAACCAGGCGCCCCGATCCTTCATCCGGTGACGAGTGACGCGCTCGGTCTCACCGGTTCTGGGACACCCGGGCTCGTCGTGAAGGCGTGGAACGAGTTCGGGTTCCGTCTCGGCGAGGCGACGGTCAATACAGATGGTTCGTTCCGCATCCCGCTTGAACGGAAGCTGCCTCAAGGGATTGGCGTCCGTGTCGTCCAACTACAAGGCGGGACGATGAGCGACGGGGCACAGACGTATGTGCAGGAAGGCGAGAGCGTCTCATTGAAGCTGATGGACACGTTGACCGATACATCGACCCGTCTGATCGGACACCTCGAACGGATGGCGTTCACACCGGTGCGGGTAGAACTGCGTCAAGGAAAGACCGTGCTTGCGAAAGACGAGACGACGTTCTTCTTCCGGCTCGATTTTAAGCCGCAAACTAAACCGCTCACGCTTGTTTTGATCCACGCGGACGGAAGTGAGACGACGCAAACGATTCAACCGCTCGATACGACACCGCCAACGCTCGCGACGATGTCAACGCTCACCGACCGATCGACCCGTGTGTTCGGACGTGCGGAAGCCGGTTCGACCATCGTCGTTCGCCACGACAAGAAGCGATTGACGACGAAGACCACGACAGCCGGCGTCTATTCGCTCAATCTGCCAAAGTTACGAATTGGTGAGGTCGTCACGGTGCAGGCGATGGATGAGGCAGGGAATACGTCACCCATCCTACAGCGCACCGTCCTCGGGGTGCAGGCGCCACTCACCGCTACGGCATCTTCACGCGTCGTCACAGGAAAAGGTGAACCGGGATCGCTCGTCCGTGTGTTCTCCAATAACAAGATGATTGGGAAGACCGTCAAAGTGGACGCCAAAGGGACGTACCGGGTGAGCATCCCGACGCAACCAAAAGGGAAGAGATTGCTCGTGACGCAACAAAAGACAGGGTATGTGAAACAGACGCAGACCGTCTTTATACAATAGTCAGTTGGCTCATGAGAATGGATTCATCGGAACGAATACATTTGAATGAATTAAGATTTGAAATTTTAAATTCTAGCAAAACCAGAAACTTATTTGTAACAAAATTGTAATATTTTTTCATGCTCCACTATTAAATTTCGACATGTGGTGATTCAGTATATTCTTCTCCTGAACTAAAAATGCATTATCGACATAGCTTAATTTACACTCCGTCAAAGGAGCCGAATCGAAGCGATTTTTCAATATGATAGACTCAAAATGTATAACGCGAATGCGATATGCAAAATGATTTTAAGCTTAGAAAAGAGGTGAATGAGCTCATGCTTTCTTTTTCAGTGAATGCAGAACAGACGTCAGTAGTTAAGTTTCAGCTTAACTCTGAAGTGAAGAATGCGTCTTACGCGGATGGGGTATTAGTCATCGAAACGGAAGATGGCAAACAAATTAAACTCAATGTAAATCAAGACGCATTGATTTTGAAATCTTCCCATCAATTCTCGGTTCAAAAACCTTATTTGTTTGAACTGGAAGATTATTAAGAAAAGCTCGGGCGAGTTTCTTATTTCGAAACTTGTGCCGAGCTTTTTACGTACATGAACATGTAATCCAAAAGGAGGAACTCTCATGAGACGCGAACAACATATCCGCCAACTCGTCGAGTACGCGCGAAAAGGCAAGGCGAAGACGTTCATCCTCGGGATGGCCTCGCTCATCATCACCGGAACGTTGATCCGAACGGTCGAGCTGTCGCAGCCTCTCCTCGTCTCGATTGGCTTTCTAGGCGTCGTACCGCTGCTCGTCCGTGAGTGGAAGCTCGGCACAATCCGCCGTTCGTTTAACGACGACAAAACGTATCGACGGCTCGTCCGTCTCCCGTTTTGGCTTACGACCGTCGGGTTCATCGGATTTCTCGGCTTGCTCTGGTGGTTTGATACGGCCACACCGGGCATCACGTTCCTCATCCCAATCGCCGTTCTCGTCCTCACCGTTCTCGGTCTTCAATACGCCTTCGACCGGGTCATTTTGAAACTCGAACCCGACTACATCACCGACCGTGAATTGCATCGCGAACTGAAGTGAACGACCGTCTCCTCGCGAGGCGGTCGTTTTTTTAGGTCGAACTTCCTAAAAAGACAAAGAACGAAACGGAACGGCAACATGACATGATGTTGCGAAAAAATGATAAATCTATCTCTCTGATTATCAAGATGAACGGGGTAAGAAGGTACTACGGTAGACTTGTGCCTTATTTCTGTCGTCCATTCTGTCTGTAGGGAGGAAAAATCCATGAACGATCAAACGACGATCGTCGGCGATCTCGTCGAGGTGCTGAAGAAGAGCAAGTGGCTGCTCGTGCCTTTCATGCTCATCGGCGGATTCGCTGCCTATTACTTGAGCTCGACGTTCATCCAGCCGACGTACGAGGCGTCGACGCAAGTGCTCCTCGTGACGAAACAAGAAAATGACCGGGTCGACAGCTCCGAAGTGTTGTCGTCGCTCTCGCTCGTCAACACGTACCGGGTCATCATGAAGAGCCCGGCCATCTTGAGCGAAGTGAAAGAGCGCGTGCCGAACGCACCGGACCCGATCTCGGACGCCATCACCGTCGAGAGCGAGGAAGACTCGCAAGTCATCAACGTCGTCGTGACCCATACGGACGCCGCGGGCGCAGCCGAGACGGCGAACGTCATCAGCGAAGTGTTCGCCGCGGAGATCCCGGACCTCATGAACATCGACAACGTCCGCATCTTGTCGCCGGCCGAAGTACCGACGGATCCGGTCTCGCCGAACTTGCTCATCAACACGGCGATCGGCGTCTTTGTCGGTCTGTTCTTCGGTGCCCTCATCGGCCTGTTGCGCTACTTGTTCGACAAACGCATCCAGACCGAACAGGAAGCCGAACGACTCCTCGACTTGCCGGTCATCGGCTCGGTGCCGGTCATCGAACGTCGCGATATGAAAGTAAAGAAGCCGAAAGTACCTGACGTGAAAGGAGACCTTCCCCATGTTTCTGCGAAAAAAGAACGCCAATCTTCCTGATTACGGTCAGCGCGACTTGATCACGCTCGCGAACCCGAAGTCGCCGATCTCGGAACAGTACCGGACGATCCGGACGAACCTCGAGTTCACGTCGATCGGTCAGAAATTGCAGATGATCACCGTCACGTCCGCCTCGAACGGCGAGGGTAAGTCGACGACCGCGGCGAACCTCGCCGTCGTCTACGCCCAGCTCGGCAAGCGCGTCCTGTTGATCGACTGCGACCTGCGGAAACCGACCGCGCATTTCACGTTCAAGACGTCGGCGCATGCCGGCCTGTCGACGATCCTCGTCGGGCGCATCCCACTCGACCGGGCCATCCAGAAAACAGACGTCGCGCGGCTGTCGCTCCTCGCCGCCGGCCCGATCCCGCCGAATCCGACCGAGCTCGTCGCCTCTGAACGGATGACGCAGTTGCTTGAAGACGTGCGCGCCGACTATGACATCGTCATCTTGGACGCGCCGCCGATGATGCAAGTGGCCGACGCGCGGCTGCTCGCGAACGTGTCGGACGGCACGATTCTCGTCATCGGCTGTGAGAACTCGGACCGCCAGCTCGTGTTGAAGGCGAAAGAACAGCTCGAACGGACCGGGACGCACATGCTCGGCCTCGTCCTCAACAAGCGGCCATCGAGCGGACGCCGTACGTATTACGCGTACGAGTGAGGTGACGACGATGAAGATCCTCCACATCAACGCGATCAACGATGTGAAGAGCACCGGGCGGATCTGTAAAGAACTCGCGGCCGTCCATCACGAATACGGGCACGAGACGCGCGTCGCCCATTCGACGGGACCGGTCACCGAAGGGAGTTACGTCATCGGGGATGCGGTCGACGTGAAACTGCACGCGCTCCACGCCCGCATCACCGGACGGCAAGGGTACGCCTCACGGCTCGCGACCGAGAACTTGGTGCGCGAGATCGAGCGCTACGGCCCGGACGTCGTCCATCTCCATAACTTGCATGCGAACTACCTCCATCTGAAGACGCTCTTCGATTTCCTCGCCGTCCGCGACATCCCGACCGTGTTGACACTCCACGACTGTTGGTTCTTCACCGGGAAGTGCACGCACTACGCGGCCGCCGGATGCGACAAGTGGCAGCACGGCTGCGGCGGCTGCCCGCTGTTAAAGTCCGACATCCCGAGCTGGCTGTTCGACCGGACGAGCGAGATGCTCGCGGACAAACGACGATGGTTGACGGCGATCCCGCGTCTCGGCGTCGTCGGCGTCTCCGATTGGATCACGACCGAGGCGCGTTTCTCGTTTCTCGGGCAGGCGAACGTCATCCGGCGCATCCATAACTGGGTCGACCTCGACGTGTTCCGGCCGGTCGAGACGTCCGCGCTGCGGGAGCGTCTCGGCCTCACCGGCAAGACCGTCCTGCTCGGTGTCGCGAGCACGTGGGGTGAGGCGAAAGGGCTCACCGCCTTCCTCGACCTTGCCCGCTCCCGACCCGATGACGCGTTCCTGTTGATCGGTCGGCTCGACGACGCGACGTTTCCGGACAACGTCATCCATGTGCCTGAGACGAACGACGCCCGCGAGCTCGCCCGTTATTACGCGCTCGCCGACGTGTTCCTCAATTTGTCGGAAGAAGAGTCGTTCGGCAACGTCACGGTCGAGGCGATGGCGTGCGGTACCCCGGTCGTCGTCATCGATGCGACGGCGAGCCCGGAACTTGTCACCGACGAGACCGGTGCCGTCGTCTCGACACGGCGGCTCGAAGACATCGCCTACGGCATCGACCGCGTCCTCGCGCGCGGCAAGGCGGCCTACAGCGACGCGTGCGTCATCCACGCCCGGACGAACTTCGCCCTTCATGACCGGGCGCGCGATTACTTGGACGTCTATGAGACGCTCCGTTACGAGAAAGTGAGGAATGCGCTATGAGACCACTCGTCTCGATCATCATCCCGGTGTATAACGGGAGCAACTATTTGGCGGCTTGCATCGACAGCGCGCTCGCCCAGACGTATGAACACGTCGAGGTCATCGTCGTCAACGACGGGTCGACCGACGGCGGGAAGACGGCGGATGTCGCCCGACGCTACGGCGACAAAATCCGGTATATCGAGAAAGAGAACGGCGGCGTCTCGAGCGCGCTCAACCGCGGGATCGACGAGATGGAAGGCGACTTCTTCTCTTGGCTCAGCCACGACGATTTGTACGCCCCACGTAAAATCGAGGCGCAAATCGAGACGCTCGAGCGGGAACGGCTCGACGCGAAACGGACGATCCTCGTCACGGGGACGGCGTTCATCGACGAACACGGGGCCCCGATTCGCCGCTATCAACGCAAGTTCAATGGATTTTACGCCTCGAACGACATGTTCCGACACTTGATGCTGACGGCGTCGCTCAACGGTTGCGCGCTCCTCATCCCGCGTGACGCGTTCCGCGCGCACCGCTTCTCGCTCGAGGACAAGTTCATCCAAGACTGGATGTGCTGGGTCGAGTTCGCGCTCGACGGCTTCGACTACTTCTTGACGGACGAGCCGCTCGTCTACTCGCGCCTCCATGGGGCGCAGCAGACGAAAAAGATCGCGCATCGCGCCGAGCTCGAGTCGAACCGCTACTTGCGGACGCTCCTCTTGCGCGTCGAGCGCAGAGGGGACTCGCGAGAGCTCGTCCCGATCATCTTGCGCCACACGTTCAAAGAAGACGCGACCGACGTGCGCGATGAATATTTAGCGACGCGGAACGTGCGCGACTACTTCAGCCCGCTCGAGTATGGCACGCACCGGATGAAAGGCTGGGCGGTGTCGAACATGCTGACGCTGTACCGGGGCGTCACGAACCTCATCTATCGGTAGAAAAGAGGAGAACCCATGACCATCTATCTCGTCAATCTCGCGCTCCTCGTCATGTGGGCGATGCTCCTCATGCGAAGCGACGCATCGTACAAACGCGGCTGGTTCGTCACGTTCGCGACGATTCAATGGATCGTGCTCTCCGGCTTTCGCCACATCACGGTCGGGGACGACACGGCACAGTATAAGGTGCTCTTCCTCGAGACCGAAAAGTTACCGCTGTCCGCCTTGACGAACGACTTCTTCAAAATCGTCTTCACCGAGAGCGAGGACCCGGGCTACTATTTGTTCCAACGGCTCGTCCAGTTCGTCATCACCGACTATCAAGTGTACTTGGTGTTGATCGCGCTCATCTTCATGATCCCACTCGGCTACTTCATCTACAAGTACTCGAGTGAGCCGCTCATCAGCTTCTTGTTGTTCTCGGTGCTGTTTTACGAGTTCTTCGCCGTCACGGGGCTAAGGCAGACGGTGGCGACGGCGCTCGTCGTCTTAATCGGCTACCATTTCATCCGGGCGAAGCGGCTCGTCGCCTTCCTCGCCATCTTGTTCGTCGCCTTGACGATCCATAAGTCGGCACTCATCTTCTTACCGTTTTACTTCCTCGCCGACAAGCGGCTGACGAAACCGTACATTCTCGGGATGCTCGGCATCATCGCCGCCTTGTTCGCCTTCCGTGGCCCGTTCTTCAATCTTCTTGTCTCGCTGTCGGGGTACGACACGTACTCGGCGCTCGAAGGGGCGGGGGCGGTCAACTTCAGCGTCATGCTGCTCTCGGTGCTGCTCGTCGCCCTTTGGCGCCGGGATGAGATCTTGACGAACAACCCGCAGGCGATCCATTACTTCAATGCCTTGTTCCTCGCCGCGTGCTTCTTGCCGCTCACGTTCATCAACCCGTCGATGATGCGGCTCGTCCAATACTTCACGCTGTTCTTGCTCCTCATGATCCCGGAGATCATCAAGACGTTCGAACGGCGGGAACGTCTCGTCGTCTATTACGCGGCGGTGACGGTGCTGTTGCTCCTGTTCTTGCAGGACGCACCGGTGTACACGTTCTTCTGGCAATAAGAAAGAGAGGTGAACCCACATGTCGACACGCGTCGAGCCCGATGAGGCCGCGAGCACGCGAAAAATCAAATACGGGGCCGCCATGTCGTACACACAAATCTTCTTCGGCATCCTGTCCGGACTCATCTACACCCCGTGGATGATCCAAGAGATCGGCCAGGCGAGCTATGGGCTCTACATGCTCACCATCTCGCTCATCAGCATGTTCGCGATGGACTTCGGTCTCGACGCCGCCGTGTCACGGTTCATGAGCAAGTATCTCGCCGAAGGGTCAGAAGAGAAGGCGGCCCGGTTCCTCGGTGTCGCCTATAAGCTGTTCATCGGGCTCGCCATCGCGTTGTTCATCATCTTGGCGGTCGTCTACTTCTTCCTCGACTCGATTTACGCCGGGCTGACGCCGGGTGAGCTCGATTCGCTCAAAGTGCTCTACATCATCGCCGGTCTCTTCATCGTCGTGTCGTTCCCGACGAAGCCGTTCTCGGGCATCCTCGTCTCGCACGAGCAGTTCTTGTTCGCGAGCGCGCTCCATCTCGGGGAAAAGATTGCGACCGTCGTGCTCATGGTGACGGCGCTCGCCCTCGGGTACGGGCTGTACGCCCTCGTCCTCGTCAACGCCTTCGTCGGCACGCTCGTCTTGTTGATCGAGTACGTCTTCATCCGGCGGAAGACGACGGTCCGGGCCAACTTCACCGAACGGGATCCCGGCATCTATAAAGACATCTTCAGCTTCACGTCGTGGAGCACGGTGACGCTCGTCGCCCAGCGCTTCGTCTTGAACATCACCCCGAGCCTGCTCGGGATGCTCGCTGGCAGCGCCTCGATCGCCTTGTTCTCGGTCGGGATGGTCATCGAAGGCTACGTCTGGACGATCGCCTCGGCGCTCGGCTTCTTGTTCCTCCCGAAAGTGAGCCGGATGATCTCGCGCGACGACCGGGGCGCCATCGCCACGCTCTTCGTCCGCATCGGCCGCATCCAGCTCTATATCGTCGGCTTGATCGTCACGTCGTTCTTCATCCTCGGCCGCGAGTTCATGCACTTATGGGTCGGGGAGGCATTCAACGACTCGTATTACATCGCGCTCCTCCTCGTCGCCCCGAGCCTCGTGACGCTGACGCAAGACATCGGCAACACGACGCTCATCGCCGAGAACAAAGTGAAGTACCGGGCGTTCGCGTCCTTGATCGTCGCCGTTATCAGCATGACGCTGTCGCCGCTCCTCATCCCGATCTACGGACCGATCGGGGCGGCCTTCGCGATCTGCCTCGGCAACACGGTCGGGCTCGTCCTCTACATGAACGTCATCTACTACCGCGTACTGAAGCTCGATGTCGTAGGCTTCTTTCGGGCGTGCCACTTGAAACTGTTACCAGGGCTCGCAATCTACACGGCGCTCGGCTGGGGCATCCAACAGCTGTTCCCGGCGACGAACTTGTTCGGGCTCGCCGTCAAAGGCATCGGGTTCGTCCTTCTCTATACCGTCATCATGTGGCTGCTCGCCTTTGACGACAGTGAGAAAGGGCTCATCCGTCAACTCTTCGCCCAAGTGAAGCTCCGTATCCTATCCATCCATCACACATCCTAGGAGGGAACCCCATGAAGCGACTGAAAGTGATGACCATCGTCGGGACACGGCCTGAAATCATTCGCTTGTCTGCCGTCATCCATAAGCTCGAGGCGTCCGACGCGATCGACCACGTCCTCGTCCATACCGGCCAGAACTATGACTATGAACTGAACGAGATCTTCTTCGAAGACTTCGGGCTCCAGACGCCGGACTACATTCTCGACGCCTCGGCCGACGGACCGATGGCGACGATCGGCAACATCTTGATCGCCGTCGACCCGGTGCTCGCCGCGGAGAGACCGGACGCCGTCCTCATCCTCGGCGACACGAACAGCTGCCTCGCCGCCATCGCCGCGAAGCGCCACAAGATCCCGATCTTCCATATGGAGGCGGGCAACCGTTGCTTCGACGAGCGGGTGCCGGAAGAGACGAACCGCCGCATCGTCGACCATATCGCCGACGTCAACTTGACGTATAGCGACATCGCCCGCGAGTACTTGTTGAAAGAAGGACTCCCGGCCGACCGCATCATCAAGACGGGCAGCCCGATGTACGAAGTGCTCACGCGCCACCGCGACAAGATCGACCGCTCGGACGTGCTCGGACGGCTCGGGTTGACGGAAGGCGGCTACTTCGTCGTCTCGGCGCACCGGGACGAGAACATCTCTTCGGACGAGAACTTCTATGACCTCATCGAGACGCTGAACGCCGTCGCGAAGACGTACGACGTGCCGCTCATCGTCAGCACGCACCCGCGCACGGCGAAACGGATCCGCGAGACGGGCGTGCCACTCCATCCGCACATCCAGACGCTCAAACCGCTCGGGTTCAGCGACTACGTCAAGCTGCAACTGCACGCGAAGGCGGTCTTGAGCGACAGCGGCACGATAAGCGAGGAGAGCTCGATTCTCGGGCTGAAAGGGCTCAACATCCGTCAGGCGCACGAACGGCCGGAGGCGATGGAAGAAGGGGCGGCGATGATGGTCGGGCTGAAACGCGACCGGGTGCTCCAGGCGCTTCGCGTGCTCGAAGAGACAGAGACGCCGCTGCGGCTCGTCGCCGACTACGCGATGCCGAACGTGTCGGACAAGGTGCTCCGCATCTTGCTGTCGTACACCGACTACGTCATGCGCGAGGTGTGGAAACAAGAGCCGGTCCGTCACGAGACGAAGGAGGTGTGAACGATGCGCTACTTGAACCAGAAGCGCCGCTTTGACGTACTCGTGAGCGCGACCGCCCTGGTCGTGCTCGCCCCGTTGTTTTTGATGCTCGCTGTCCTCATCAAGCTCGACTCGAGAGGGCCGGTCTTCTTCCGACAACAACGCGTCGGACGGGACGAGACGCTGTTTTGGATCTACAAGTTCCGGACGATGCGGGACGACACGCCAAACGACGTGCCGACGCACTTGTTCAACGACGCGACGAAACACATCACGAAAATCGGCGCCTTTCTCCGGAAGACGAGCCTTGACGAGTTGCCGCAGTTGATCAACATCCTGCAAGGCGACATGTCGCTCGTCGGGCCGCGCCCGGCACTATGGAACCAGGACGACTTGATCGAGGCGCGGCGGAAGGAAGGGGCGACGCATGTCGTGCCCGGCCTGACCGGTTGGGCGCAAGTGAAAGGCCGCGACGAGCTGCCGATCGACGTGAAGGCGAAGCTTGACGGCGATTACGTCCGTCATATGGGTCACCGGCTCGACTTGCTCTGCCTCGCCATGACCGTGCGCAACGTCCTGCTCAAGGAAGGCATCATCGAAGGGAGCGTCACCCCGCCTGAGGCCGTCCCGCTGAAAGAAAAAGAGATGACGCATGTTGCGAAAAAATGATAGACGCTTCCCTCGTATTACCAATTCATTTCAAATTTGGCGGGTAAAAGACTCCATACACGACTCCTGACATCCTTGATCACACACCTAGAAAGGAGACTCCTCATGTTCTCGAACAAGACACTCCTCATCACGGGCGGGACCGGCTCTTTCGGCAACGCCGTCATGGAGCGTTTCCTCCATACCGACATCAAAGAAATCCGCATCTTCTCGCGTGACGAGAAAAAACAAGAAGACATCCGTAAACGCTACAACGACGACAAACTCAAATTTTACATCGGTGACGTCCGCGACCCGAACAGCGTGAAGAACGCGATGTACGGCGTCGACTACGTGTTCCACGCCGCGGCGCTCAAACAAGTGCCGTCGTGCGAGTTCTTCCCGATCGAGGCCGTCAAGACGAACATCCTCGGCACGGAGAACGTGTTGAACGCGGCCGTCGAGGCGGGCGTGGCGAAAGTCATCTGCCTGTCGACCGACAAGGCGGCGTATCCGATCAACGCGATGGGCATCTCGAAAGCGATGATGGAAAAAGTGTTCGTCGCCAAGGCGCGCGGCGTCGGGCCGGAGCAGACGCTCATCTGCGGCACCCGTTACGGCAACGTCATGGCGTCGCGCGGCTCGGTCATCCCGCTCTTCGTCGAACAAATCAAGCAAGGCGAGCCGCTCACCGTCACCGACCCGCTCATGACTCGTTTCCTCATGAGTTTGAGCGATGCCGTCGAACTCGTCGTCTTCGCGTTCAACCATGCGCACGCCGGCGACATCATGGTCCAAAAATCACCGGCCTCGACGATCGGTGTGCTCGCCGAGGCGCTGAAACAGCTGTTCGGTGTCGACAATCCGGTGAAAGTGATCGGCACGCGGCACGGCGAGAAGGCGTTCGAGACGCTCATGACGCGCGAAGAGCATGTCGTCGCCGAGGACATGGGCGGCTTCTTCCGCGTCCCGGCCGACAACCGCGACCTCAACTATGACAAGTATTTCAGTGAAGGCAGCCAAGAGCTGACCGTCCAAGGCGAATACAATTCGAACAACACGGAGCAGCTCGACGTCGAGGCGGTGAAACAGCTCCTCTTGACGCTCCCTTACATCCGAGAAGAACTGGCGGCGTGGCACCTTCCGGCATCGACGAAACGAATCGGGTGACGCCATGAAACCGCGTCTCGTCTTCCTCTCGAACATCGCCGCGCCGTATCAAGTCAAGTTCTGTGACGCGCTCCAGGCACATTTCGAGACCGAGTTCTGGTTTTATGAACAGCTGATCGACCGGCGCCCGACGTGGTGGAAAGTGCCGCTCGGGGAACGGTGCAAAGTGCTCAGCGGTTCGATCTATACGAGTCGGCTCAATTACGTATCGCTAAACGTGTTCAAAGAGCTATATCGCTTTAAACCGGACGTGCTCCTTCTCGGCGGCTTCACCCCGTTCCATGCGCTCCTGCTACGGTATGCACGATGGCTCGGCATGAAAGTCGTCATCTTGAGCGAGCCGATCCGCATCGTTGACGACGAGGACGCGGGGTCGGACAAACTGCTCACCCGGGCGAGCGGCCCGAAGAAGACGCAACTGTTCCGCGCCATGTTCCGAGACGCCGACCTCATCTTCGGCATGGGACAAGTCGCCCGTGACCAGTTCGTCGACGAGTTCGGTTTTCGGGCCGACCAAGTCGTGAACGCCCCGTATCCGATCGATATCGAGGCGTATTTCGACCATCCGCTCCGGTTGAAACGTCCGAACGACCCGGTGCGTATCTTGTTCGCGAACCGGTTGGTCGAACGCTACCAGCCGCTCGTCGCCCTCGAGGCGTACCGGCAGCTGAAGGCGGATTATCCGCACGTGTCGCTCGCTTTGAACCGGGACGGCCACTTGTACGAGGCGTGTCGTGCGTTCATCGCGACGCACGGGCTCGAGGACGTCACGTTCCTCGACCAAATCGCGTCGTGGGACGACTTGCATCTCGTCTACCGGGATTCCGACATCCTCGTCTTGCCGGCGACGTACTCGAACGGCAACTTGACGATTGTCGAGGCGTGCGCGTCAGGTATGGGCGTCATCGTCAGCCATCACGTCGACAACGTGGCGCGTCACTTGCAGGAAGGGGAGAACTGCTTCAAATGTGAGCCGACGGCCGCCTCACTCGCCGCGTCGCTCCGCCGGTATTTGGATGACCCGCGGTTGCTCTGGATTCACGGGGCCGTGTCGAAACAAAACGTCGACCATCGTCGCAACACGGCGACGGCGGCGACGTACCGAGATTTCATTCAATCCATCATTTCATCTGACGACAAAGGAGAACAACACCATGGTCAAGCTCATGCTGCTCGGAGGAGCGATGCATCAAGTGCCAGTCATCTTGAAAGCGAAAGAAAAGGGGATCTTCACGATCCTATGCGACTACCTACCGGACAATCCGGGTCGTAACGTCGCCGACCGGTATTATTGTGTGAGCTCGCTCGACCGTGACGCCGTGCTCGAGTTGGCCCACGAGGAAGGGATCGACGGCATCATCGCCTACGCCTCGGACCCGGCCGCCCGTACCGCCGCCTACGTCGGAGAAGCGCTCGGGCTCGTCACGAACCCGTTCCAAACGGTCGAGACGCTGACGAACAAAGCGAAGTTCCGGGCGTTCTTGAAAGCGAACGGCTTCCCGACGCCCGAGGCGTACGCGTTCACGGAACTCGAGACCGCGGTGTCGGCGCTATCGACGATGCGCGGCAACCATGTCGTCAAACCGGCCGACTCGTCCGGGAGCAAAGGGATCAGCAAAATCTCGGCAAGCGACCCACCCAGGAAGATCCGTGAGAAACTCGCGGCCGCCTTCGCCGTCTCACCAGGCGGGGAGATCGTCGTCGAACAGTTCATCAAACGCGACGGCTACCAAGTCGCCGGGGACGGCTTCGTCCTCGACGGTGAGCTCGTCTTTCGTTGCTTCGGCAACAGCCATTTCAACACGCGGGGCGTCAACCCGTTCGCACCCGTCGCCGCGAGCTTTCCAAGTGTCCAACCGCCGCACGTCTTGACGAACGTCCACGAGACGCTCCAGCGCATGATCACGCGCATCGGTTTGAAGAACGGGCCGCTCAACTTCGATATCTTCGTCAGCGGGGACGACGTCTACTTGATGGACATCGGCCCGCGCAACGGCGGCAACTACATCCCGCAAGTGATCGAACAGGCGACGGGCGTCGACATGGTGAGCGCGACGATCGACCTCGCGCTCGGTCTTCCGGTCACACTCGAGATGAAGCCGGTGACCGTGCCGTCATCGTACTTCATCCTCGGCAGCCAAGTCCCGGGCCGCTTCGTCGGCCTCAGTTTCACACCGGACGACTACGAGATCATCAAGTCGAACTTGGTGTACACCGTCGGGGCCAACATCCCGCGCTTTGACGGGGCGAACAAATCGCTCGGCAGTCTCGTCCTTCGCTTCACGGACACGGAGACGATGCTCCGTCTGCTCGATGCGCCGGAGAGCTGGGTGAACTTGCACGTCCTGCCGAACCGAAAAAAGGAGGAGAAACTATGGATATCGTCGTCACCGGCGCCAACGGTTTTCTAGGAAGACACGTGGCGCACGCCTTGCAAGCGGCGGGGCACCACGTCCTTCCCATCACGAAACAGACGAGTCCTTCCGCACGCAGCGAGATGCTGCGCCGGGCCGACTTCGTCTTCCATCTCGCCGGTGTGAACCGTCCGGATGACCCGGCCGAGTTCACGGTAGGGAACGTCGACTTGACCGAGTTGATCGCGACCGAGCTGTTATCGTACAATCCGGTGCCGGTCGTCTTCGCCTCGTCGACGCAAGCGCTAGCGGCGAACCCATACGGCGAGAGCAAGCGCGCGGCCGAAGACGTGCTCGTCGTCTATGGCGAACGGGCCGAGACGCGCGTCCATTTGTACCGGCTGCCGAACTTGTTCGGGAAGTGGGGGCGCCCGTTCTACAACAGTGCCGTCACGACGTTCTGTCATCAGATTGCCCGCGGCGAGGCCATCACCGTCACCGACCCGGAACGCGTGCTCACCCTCGCCCACGTCGACACGGTCGTCACTTCGTTCCTCGAGACGCTGCGTGAAGACATCGGCCTCTATCCGTCCGTCGAGGCGCATGACGTCCGTTTGATCGACGTCGTCCGCACGCTCGAGACGTTCGAGGCGATGCGGCAGGCGCGCGGGGTGCCGGACTTGGCCGACGCGTTCACGAAACAGCTGTACAGTACGTACACGAGTTATCTGCCGCGCGAGCGGATCGTCACGCCGCTCACGATGCACCGGGACGCCCGCGGTTCGTTCACTGAATTTTTGAAGACGCCGGACCGGGGCCAAGTGTCGATCAACGTCGCGCGGCCCGGCATCACGAAAGGCGAGCATTGGCACGACACGAAACATGAACAGTTCCTCGTCGTCAGCGGCGAGGGCGTCATCCGATTGCGGCCGGTCGGCATGGAAGAAATCATGACGTTCCATGTGAGCGGGGAGACGCTCGAAGTCGTCGACATCCCGGCCGGCTACGTCCATAACATTGAAAACGTCGGGACGACCGACCTCGTCACCGTCATGTGGGTGAACGAACCGTTCGACCCGAGCCGGCCCGACACGTTCGCCGCAACGGTCGACGGACAAGAGGTCATGGAAGGAGGGGAAGCGCGATGATCATGGTGAGCATCAACTGCATCACGTACAACCACGAGGCGTATATCGGCAAGACGATCGAGAGCTTCCTCGCGCAGCGGACGGACTTCGACTTCGAGATCCTCATCCACGAGGACGCGTCGACCGACCGGACGGCCGACATCATCCGCTCTTACGAGGAGAAGCACCCGGACAAGATCCGGGTCATCTATCAGACGGAGAACCAATACTCGAAAGGCGTGTTCATCAACCGGTTGAACGAAGAGCGTGCCCGCGGTAAATACGTCGCCCTCTGTGACGGCGACGACTATTGGACCGACCCGTACAAGCTGCAAAAGCAAGTCGACTATATGGAGGCACACCCGGACTGCACGCTCTGCTTCCACGACGCCTACGTCGAGATGGACGGCCACGTGCACGTCGACTGGCGCGTCATCCCGTGGCTGCCGGAGAACAAGTTGCTCGCCTCGAAGACGGCCCGGACGTACACGGCCGGCGAGTTGCAACTGCTCGGCTTCATCCCGACGATGTCGATGCTGTATCCGAACGGCTTGATCGCGAACGCCCCGGACTGGCTGAAAGACACGCCGGCGAGCGATGGCTCGATGAAGCTGTACGTGGCGAGCAAAGGCTACGCCTACTACATGCCCGAGGCGATGAGCGTCTATCGCTACGGTGTCGTCGGTTCGGCGACGACGATCTGGAACGAAGGGAACCGGGAGCGCGACATCAAGCGCCATGAGGCGTTCATCACGTTCCTCGACACGTTCGACGCATATACGGAAGGAAAATTCCACGAGGAGCTCGAGCTGTCGCGCATCTCGTTCGAGGTCGGGCTCCATCGGTTGAAACGCGACCATGCCGCTTTGAAGTCGCCGCGCTACGACCGGTATCTCGACCGCTTCGTCGGCAAAGATCGAATCCGCCCGTATTTGATGGTCAAGCAACCGCTCGTGACCGAATGGCTCATTCGGCTCCGGGAACGTCAATTTGCCTAAAGGAGTGGACCGGATGAGACTCGCCATCATGCAACCGTACTACTTCCCATACCTCGGCTACTTCCAACTGATGGCGGCCGTCGACGCATTCGTCATCCTCGATGACGTGCAATTCATCAAACACGGTTGGATCCATCGCAACCAGATCTTGCTCGACGGCGCGGCGAAACCGATCCACATGACGATCGACCACATGTCGCAACATCGAAAGATCAACGAGCATGACCGGCGAGACGACAAGGCGAATGACCGCTATCAACTCCGCTTGCTCGAGCACGCCTATAAGAAAGCGCCGTTCTATGGCGACGTCATGCCGCTCGTCACCCGCCTCATCCGCGACGACGAACGAAACGTCGCCGTCTATCTCGGCAAGCAATTGACCGAGATCCGCAACTATATCGGGCTCGACACGCCGCTCCTCTATGCGTCATCGCTCGCGAACGACAAGACGCTCAAATGCGGCGACCTCGTCCTCGACCTATGCCATCACCTCGGGGCCGACCATTACATCAATGCGATCGGGGGACGGGCGCTCTACGACAAAGACCGGTTCGGCCGGGACGGTGTCCGCCTCGACTTCATCGAGATGGGGACCGTCACGTATCGGCAGTTCGGCAACACGTTCGTCCCGAACTTGTCGATCATCGACGTGCTCATGTTCAATTCGAGACGAGACGTGCGTCAGTTGCTCGACGCTTATACACTCGTCTAACCGTAAAGGAGGGAAACGGAGATGAATTTACCACAACACGATCTGGCCCCGCCGATCCAAGTGACACGGCCGTCGATGCCTGAGTTCGAGGCTTACGTCGAGATGATCCGGCCGCTCTTTGAGACGCGTTGGCTCAGCAACAACGGGGCGCACGTCCGCGCCCTCGAATCCGAGCTGACGGACGTCCTCGGCGTCCCGTACGTCTCGCTGCTCACGAACGGGCACTTGGCGCTCGAGACGGCGATCGACGTGCTCGGACTCACCGGCGAGGTCATCACGACCCCGTTCACGTTCGCCTCGACGACGCACGCGCTCGTCCGTAAAGGCATCACCCCGGTGTTTTGTGACATCAACCCGATCGACTATACGATCGACGTCACGAAGCTCGAGGCGCTCATCACCGAGAAGACGACCGCGATTCTGCCGGTCCACGTGTACGGCAACGTCTGCCACGTCGAGGAGATCGACCGCATCGCCAAACGGTACGGGCTGAAAGTCCTCTATGACGCGGCCCATGCGTTCGGCGTCACGCACGACGGTCAAAGCATCGCCACATATGGGGACATGAGCATGTTCAGTTTCCACGCGACGAAAGTGTTCCATACGATCGAGGGCGGCGCGCTCGCTTATCGCGACGGCGCGTTCAAAACGGCCGTCGACTTGGCCGTCAACTTCGGCATCACCGGCCCCGAGTCGGTCGAAGCGGTCGGCGGCAACGCCAAGATGAACGAGTTCCAGGCGGCGATGGGCCGCTGCAACTTGCCCCGCTTCCAAGATGACGTCCGGAAGCGCCGTGCCATCGTCGAACGCTACGACGAGCGGCTCAAGGACGTCCCGACGCTACGATTGAACCGGCGGGCAGAGGGGACGGAATCGAACTACGCGTATTACCCGGTCCTGTTCAAAGGCGACCGGCGGCGCCGCGACGAGATGATGGATTGGCTCGCCGAGCACGGCATCTTCGCCCGGAAATATTTCTATCCGCTCGTCACCGACTTCGCCTGTTATGCATTCGAGGCGAACGTCCCGAACGCCAAGTACGTGTCGGACCGCATCTTGACGCTGCCGCTCTACCCGGATTTGACGATGGAGATGGTGGACCGCATCTGTGACGTGATCATCGAAGGAGGGAATCGACCATGAAAGGAATCATCTTAGCCGGCGGCAATGGCACGCGGCTCTATCCGATGACGAAAGCCGTATCGAAACAGCTGCTCCCGATTTACGACAAGCCGCTCATCTACTACCCGATGTCGGTGTTGATGCTCGCCGGGATCCAAGACATCCTGCTCATCTCGACACCGAAAGACATCGCCGGTTACGAGCGACTGTTCGGTGACGGCCATCAGCTCGGCGTGTCGATCACGTACAAAGTGCAGGAGAAACCGGTCGGCCTCGCTGACGCATTTCTTCTCGGCGAAGACTTCATCGGGGACGACTCGGTCTGCCTCATCCTCGGGGACAACGTCTTCTACGGCCCCGACTTGACGAGCTTCCTCCGTGACGCGAAAGGGCGCACGAAAGGCGCGACCGTGTTCGGCTATCCGGTGAAAGACCCGCGGGCGTTCGGCGTCGTCGAGTTCGACGAGAATCGCCGCGTCTTGTCAATTGAAGAGAAGCCGGCCCAACCGAAATCGAACTACGCCGTCCCGGGCCTCTACTTTTATGACAACCGCGTCGTCGAGTATGCGAAACGGGTCGAGCCGTCGCCGCGCGGTGAGCTCGAGATCACGTCGATCAACCAGATGTACCTCGAGGCGGGCGACTTGAACGTCGTCTTGTTCGGGCGTGGGATGGCGTGGCTCGACACGGGGACGCCGGAAGGGATGATCAAGGCGTCGGTGTTCGTCCAGACGGTGCAGGAGCGGCAAGGCTACTACATCGCCTGTCTCGAGGAGATCGCCTGGCGCCGTGGGTTCATTACTTCGGGCCAATTGCGCGACATCGGGCAGACGTTGAAAATGACGGACTACGGGCAGTACATCTTATCCCTTTTAGAAGAGGAGCGTGAGGAGCATGAAGACTTTACTCGTAACTGGCGGAGCCGGGTTCATCGGATCAAACTTCATAAAGATGCTACTGGCAAACGCGTCGTGGCGCATCATCAACCTTGACGCGCTGACGTATGCCGGCAACCTCGAGACGCTCCAAGACATCGACGACCCGCGCTACGTGTTCGTCAAAGGGGACATCCGTGACAAAGCGACGGTCGAGGCGGTGTTCCGGGACTATGACGTCACCCGGGTCGTCCACTTCGCGGCCGAGTCGCACGTCGACCGGAGCATCCTCGAGCCGGACGTGTTCTTGACGACGAACGTGCTCGGCACGCAAGTACTGCTCGATGCGGCGAGACGGCACTGGAACGTGGCGCCGGACGACAAACATTCCCGGGACTATCGGGAAGGCGTCAAGTTCGTCCACGTCTCGACGGATGAAGTATACGGCACGCTCGGTGCGGACGGATATTTCACCGAGGCGACGCCGCTCGCACCGAACAGTCCGTACTCGGCGTCGAAAGCGAGCTCGGACTTGATCGTGCGCGCCTATCATGAGACGTACGGATTGCCGGTCAACATCACCCGTTGCAGCAACAACTACGGCCCGTACCAGTTCCCGGAGAAGCTCATCCCGCTCATGATCCAACGCGCCGAGCGCGGCGAGACGCTACCGGTGTACGGTGACGGCCAACAGATCCGGGACTGGCTCCACGTGAGCGACCATTGCCACGCCATCTGGACGGTGGCCGAGCGTGGACGTGTCGGTGACGTGTACAACATCGGCGGCAATAACGAGATGACGAACTTGACGATTGTCCGACTCATCCTCGCACAACTTGGGCGTGACGATTCGCAGATCACGTTCGTCGCCGACCGGCCCGGACACGACCGCCGCTACGCGATCGACAACACGAAGATCACGACCGAGCTCGGCTGGCGTCCGCTCTATACGTTCGAGCAGGGCTTGCGCGAGACGATCGACTGGTACGTCACACATCCCGAATGGGTCGATCGGATTGTATCGGGTGAGTACGCAACGTACTACGAAACGATGTACGCGAAAGGGTGAACGAGATGGAGACGGTGAAGACGTATGAATGGGAGAACCGGCGGCTGTTGTTCAGCCCGGAACGGGACGCGGACCTCGACTGGATGGACGCGTTCGCGCAAGCGCCGTCCGTCCTCGAGCGCGACACGTATTTGCGCATCTATTTCAGTTGCCGCCCGAAACCGGTCGAC
The DNA here is from genome assembly GCF_000798975.1 of Exiguobacterium sp. ZOR0005. NCBI lineage: Bacteria > Bacillati > Bacillota > Bacilli > Caryophanales > Exiguobacterium > Exiguobacterium sp. ZOR0005. The sequence continues at coordinate 313,422 of NZ_JTLB01000012.1, read as the reverse complement.
GGACGGTACGTCAGCTACAGCGGTTACGTCGACGTCGACAAGGACGACTTCTCGGTGCTGCGGGTGAGCGAGCGTCCGGTGCTCGAGCTCGGGGCGCGCGGGACGTTCGACGAGTTCGGCGTCTATCCGTTCTCGGCGATCGACGTCGGTGACGAGGTGCACGCCTATTACGGGGGTTGGACGCGCACCGTGTCGGTCCCGTTCAACGTCAACATCGGCAAGGCCGTCAGCCGGGACGGCGGCAAGACGTTCGAGCGTGTCGGTCCGGGACCGATCCTGTCGTACACGCTCGACGAACCGTTCATCTTGAGCGGGCCGAAGATCCGACGTTTTAATGACACGTGGTACTTGTTCTATATCGCCGGACGCGAATGGATTCTAGACGGGGAGCGCCCAGAGCCGGTGTATAAAATCCGTCTCGCGACGTCGACAGACGGTGTGACGTGGGAGAAACAGCACCGCGACTTGATCGACAGCGTGCTTCCCGACGAGGCGCAGGCGAGCCCGGACGTCTTCTATGAGGACGGCCGCTATCACATGTTCTTCTGTTACCGCGACGCGACCGACTATCGGAAAAACCCGGAACGGACGTATCGTCTCGGTTACGCGTCGTCACCGGACCTCCTCCACTGGACGCGGGACGATGCGGTCATGAAGTTCACGCGCGCTGAGACGGGATTCGACGACGAGATGGTCGCGTATCCGCACACGTTCACGCTGAACGGCAAACGCTATTTGTTATACCTCGGCAACGAGGTCGGACGGGCCGGGTTCGGCATCGCCGAACGGAAGGAGGGGACGACATGAGATGGAAGAAGCTCGGACACATCTTCGACCCAGAGCCGTACGGTTTCTTCGGTGACTATTCGGCGTTCGCGCAGTCGCCGCAGGCGCTCGTCTTCGATGACTTCGTCCGCATCTATTTCTCGACGCGGGAGCCGGACACGGACGGCACGTTCAAGAGCCACGTCCGCTACGTCGATATGACGCCTGCGTTCGAGGTGATCCGTGTGTCACACGAAGCGGTCATCCCGCTCGGCAAGCTCGGCACGTTCGACGAGCACGGCATCTTCCCGTTCCACGTCACCCGGACGAAGGGTGGCTTATACGGCTACACGAGCGGATGGAGCCGCCGCGAGTCGGTGTCGGTCGAGACAGGGATCGGCCTTGCGGTCAGCCGTGACGACGGGCTGACGTTCGAGCGGCTCGGGGACGGGCCGGTGCTGTCGGCGAGTGTCGATGAGCCGTTCCTCGTCGGGGACCCGTTCGTCGTCACGCGCGAGCGGCAGTACATGTACTACATTTACGGCACGACGTGGAAAGAAGGACCGGACGGGGTCGCCGAACGGACGTATAAGATCGCCCTCGCCACATCGACTGACGGACAGTCGTTCACGCGGCACGGACGGGTCGTGCCGGACGCCATCCCGGACGAGAGCCAGGCGCTGCCGACCGTGTTCGAGGCGGACGGACGCTATCACATGGTGTTCTGCTTCCGCGACACGTTCGGCTTCCGGACCGACCCGACGCGCGGTTATCGGCTCGGCTACGCCTATTCGGACGACCTCGTCGACTGGACGCGGGATGACGCCGCGCTCGGGTTCGAGCGGAGCGATACCGGTTGGGACGCCGACATGGAATGTTATCCGCACGTGTTCGAGATGAAGGGACGCCACTACCTGCTCTATAACGGCAACGCGTTCGGGCGTGACGGGTTCGGCGCTGCCGTCTTGGAGGACGTATGATCACGCTCGGCCGCGGGTCGGTCGACGACTACGTGGCCCATCTCGAGGCGTGTGACGACTTGTTCCCGACGAGATTGTCCGAGCGGGTCGACTTGCGTGCGTATGCCGAGAAGCTGCACGACCGGGCGACATCGTTCGAGTTATGGCAGGACGACCGGCTCGTCGGTCTGCTCTCGGCGTACATGGATACGGATGTGGCGTTCATCAGTCATATTTGCGTGTTGCCGGAGGTTCCGGCTGGGAGCGGGCACACGCTATTGGATGCGTTGGCTGATGAGATGAAGCGCACCGGGAAACGCGTCGTGCGGCTCCACGTCGAGGCGGACAACGACCGGGCCATCCGGTTTTATAACCGGCACGGGTTCCTCGAGATTGGACGGTTGAATCGAGACATCATCATGGAGCGAGCCTGACCCGCGTCGGGACGCTTCTTTTTTGTTGGCCCGAGCAATTGTGAACAGAACGTCACTCGAGGTTTTAAAGGAGACGTGCTATAACTATTTATGTGAAATAGTGAACAAATGGAGGGTGCATATGAAACGATTGGCATGGTTGATGGTCGGAATGGTGTTGGTGCTCGCGGCTTGCGCGACGGGCGAGGCGGACGAGACGGGCGAACGGTTCACATACACGTCGTACGAACTGCCGCTCGATGAGAAAGTGGCGCTCGGGGACGGTCCGCATGAGATCGTCTTCGTGTTCGATTACAGTTGCCCGTGGTGCAAGAAGTGGATGGAGAGCGTCTTGCCGGAAGTCGAGTCACGTTTCCTCGAGACGGGGGAGGCGACGTTTAAAGGACAGCCGCTCGTCTTATTGAACGAGAAGTCACAACTGCTCGCGACGGTCGACGCGAACGCGGAACGGCTCATGCCGGGACGCTACTATGACGTGCAGCGTCAGATCGGGCTCGATGCCGAGACGGTCGAGGATTATGGGACAGAAGCGTACGTACGCCGGCTCGCGGACTTGTTCGAGGCCGACGCGGAGGCGTTGCTCGCCCCGCAAGTCGATGTCGGTATCCAGAACGCCCGCTTGTATACACGCGACCTCGGCGTCGACTACGTGCCGACCGTTTATGTCAACGGCATCAAACTGCTCGACGCGTTCAGCGTCGACGAGATGGAGCGGGTGATGAACGGGGACATCAAGGCGGGCGACGTCGTCGACGTACCGACCGAATAACGCACACGACACCCGCTGACAAGTTCAGCGGGTGTCGTTTTGTCCACAGGCGACGCCGTCGAAATCGGTGTCGAACGTGAGCAGATAGGCGTCGTGCTCGAGCGGGACGCCGTCCGGGTAGACGGCGTTCAAGTCCTCACACGATCCGTACGTCTCAAAAAAGACGATGTTTTCCGTTTCGTCGGTCGTTGTGTCGATCAAGCGCTCGGCGTCCGCGAGGGCGAACGCGAGCTCCTCGTTCATCGCCTCGGCCTCGCGGAGCCGGTCCTCGAGGGCGTAAATCTCGCCGCGTTGCGTCTTGATGACTTCTTCTAGATCGACGACTTTCAAGAACAGATGGTCTTTCATTGTGTCCTCGCGGGCGGCGTAGCGGGCCTCGAGCTTCTCGGTCACGTCACGCTCGATTTGAATCGCTTGCCACGCCAATGCGTCGGCGTGTTTCTCCTCCAAGGCGAGCAACTGTTCATCGTGATCGACCGTGGCCGCCGACAACGTTTGGGCCACCTCGCCGAAGTCTCGTTCCAGTTGGTGGAAGTAGATCGTTGACGCGACGAGGACGAGATAGAGCGCGGTGGCGAACAGTTGCAGTTTGACGCGCTCGACCGGCTCGTCGGCGAGCCAGATGAAAATGATGCTGATCGTGCCGGCGACACACGCCGCGGTGATCCATGTCATGACGGTCATCCGTATCCCTCATTTCGGTAGTCTCTTTATCTATTCCTGTTCCGTTTGAAAACGTGAAAGAACAGGCGATGATGTTTTTATGAGAGCGAAGAATCTGAGGCGTTGGCAGGTTTTTTCAACTTTCCATCGAATAAAAAAAGCATCTGACTCACGTCAAACGCTCCTTTGTTGCTGATTTCGATTTATACGCCACTTCCAGACGACGAGGCCGATGATGAGCAGCAACGGGGCGGCGACCCATGGACGGGCTTCCAAAATGGAGACGATTTCAAAGATGGAGAGCCAACCGCTCACCATGATGAGAATCAATAGGAACGTTTTCAGTCCCCCCTGGACCGGAAACCAATAATAGATGAGTAACGTGATCAAAAAGAAAGCGAGTAAGCCCATGCGGTTAGTCCTTTCTAGCGTCATTTTGACCCATTATAGCATTTTCATGCGTGAACACGCACTTTCGAGCGATGAAACCGAATGTGGCGGCACGTTGAAGTCTTCCCATACGGGCGGTGTTTCGATACAGTTGAAAGTAGATGATTGAAGGAGGAACTAGCGTGAAAATTGGAATCATTGGTCTTGGGTACGTCGGACTGGCGACGTTGTGTGGACTGGCGAAAGCAGGCCACGAGGTCATCGGCGTCGAGAAACATGGACCGAAACTCGAACAATTGAGAAGTGGCGCGATCCCGTTCCACGAACCGGGCATGGCCGAGGTACTGCAGGAATTCGCTGACGCGATCACGTTGACAGACGAGATCGCCGCGACAGCAGGCGTCGATTATTTGTTTCTCGCAGTCGGAACGCCGAGCCGGGAGGACGGCAGTTGCGATTTGACGTTCGTCGACGACGTGCTCGCCGAGGTGAAGGCAAAACAGAAGATCGTCATCCGGAGCACGGTGCCGCCGGGTACGACGGATTTACTCAACGTGATGTATCCAGCGCACACGTTCGCCATCGTCCCTGAATTCTTACAGGAAGGACGCGCCCTCGCCGACGTGTTGAAGCCGCACCGCGTCGTCATCGGTAGCGACAACCTCGAGATGTGTGAAGAGCTCGCGGGTATATACGGTCGCCTCGGCGTCCCGCTCGTCTGCACGTCACCGATCAATGCCGAGTTCATCAAGTACGCGTCGAACGCCTTCCTCGCGACGAAGATCAGTTTCATGAACGACTTGTCGCGTCTCGCTGACAAGGCCGGGGCGGACATCACGACAATCGCCGACGGCATGGGGCTCGACCCGCGCATCGGCCGCTCGTTCTTGAACGCCGGTCTCGGTTACGGCGGCTCGTGTTTCCCGAAAGATATGAACGCTCTCCTCCACGTGGCCGGAGAGAACGGTCTCGACTTGCCGGTCATCCGGGCAGCGGCCGAGACGAACACGGCGCAGCTCCACTACTTGCTGTCGAAGCTCGACGTGACCCGCGGCATGCGTGTCGCGTTCCTCGGACTCGCCTTCAAGCCGGGGACGGACGACATGCGCGACGCCCCGTCGATCGCGCTCGCCCAGCAACTGCTCCTACAAGAAGTCGAGGTCGTCGGGTACGACCCGCTCGCGACATGGGACTACCGCCAAGCGGAGACAGTGGAAGAAGCGCTCGACGGTGCCGACTACGCCATCCTCGTCACCGAGTGGGATGAACTCGTCAACTTGAAACCGGAAGCGTTCGCCGGGATGCGGCAGAAGCGATTGGTCGATGGCCGCAACGCCTGGAAATTCGCGCGCGACCCACGCGATGTGCAATATGAAGGTGTCGGCCGGATGCAAAAGAAGACGAACACCCCGACGTCTAAATAAAACGAGACGAGACCGTCAACTGGTCTCGTCTTTTTTCATGCGCGCTTCGGCCCAAGCGCTGAACGTTTCCGCGTCGAGCGGTTCGGTGAAGTAATAGCCTTGGCCGATCTCGATCCCTTCCTCGATCATGCGCTTCAACTCGAGCTTCGTCTCGATCCCTTCCGCGACGAGCACGAGCCGCTGTTCCCGGGTGAAACGGGCGACGGCGCGGAGGAACGACAGTGAGTCTTTCGCCTTGCCGCTGACGTACATCCGGTCGATCTTCACTTCGTGGACGGGGAGGTGCCAGATCGCCTCGAACGATGCGTACCCGGTCCCGAAGTCGTCGATCGACAGGCGATAGCCGATGCGGGCGAGCGCGTCGAGCTGGCTCAAGTCGGTCGGATAGTCGAGAAGGTCGCTCGACTCCGTCAATTCGATGATGAGCCGATCGGTCATCCACGGATGTTCGGCCGCGGTTTCGATCAACACGTCGACGATCGTTTCATCGAGACAGCGCGGCGACAAGTTGTAAGAGACGGTGAGCGCGGACAACGGGGAGTCGTGCCACACGATGAGCTGTTCGATGACTTGTTTCAACACGCTCAAAGAGAGCCACAAAATCTGGTCCGACTTCTCGGCGATCCGGATAAACTCAGCCGGGGCGATGGTGCCATGGGCGGGACTGTCCCATCGGGCGAGCGCCTCGGCCCCGACGATGGCCCCGGTTTTGAGCTCGATTTGCGGATGGTAGGCGATCCGGATTTGCCGGGCCCCGATCGCTTCGGGGAGCGCCCGTTCGATCAAGGCGAGCCGTTCGACTTCGCGCAGCACCTCGTCGTCGTACCAGACGATGCGCGTCCGGTGTTCGGTGGCGAGCTGGAGCGCGTTCATCGCCCGTTTGAGCGCCTCGTCGTACGGTTGCATCCGGACGACGGCCATCCCGCATTGGCTATCGAGCACTTGGCGCCTTGTCCGTTCGTCCCAGTCACGCGGGAATAAATCCTCGAGCTCGTCTTTGTCCCCTTCATCAACGTCTTGGATGAAAAGGAGGAGCGTGTTGTCGCGGTAGCGTCCGAGTTGACTCGTCGCATATTTTTTCAACCGTTTCGCGAGCTTGTCGATGAGTCGCTTCAAGGCTGCCTCGGCGTACTCGGTGCCGTACCAATCCGACACGTGTTGGTAGTCGTTCACTTTGAAGACGACGAAGACGCCGTTCGCCGCACCGAGCCCGCGTTTTTTGAACGCCTGGGCGAACCCGTACGCATTCAACAGGCCCGTCGACTCGTCATAGCGGACGAGCCGGTCGACTTCTTGCTCGCGTGAGATCCGTTCCGTCACATCTTCTAAAATCAAATAGTAGTGGTGTTGGTTCGCGACTTCGAGCGGCAACAGCTTGACGCTCATGTAACGCCGCGGCACCTCATCGAAGAACAAGATGAACTCGCTCGGCCGTTGCTCTTGTTTGACGTGGGTGAGCCCGTCCTCCCACAAGCGGCGCCCGGTCGACGTCAACAGTTGGTTGAACTCGTACAAGTTCCGTTCCCCGATCAGCCGTTCGAACACATCGTTGCGTTCGATGATCTCGGATTTATCGTTGATCAAGGCGATGGCGAGCCCGGTCTCGGTGAACAGTGAGGACCACCGTTCGTGCACTTCCGCGAGTTCGAACGACTTGGCCTCGAGATGATGAACAGTATGCGACATGTCACGGGCGATGCGCTTCAATTCCTGTTCGACCGGGGCGAAGTCGTGCCGTTCCGGGAACGACTGGGTCGGCGGGTCGAGCATCGGATCGATGGCGAGCACGCGCTCTTTCAAGTGGACCAAGTCGAAACCGTAACGGTGGCGATACCGGACGAAGCTGTAGGCGAGCAAGGCGAGCGTCATCATGCCGACGAGGAGCGTGAGCACGTAATACGTCTGCTCTTGGCGACGTTCGCGTTCTAAGGCGGTGAGCGCCTTGTCGCTGATCGCGTCGAGCATGCGCTGCGTCTGGTCATAGAAGATGACGGCGCTGACGTAACGGGCCTCATACGGGACGTCGGCGTTCGTCAACTGGCCGAGGGCAGTGAACAGTTGATCGATTCGATCGTCGATCGTCTCGGCGAGGATGGGCCGTTCGATGACGAGGTTTTGCAGGAGCGCTTGTTCAGGCAAGAGCGACGTCTCGAATTCGGCGATTAGTTCGGGGTTCGGTTCAAGGACGAAGACGCGGTCGATGTTGCGTGTATACGCCATCTGAAGCCGGAGTAAGGCGTCCGTCGCCTCATAGAGGGAACTGTCCTGATTCGTCTGGCGGAGCCCGTCGTAAATCCAACGGCGGTCGAGCGACTTCAACAAGTCGAACGGGACGAGCCGGAACCAGTCCGTGCCGACACCGGACGTCGCGCGCTCGATGTTGTCGGAGAAAGAGAGGACGGCGTCGCGTTCCCTGGCGGACAGCCCGACGCGGGCGTCATCAATGAGCGCCTCGTTGTATTCGAGCGCCTGGTCCCGATATTGGTCGGAGACGAGCGTGAACGTCTCGGCGCGCTCGAGCTCGTATTGCCGGGCGACATAATACAGGATGAGATGGCTCTCGACGCCGGAGACGTCTTTGGCGTACGTCATGTTCGTGATCGCTTGCCGTGACGTCTCGGCTTTTTCTTTCCAATAATAGCCGCTCCAAAACGTGAGGAGGGCGACGGCGATAAAAGAGAGGATGAACAAGGTGGTGAGGACGGTGCGGAACGGGATGTCAGAAAATGGGGAGCGGCTCATGTCGGACCTCCTCTCGGATTGATGGCATAGCACTGTCTTTCTTTTCCTGTATCCAGACGAGGAGAAACGACAACCGTGTGGAAAACGTGAGCCTGTTTTCGTGAAATGACAAAGACCCGCCGGCGGCGGGTCTTTAGGCGTCCATCTGTTCTTTCGTCGGCCCCATGACGCCCGGGACCGGTAAACCGGCTTGACGGAGCAACACCGTCATCTGTCCGCGGTGGTGCGTCTGGTGGTCCATCATCATCCGGAGCACGGCGCCGCGCGGTCTCATCGTGCCGTGGACGTCGACTTCTTCGAGCAAGTACGCGTCCGTGAACTGTTCGGCCGTGTCTGCGATCTCTCGTGCGTACCGTTCATATTGGTCGGCGATCGCTTTCGCCGCGGCCGGTTGCGCGAGTGATTTCAAGGCCGACAGCCGAAAGCCGAGCAAGTTCGTGAAGTAGCCGAGCGCGGTCGTCACGTGCCAGCCGATCCAGCCGAGCGAGTTGTGCCCCGGGACGATTGCTTGTGTGAGCGCGTCGTCGGTGACGGCGCGGAGCACGTCGAGCGTGCCGAGGGATGACGCTTCCCAATCGGTGATGAAGTCTTGTTTCGTGCGATACATCGAATTCCCCCTTGTCCTGATTTATCGTCAGTATACGAGATGATTGATTCTTTATGCGTGTCTGACGATTGTTGGAACGTTTCCCTCGCTTTCACGTAGAATGGAAGAGAAGGAGGGACCATCCATGTGGGTTTTAGTTATCGCGGCAGTACTTATGTTTTTCCTCGGCTTCGCCGTCCATCGGCTCGGCTGGCATTTCCTCATCTCAGGGTACAATACGATGAAACAGGAACGGAAAGACCGCGTCGATATCAAGTCGGTCGCCCGGCTCATCGGCATCATGTGTTACGGGATCGGCGTCATCTTTCTCCTCATCGCCGCCATCGAGACGTTCCGTTTGAACATCCCGCTCGAGCCGTTCTTCATCGGGCTGCTCTTGTTCGTCGTCGTGATCTTATGGCGTGCCCAAGCGTATGACGGCAACATCTTTGACGAGTCCGGCCGGTTTCGTCCGGGTGGAAAGAAAAAACTGATCCCGCTCGCGCTCGTCTCCGTGCTGTTGCTGACGGTCGTGCCGGGCCTGTTGATTTGGTTCTCGCAGCCGACCGAGGTCACCCTCACCGAGTCGGCGCTCGTCATCGAAGGCGCCTATGGTCAAACCGTGCCGTACGACGACATGACGGCCGTCATGTTGACGTCGTTCCCCGGTGTCGAGCGTAGACAGAACGGGTCGGTGACGACTGGGCGCTTCACCGGTCATTTCAAGACGATTTATAAAGAAGACGTGCTCCTCTTCATCAATCGGGACGTCGGTCCGGTCATCCGCATCGACTGGAGCGGCAAACCGATCTATTTGAACCTCGATACGGAAGCGGCGACGAGGGCGTTGTATGAGGAGGTGATCGAGCGATGAATCCTTGGTACACGCGCAACATGCCGTTCTTTTTCCTGACGTTCTTCTTCCCGCCGCTCGCGCTGCTCTTGCTCGTCTGGCAGTGGGACAAGTTCACGACGGACCGGGGCATCAAGCTGTTCTTTACGGTCGGGATGACGGTGTTCATCGTCTTCGGGCTGTTGCCGCGCGGTTCGCTGCCGGTCGTCTTGCCGATCATCTTCGGTTTGATCGCGCTGAAGCTCGTGCTGAACATGTTCAAACGAAAGGCCGGCTGACACGAGGTCAGCCGGCCAGAACGGGTCACGTTTCGAGGTGGCCCGTTTTTTCGCGTACCCACGCCTCGAACGCGTTCGTCTCGAGGGCGGGGGCGTAATAGTAACCTTGTCCGATGTCGACGCCTTCGGCGAGGATGCGGATGAGGTCTTCTTCGGTCTCGATGCCTTCGGCGAGCGAGGTGAGCTGTTGTTCACTCGCGAAGCGGGAGACGGCCCGGAGGAACGACGTACTGTCTTTCGCTTTGCCGCTCACATACATCCGGTCGATCTTCACTTCTTGGATCGGCAAATGCCAGATCGCTTCGAACGAGGCGTAGCCGGTCCCGAAGTCGTCGATCGACAGACAGTAGCCGAGGTCGGCGATGTCCTCGAGCCGGTCGAGCTCGCCCGTGTGTGACATGATGTCGGCCGACTCGGTCAGCTCGATCTTCAGCCGGTCCGGGAGCCACGGGTATGGTTCGATCAAGTCCCGCAGTTTCGCGACGATGGACGGGTCGACCGAATGGGCCGACAAGTTGTACGACAGCGAGATGTCCGCGAACGGCGTGTCCCGCCAAGCGATGAGCTGGGCGATGACCTGGTCGAGAATCGAGTGCGACAACCAGAGGATCTGGTCGGAACGCTCGGCGATACGGATGAACTCGTTCGGCGGCACTTGCCCGATCTCCGGGTGACGCCATCGCGCGAGCGCCTCGGCGCCGACGATGCGGCCCGTCTTCAACTCGACTTGCGGCTGATAGGCGACAGTGATCTGTCCTTTTGAGATCGCATCGGGAAGCGCCTGCTCGATGAGCGCGGCCCATTGGAGCTGCGCGAGGATGCTCGCGTCGTACCAGACGAACGGTGTCCGCGTCTCCTTGGCGTGCTGGAGCGCTTTCGTCGCCTTTCGGACTGAAGGGTTCTCGATCTCAATCGACGATTTCGGCACCGGATTCTCGGCCTTCGTTTATTTGAAGCACTATCCGATCCATGAGATCAAGATCGACCGCCAGTTCATCCAAGCGACGGAGAACGATCCGACCGGCAACGTCATCGTCCAGTCGATCATCGAGCTCGCCCGCGGCCTCGGCTTGAAGACGGTATGCGAAGGCATCGAGACGGACAGCCAGCGCCGGACGCTGAAGAAACTTGGTTGCGATGAGATGCAAGGGTACCACTTCTCGCGCCCGCTCCCGATCGAGGAGCTTGAACAGTGGATCGCTGAATATGAGACGACATGACAAAAAAGGTTCGCCGCGGCGAACCTTTTTTGTGTCTTCATGGAGCTTGCGGCAACGTGATCTGAATCGACGTCCCGGCGCCGGTCTCACTCGTCACGGCAACCGTCCCGCCGTGCGCCTCGATGATGTCGCGCGAGATGGCCATGCCGAGGCCGCTCCCGAGCGCATCGTCCGTGTTCGTGCCGCGATAATATCGTTCGAAGATGTACGGCAAGTCGGCCGCGTCGATTCCGCGCCCATCGTCCGCGATCGTGATCGTATCCCCGTCGACGTGGACCGAAACGCGCACCGAATCGTCGTTATGGACGAGCGCGTTGTAGATGAAATTTAAGAGCGCCCGTTTCATGAAGTGCTCATCGATTTGCCGCGTCGCCGCGTCAACACTTGAAAACTCGAGTGTGCGGTGGCTGAAACGCGGGTCGTTCAGCACGTCGATGACGAGCTCGCGGACGAACGGCTCGAGTCGCGTCTCGACTTTCTCGAGCGGGAAGTCCCCGTGCTGCAGCCGCATCGTCAAGTTGAAGTCGTCGAGCAACTCTTTCATATAACGCGCCTGCCGTTCGATGACGGCCGCGTACTGGCGTCGCTCCGTCTCGTCGACATCCGTGTCATCGAGCAACTCGGCGTAGCCTTGGATCGAGGCGAGCGGCGTCTTCAAGTCGTGCGAGACGTTGCTCATCCATTCCTTGCGCCGGACGTCGAGTTGTTCGCGCTCCCGTTCATACGTCTTGAGCGTCTGCGAGACGTCGTTCAAGTTCGCGAACACGGGCCGATAGATGCCGGGACGCTTCGGGTCGACGGTCGAGAAGTCGCGTGCCTTCAGCTGGGCGATCCGCTCGGTCAACCGGTAGACGGGCCGTGTCAAGCGCGAACTGAACGCGAGTCCGATGAGCGCGGCGACGATGAGGTCGACGATGAGCAAGATGAGGCCTGCCCTCGACAAGTAGGCGATGAGCGACTCGGGGTCGATCATCGTGACGAGCCGTCCTTCCGTCGCTTCCGGGAAGGCGACAAGATAGCTATACGATTCGAAGCCGCCGACGAAGTAGAGCGTCAAGTCGTCGTCTTTGTATTTATAGATGTGAATCAGTTCGAGCGGCGTGTACGCGTCGGGCGCCGTCTCGGGGGCGCGCGCTTGCGTCACGACGTTCCCGGACTCATCGAGCACCTGGAGCCAGGCGTTGTTCCGTTCGAGCGCCTCGAGCCCTGCCTCGGACACGACCGGTTCGCCGTCTTCAAGCGTCATATATTGGTTGAACGTGCGGGTGAACGTCTCGCCGGAATTGCTCTCGACGTCATCGAGCCCGGTCCGCTCATTGACGAGCAGCACGACGAGGATCGTGACGTTCAAGATGATGACGGTCGCGACGATGAGGAGGATGGACACGAGATAGCGTCCGGTCAGTTTCCATTTCATCATTTGTCCTCCTCACACGTGAAAGCGATAGCCGAGCCCTTTGACCGTCACGATATACGTCGGCCGGGAAGGGTCGGGCTCAATTTTTTCACGGAGGCGGCGCATGTGCACCATGACCGTGTTGTCCGACCCGTAAAAATCCTCGCCCCAGACGCGGTTGAACAGCGTCTCTTTGCTGAGGATCTGGTTCGGGTGGCGGAGGAAACAGGCGAGCAGCCCGACTTCTTTTGCCGTCAGCTCGAGCCGGTTGTCATGTAAATATACTTCGTTGCCGTCCGCATTCATCCGGAACGGGCCGACGTGGACGTCTTGTTGCGCCGGGGCGTCATACATCGATACCCGTCGCAACTGTGCCTTGATGCGGAAAGCGACTTCTTTCGGACTGAACGGTTTCGTGATGTAGTCATCGCCGCCGATGGCGAGGCCGAGGATTTTGTCGACCTCGTCAGACTTGGCGGACAAGAACAGGATCGGGATGTTCGACGTCGTCCGGATTTGTCGGCACAAGTCATAGCCTTCCCCGTCCGGCAACATGACATCCAAAATGGCGATGTGCGGCCGGAACGTGTGGAACGTCTCGATCCCGCCCTTCACCGTGTGCGCCGTCTCGATGTGCGTGAAGCCTTCTTTCTCGAGTGCTTTTTGAATGAGTGTGCATAAATCTTTCTCGTCATCGACGATTAGGATGCGTGGTTGTTCCATGTGATCACCTCTCGAACAAATCATACCATTTAAGGATTTCGTAAGGTACGCGTGATTTTCAGTTAAGGTGGCGCCTGTAATGTAGTCGTTAGAAAGAGGTGCTATTCATGGAATCATTATTACAAGTCAACCACATTGAAAAGACATACGGGAAAGGCGATACGACGTTCAAGGCGCTCGATGGTGTCTCATTCACGATCGACCACGGCGAGTTCGTCGGTATCATGGGGCCGTCGGGCGCCGGCAAGTCGACGCTGTTGAACGTGCTCGCGACGATCGACACGCCGACAGCAGGGGACATCCTCGTCGACGGGAAGAATATTGCCACGCTCGACGAAGAGGCGCTGTCGGACTTCCGGCGCGACCATCTCGGCTTCATCTTCCAAGACTATAACTTGCTCGACTCGCTCACGGTGCGCGAGAACATCTTGCTGCCGCTCGCCGTCTCGAAGACACCGGTCAAAGAGACGCGTCAACAAGTCGAAACACTCGCCAAACGATTCGGGCTCACCCACATCCTCGACCAATACCCGTACCAAATCTCGGGCGGACAGAAACAGCGGACGGCCGTCTGCCGGGCGCTCATCTCGAACCCGTTGCTCATCTTCGCCGATGAGCCGACCGGTGCGCTCGACTCGAAGTCGGCGACCGACCTGCTCGAGACGCTCGCCGGGCTGAACGAGGCCGAGACGACGATCATGATGGTGACGCACGACGCCTATGCGGCGAGCTTCTGCCGTCGCGTCCTCTACATTCAGGACGGGCGTCTGTCGAAAGAACTCATCCGCGGCGCGACGTCACGCGACGCGTTCTATGAGGCGATTTTAGAAGAGTTGAAAGGCGGTGCGTCCGATGACGCTCTTTGATTTGGCGAAAAAGAACGTCGCCCGCAACTTGTCCCGCTACGCGCTCTACGTCGGGACGACGATCTTTTCAATCATCATCTACTTCACGTTCGCGACGCTCAAACATAGCGGCGAGATCAGTGCGCTCGCCGAGACGTCGAAACAGATCAGCGGGCTCATGAGCGCCTCGACGTTCATCTTGCTCATCTTCGTCGCCTTGTTCATCGCCTATTCGAACGCCTTCTTCTTAAGGGGTCGCAAGCGTGAGGTCGGGCTCTACTCGCTCCTCGGCGTCCGGAAGAAACAGATCGGGCAGCTGCTCTTGTTCGAAAATCTCGTCATCGGTGCCGTCTCGCTCATCGTCGGCATCGGGCTCGGTGTCGTCGGGGCGAACGCGCTGTTGCAAGTGCTGCTTCGGCTCATGAGCAGTGACTTGTCGATCGGGTTCGCGTTCTCACGGTCGGCGCTCGTCGAGACGTTTCTCGTCTTTCTCGGCATTTTCTTGTTCACGTCGTTCCAAGGGTATCGGGTCATCTATCGGTTCAAACTGATCGACCTGTTCCACGCCGACAAAAAAGGGGAGGACGTCCCGAAAGCGAACGTGTTCGCGGCGCTCGGTGGTGTCGTGACGCTTGCCGTCGCTTATTGGCTCGCGCTCCAGGATTTGACGTCGCCGCTTTGGAGAATGCTCAGCCTCGCCATGCCGCTCCTCATCATCGGGCTCACGGTCGTCGGGTCGGCGCTCTTGTTTCATAGTGTCCTCGTCTTCATCCTCGGCCGCATGAAAGCGAATGAGAACTGGTCGTGGCGGCGCCTGAACGTGTTGACGACGTCACAGCTGTTATACCGGATCCGCGGCAACGCCAAGACGCTCACGCTCATCAGCATCATCAGCGCGACGGCGATCACGGCCGGTGGCGCCATCTTCAGTCTTTATTACTACGCCGAGGAGAACGTCACGTCGTTCGCGCCGTACACGTTCGCCTGGGAAGGGGACGCGCGACCGATCGATGCGGACGTGATTGCCGAGGTGGATGTATGGAAAAAGACGGTACGGGTCCCAGATGAATACGGGGAGCGCGAATATGGCGTCATCGATGAATCGACATATCGACAGCTCGTCGACGGACTCGATTGGGAGGAGCCGACCGCCCTCAGTGGCAACGAAGTGCGTCTCGTCGACCCGTTCTTTGATGAGCGGTTCAATGACGAGATGAATCAAGTCGAAGTCGACGGCACGACGTATCCCGTCAAAGAGCGCATCGAAGCGACCCCGCTCAACGTCATGACGTTCGGCGGCATCTTCCTCGTCACCCGTGACGACGTCTATGCAGCAATCGACGGTGACGCGGTGTCGTATCACGCGGTGAAAGTCGCCGACTATAAAGACCAGGCGGCGTTGTCGGAACGCTTATCCGGACTACCGAGTTTCTCGAGCGCGACCGATTTGTACCGGGACACGATGGCCGTGAACGGGGCGCTCCTCTTCGTCGGCAGTTTCCTCGGGCTCGTCTTCCTCGTCGCGACCGGAAGCGTCATCTACTTCAAGACGATGACTGAAGCCGAGGCCGACCGGGCGACGTACGCGGTGTTGCGTAAAGTCGGGATCTCAAAACGCGACATCAAGCAGACGATCCGTCATCAAGTCGCCGTCGTCTTCTTGGCGCCGTATGTGCTCGGCTTGCTCCATGCGAGCGTCGCCTTGATCGCGTTCTCGCGTCTGTTCGCGATGGACTTCACCGTGCCGGTCGTCGTTTGGATGACCGTCTACTCTGCGATTTACGCCCTCTATTACGTGGTGACGGTCCGGCGTTTCACAAAATCTGTCTTATAAGGAGAGAATTAAGATGAAGAAAATCATTGGGTTCACGCTCGCGTTCGTCCTCGTGGCGGTCGGGGTGATCAACATCGACTGGAATCGGCTCGGCAAGGAGAACGTGTATGTTCAAGTCGGGGAGGTGACGAACGTCGAAGAGACGACGCTCGACTCGGGGGATGTCGTCCGCCGTTATACGTATGAGACGAAAGCGTACACGAAAGACGGCGAGCCACAAAACGTCACGTTCAGCGCCGCTAAAGCGTTACGCCAAGGTGCCTTCTTGATGCTTTATATGAAAGACGATGCAGTCACGTCGTACGATGAGGTCGGGGCGTCTGACGTGCCGGAAGCGGCGCGGGAGAAGTTATGAGTACACATCAATAAAGACCGCCTTTCCTGTTTTATGTCAGGGAAGGCGGTCTTTCTCATGTTTGCGGTTGTTCAGCCGCTAGTTCAAATTGGAGTATGTACGACAATTCTTTATGGGCCAATTCAGAGAAGCCCGTCTTTTTGACGTGCGTCCGTGGCCGGAGCCCGCATTCCAATGCGATGTCGACGATCGTGCGAATCTGATTTTCTGAATAGTACCGTTTGCGGCCAAGCGTGAACGGGGTAGGCGGCAAGACGCCGTCGGTCTCCCATTTGATCAATTGTTGCTGGCTGCGGGGAATGCCGGCGACGCTGAACGCTCGGCTCAGTTCTTTGAGCGGATAGACGGTCAGGTGCCGATCGCGTTGTTGGAACGGTTTCCCGTGTTCCGGACGGTACGTCTCCCATTCGGTGGCGCGAAAGGTCAGGTCGGTATGGTCGAAGTCGAATTGAGCGGAAGGAATAGGGGTGGCGAGTGCGATGTCTAAGCTGTTCATCTGAGATATCTCCTTCTTCAAGTCAAACTGGCATTATGAAAATGCCCTCCCTCGTATAGTACCCGATTTTCAAGAAATTAACTGTCAGTTTTTTGAAAGCGGGGAAATGAATTCGTGGGACTTTTGGTGGATTTTGAAATTTGAATCAACGTTTTTAACAATACCCTAAACGGTATGAGAACTCAATCACAAAGCCGACCGAGGTGAGATGAACTAATATTCAGAAAATATAGTTCGATAGTCATGAATCACAAAAATGAAATAAAATGAGCAAACCTTACCGATCTCCGGTTAATAGGGGCGAAGGAGGTGAGACATATGGCAGTGTATCGAGAATACGCAAGCGTCTTTTATCTCGACACGAAACGGCTCGTTGACGGTAAAGACAAACGTCAGCTCGTCCGTTTCGGTCCGCTCGGTGCGCGGATGGAGACCGAAGAGATCAAACAGTTCGGTGATTTATTGATCGGACTACTTTCAGTCGACTCCGCCGCGTACATCGTGTCACGTGAATTCCACGTGACGGTCTAAACTGGAGGAACCCCCAATGCGTGCATCCCCTCGTCCCGCCACTGACAACCGGCACGATGAGCAGGTGGTCACATGAGTTGGCCCGAACTCATCTCGAACCTCGGATTTCCGATCGTCGTCTCGCTCTATCTGCTTCACCGGATCGAGACACGGCTTGAGCGCATGATCCAGCTGCTCGAGCGCTTGGACTCCACCCGTCCTTCTGAATCGTAATCATCCCCCGAAAGGAGCCATTCCCCATGGCACAGCTGACAGAAAAGAAAGCGACGCTCGTCCTGACGACTCACCACGACCTTGAAAGTTTGAAACCGACGAAGAAAGCGCAACGCTTCGGCCCGATCCGCGCGGCACTCACGGCCAACGAGGCCGAGGCGTTCGGCCATCTCATGATCGACATGGTCGAACAAGAAGATTTCACGCTCGCCGTCGTCCGCGAATACGACTTAGTCTAACACCCACATTTAAGGAGGAGAATGAATCATGACTGAAACAAAACTCGAAATCGCCTTTTTGGACACGTTCAATAAAGTAGCCCGCTTCCGTTTGAACAACGTCAAACAACCGATCGACCCGGTGAAAGTGAAAGCGCTCGCTGACTTCATGGTCGCGAACGACCCGCTCGGCAAGAACGTCGTCAAGTGGACGGAGATCAAGATGATCGAAGGATCGACGACCGTGTTGAACGTCCAATAACTTCGGAAAGATGGCTGAGCGTTCAGCCATCTTTTTTTAATGTTGGTCAATCGTCTTCAAAGTTTTCTGAAAACGGTCGATATAGGAAGAAACGTTTGTTTGAGAGGGGACTACATATATGAAGAAGAAATTAAACTGGTCAGCTTTGCGGCAAAAGTTGAGCGGGCGACCGAAGCTTCGCTCGTTCCGAAGACGGCCGAAATCGGTGAAAGCCGGGACCGAAAAAGGACTGACGATTCGCCAGAAGCTATGGGGGCTCGTCCTCTTGTCGCTCCTCATGGTCATCGGGGTCGGTGGCTATTCGCTCCTGTCCTTGAACGATGCGAACAAGCAAGCCGACGACATCGTCAACAACTGGAACAAAGGGCTCGACTACGCCCATGAGTTGAACACGCTCGCCGCGAACTATCGGGCGCTCGAGCTCGAACATATCGTCACCGAAGACGTCGCCGGAAAAGAAGAGTTGATGACAGAGATGCAAGCCATCCGGGCCCGCATCAATGAGGTCGCCCCGAAATATGAGGCGACGGCGACCGGGGCGACGGATAAAGAACTGTTCGATTACTTCGCCCGTCAGTGGGAGATGTATCAGCGCGTCTCGGACAACATGCTCATCTTCAGCACGTCCGGCAACAACGGCATGGCGCGTTCTTACTATGACGCCCAGTCGCAAGCGACGTACGATAACTTCACGCAGCGGCTGACGGCGCTCGTCGCGTACAACTCGGAAGGGTCAGAGCGTGTCGGGGCCGTCATGGAACGAGAGTTCAAACAATCGCTCATCGCCCTCATCGCCGTGACGATCGGGGCGGTCACACTGCTCCTCTTCCTCGGGTTGAGCCTGCTGCGTTCGATCATCCGGCCGATGCGGACGCTCCAGACGAAATTTGATGAGCTCGCCACACAAGGCGGGGACTTGACGATGTCGATCCCGGTCACGTCGAACGACGAGATCGCGCAAGTGAGCCGGTCGTTCAACACGTTCATCGCCTCGCTCCGCGAGATCATGATCGACGTCGACGAGACGGCGAAAGTCGTCCTCACGTCTTCGAAAGAAGTCGCGGCAGAAGTGACGCAACTGAGCCGCTACATGGAAGAGACGTCCGGGACGGTCGAGGAATTGACGGCCGGCATGGAAGAGACGGCGGCCTCGTCGCAAGAGATGAGCGCGTCGACGATGGAGATGGGTGGGTCGATCGACTCGATCGTCGACTTGTCGAACGACAGTGCCGAGACGGCACAACACGTCGAGCAGCGCGCCCATGCGATGCGCACGCAAGCGATCCAGTCGAAGACGGAAGCGAACGCGATCATCGAGGCGAAACGGCTTGAACTCGACGAGGCGATTCGCGGCGCGAAGTCGGTCGAAGAGATTCGCGTCTTGACGACGGCCATCCTCACCATCGCCGACCAGACGAATTTGCTCGCCTTGAACGCCTCGATCGAAGCGGCGCGGGCCGGGGATGCGGGACGTGGCTTCGCTGTCGTCGCCTCAGAGATTCGCAAGCTCGCCGAGAACTCACGCCAGACGGTGAACGAGATTCGAGAAGTGTCGAACACGGTCATCGACTCGGTCGAGCGTCTGAACACGAGCTCGGCGGATATGCTTTCGTTCCTCGATACGACGGTCTTGTCAGACTATGACCGGCTCGAGGCGTCGGCGACGCAATATGAGGCGGACGCGAGCGTGTTCGGGGAGACGGCGAAGACGTTCGAAGGGAACGCCCTTCAGCTTCGCCATATGACCGACAGCATCCTCGGTGTCATCCAAGAAGTCGCGACGACCGTGACCGAAGGGGCGGACGGGACGCAGTCGATCTCGGAGAAAGTCCAATTGTCGGTCGAACGGTTCAATGATGTGCAGCATCGGATGACCGAGACCGAGCAGCGGGCGATCGAGCTCGCGAACCGGGTGTCACAGTTTAAGCTTTAACGGTAGGCCGCGGCGTGATGTCGCGGCTTTTTTTGTGACAAAAAATGGAACGATAAACTTACGATATAGGTCAATAAACTGTCGAACTTTTTATGATTGGTACAAATTAGGGGATATCTTCCGATGAAAGGAGTGAAACAAAAACAGAAAGAAATAGAGGTGGGAGAGGGCAAGTTCCTCAACAGAGATGAAACGATTCAAAACACTGTCATTAAAACAAAAGCTATTCAGCGGCATCGGGTTGATTTTACTGTTCGTCGCCATCGGGATGGGGTTCATTCTATGGACGTTGCAAGATACGACGAGCCGCTACGAAGCGATGATTTCAAAAGACGTCATGAGAATGAAAGCGGCCGATGAATTATCGCTCGGGATGACACGTCAAGCGTACGGGCTCCGCGGCTACATCCTTGAACAAGACGACGCCCGCCTCGAGGCGGAACGTCGTGGTTCGGAAGATAAAGAAGCGGCGATTAAAGCGTTGCTTGCACTGTCGGAATCGGAAGAAGAGACGAAACAGTTAGAGAATCTCTTATCATACGCCAAAGGGTACGACGATTTGGCGAAGCAGTTGATTGCGGCCATCGATGCCGGCGACCAAGAGAGCATCGACCGGCTCGCGCTACGCCTCATGCCGGACGTGACGGCTTCAATCATCGAGTCGGGTGAGACGATGCAACAAGAGTCGGAGGCAGCCATGCTCGAGAAGCAAGAGCAGTTGAAAGACCGGGGCGAAGGTGCTGTTATGTATTCAGCTATCATGGCGGTCGTCATTCTCATCTTGACGCTCGCCGCCGGGTACTTCTTGCAACGCACGGTCACCGTCCCACTTCGTCTCCTCGCGAAAGAAGTCGACGTCGTCGCAGCGGGCGATTTGACGCGCGAAGATTTGCAGGCGTTGACGCGTGACGAGATCGGTCAACTCATGGTCGGCTTCAACGGCATGAAGACGAACCTTCGCGACTTGATCGACGAGGTGAGCCGGAACGCCCAAGAGATCACGGCCCAGTCGGAAGAACTGTACGCGAGCACAGAAGAGATGTCTTCGCAGACGGAAGAGACGACACGGATGATCGAGCGGGTCGTTGAAGAGACGGTCGCGCAAGCACGGGAAGCGACCGGCAGCGCGAAAGCGGTCGCCGCGGCTGATGAAGGTGTCGACCAGATTGCCCGTTCAATCGGGACGATCAGCGATGACGTCTCGAAAAGCCTCAAGCTTGCCGAGGACGGCGGCGAGACGATCCAGCAAGCGAAACAAGAAGTGCTCGCCCTTGAGACGGAGACACGCCTGACGGGCGATTCGATCGCGATATTGAAACGGCAGTCAGAAGAGATCGCGCTCATCACCGAAGTCATCCAATCGATCACCGACCAGACGAACTTGCTCGCCTTGAACGCGGCGATCGAGGCGGCACGGGCCGGCGAACAAGGAAAAGGGTTCGCCGTCGTCGCCGAAGAGGTCCGGAAGCTCGCTGAACAGTCGAAACAGTCGGCGACAAAGATCGCCGGTTTGATCGAGTCGATCCAAGTCCAGTCGAACGCGGTGCTGACGCGTCATGAAATGAGTGCGAAACGTGTCGAAGTGAACACGAGACTGCTCGAGAAAGCGACGCAGGCGTTCGGCCAAATCGTCGAGCAGTTAGAGAAATCGGTCGAGAACACGCTCCATATCCGTGAAGCGTCAAACGAGATCGCCGTGACGACGAAACAAGTCGCGACGGCCGCACTCGGGATCGCCAGCGAGAGCGAACAGATGGCGGGCACGATGCGTGGTGTCGGTGAGACGGCCGATTCCCAGCTCGCGATGATTCAAGAGCTGAACGGTGTCGCCGAATCACTTGGCACCATGACCGGTGACCTTCAAACGTTGATCGGAAAATTCAATACGTGACAAGAGCCGTCTGCGGACGGCTTTTTGTATGTTCAAAGGATTGACGAGAACGTGTTTCGGGAATTGCCGAAAAGAACGCATTTTACGGAGAAAAGGGGAATCATCATGAAATATACGGTCATCACAGGTGCCAGTTCAGGAATCGGATACGAGGCGGCGAAACAGCTCGCGAAAAAAGGGAAGTCGCTCGTCCTCGTGGCGCGTCGCACCGACGAACTCGAGAAGTTGCGTCAAGAGATCAAGTCGATCTCACCGGACAGCGACATCATCTTGAAGACGAACGATTTATCGTATAGCGAGAACGTGTACGCCTTGTACGAGTCGCTCGCTGACCTCGACATCGAGACGTGGATCAACAACGCCGGGTTCGGCGATTCGAACCTCGTGAAAGACGCCGAGGTCGGGAAGATGGAGAACATGATTCGTCTGAACGTCGAGGCGCTCACGGTGCTATCGAACTTGTACGTCCGTGACTATCATAACGTCGAAGGCGCGACGCTCGTGAACGTCGCGTCCGTCGTCGGGTATTACATCGCCAAAAAAGGCGTCACGTACAGCGCGACGAAGTTCTTCGTCAGTGCCTATACGGAAGGGATCGCGCGTGAGCTCATGAACAACGGGGACAAACTGCGGGCGAAAGTGCTCGCGCCGGCGGCGACGGAAACCGGGTTCGCGAGCCGGGCCCGTGAAGAGGCAGACTTCGACTATAGCCAAAACGTCGAGAAGTATCACACGGCCGAGGAGATGGCGGAGTTCTTAATGCAACTGCTCGAGAGCGACGAAGTCGTCGGGATCGTCAATCATGAAGATTACTCGTTCGAGCTGCGCGGACCGATTCATCCATTTATGGGGTGAAATAAAGACGAATCAGTATAAGAAAAGGCACTTCGCTGCGAGCGGAGTGCCTTTTCTGTGCCGCAAAACGACTGCTGTACGCCTAAAGTTTACTAATGACTACGTGCTAGGTTCAAAATAAAAATCCGCATCACATGGATTCTTAGAAAATTGAAAAAAAGAGTAAACAAATCTTAAGGAATCTATTTCCATTTCGCGTGAAGGAGACGACTTTTTCTTAATTGATTTTCCTATAATGAGACTGACTTGATGAGAGGAGTGGAGTGGATGAAGCGTTGGATCAGTATCATATTGATGATGTTATTATTTTTCGGAACGGTTCCCCAACCTGTTGATGCTGCCTCGAAATTAACAGTGACACCAAAGACGGTCACGTTGATGACGGGAACATCAAAAGTAGTGAAAGCGACGGCTTCAGGTGTGAAGAAACCCGTCTATGTGTGGCAGTCCTTAAATCCTAAAGTGGCGACTGTCGTGAACGGGAAGATTACCGGAAAAGCCGTTGGCAAGACGACGGTGACGGTGACGGTCAAAGGAACGAAACTAAAACAAAACGTTGCTGTTACGGTCACGAAGCGAAAGTATAACGCGACCGATTTGTTTAAAATGGCAAACCCGTCCGTGGCGTTGGTTGAGATGTTGAATGATCGAGGACAAGTCGTTTCTTCTGGAAGCGGGTTTGTCGTCAATAAAGGTGAGGTCGTGACAAATTTCCATGTCTTGCAAGGTGAAGCGAACGTGGAAGCGAAAGTCTCATTTGCGAATGGCTCATTCGTACGCACAAAAGTAATCAAACGTTACGATGAGACTTTAGATTTGGCCGTTCTCGATATTTCGCGAATCGCCACGGCACCTCCCGTCTTAAAGATGAATGGAACCAGAGTGGCGACGGGAGAAAAGACATATGCGTTAGGAAGTCCGCGTGGCGTAAGCAACACGATTACCGAAGGGATGATTAGTAACAACAGTGTCGTCGTGGACGGGCTTGAGTACTATCAATTCAATGCGAGTACTACTTACGGGAATTCGGGAGGACCGCTCTTGAATATTTATGGGGAAGTGGTTGGTGTGGTCACATGGATGTTTGAGAACTCACAAAACATGAACTACGCAGTCCCGATTCGTCAGCTAGGATTACTCGATGCACGTCAAACGGCATTAATTGAGGACGTTCAAATTCCTACTCTCCCTGTGCCGTATGGAAAAGGAGATACGTTTGAAGAAGAGCCAAATGATGAATGGCTGAAATCAGACATTTTACGTTATGCAGATGGCTACATTCGCGGGACGACTTTAAATCTAGATGATGTGGATGTGTATGTGTTCAACGTTGAAAAACGAACAGCGTTAGACTTTTTCGGCACATACGGGGATGCCCGATTGTCGCCGTACTTCGCATACGGTATTTATGATTTAAATGAGGAACCAATCGCTTTCAGTGAACCGTTTGTATCTACAAATGGAAATGGAGTGACGTACCAAACGCTCCAGATGACGGTTAACCCAGGCATCTATTTTCTTGTTGTCTTCCCGCTTGATGGATTGTCTCGCACCGCTTACGTGAATAAAGACTACTTGATTATGCATAAATTCCGATAAACATAAAACATCCCGCCCTCGTTGTCTGAAGGCGGGATGTTTTATGTTCATGACGGTCGCATCGAATCCGGATAGCCGCCGGTCACGCGATGGGTGAGCCGGTGATACCAATAGCGAAGACGCAGACGGTACACGTAGAAACGTGACGTGTTCGGCAAGATGACGTTGTCGACATAGTCGGCGAACATGGCGCGGAACATTTGATCTTCGCTGTCGTCGTATGTCGCACTCCACATGCCGTGTTCTTGGACTTCGATCAACATGTGGACCGTCTCGTCGTCGAGCTGTTCATGCTCCGGGTTACGCTTGACGAGCATCTCGACACGATGGCTACAGATGGAAGCATAGAGCGAGTGGGCCCGTGGGTTGCGCGGATTCGCGTTCAAGTAGCCGATGGCCGCCTTCATGAGCTCGTCGTTCATCTCGAGCGGGATCTCATCGAACACTTGGAAAAACTCGAGCAGCATCGGGGCCGTCTCTTCATTGAACCCGGCGAGGCGGACGTAATGCATCAAGTGGAGCCCGGCCTCCCCGTAAAACTTGCGATGGAAATAATGGATGGCGAGCGCCCGTTGCGCCATCGGCACGTGCGGATAGCGTTCGACCGCCCGTAAATAATGTTGCTCGGCTTCGTATGTGAATCCGGAATCGTCGCTCAGTGCGCCGAGGAGGCAATGGATGAGGAAGTGGTCCCCAAGCGTGCTCGCCTCGTCGAGTTGTTGTTTCGCCCGGTCGAACTCGCCTTCACGGATGAGCGGGTAGGCGCGCATCGCCGGGAAGAACGGGTCGTTCGGGAACGCCGTCTCGCCGCGCTTGACGAGCGTCTCGATTGCTTCTGTGTTATAGTCCTCGCTCAATTCTTCGAGGAGCATCATCTCGAGAAACGTACGCTGGAATTCTGGGGTGTTTAAATCGATGGTGTGTTTCAAATGGTGTCCCTCCGTACGTGTGTGATTGTTGCTTTATTATACAAGCGAATGCGTGAATGGAGTAGAGTTTTTTCAAAAAATGGGAAAAGAAAAAGAGTGGAGCTTCACACAAAGGAGGGATGGAGATGGTGACGTTCACGGGCTATATCGTCGACGTCGGGGAAGGGACGATCCGGGTCGCGCCCCGTGCCGAGGCGGAGCCGTTCGACGGAATCGTGTTTCATTTGAAAGAGGGTGTCGAACACGAACCGCCGCTCGTCGTCGGCCAATACGTCCGGGTCGAGCACGATGAGAAGATGACGCGTTCCTTGCCGCCGCAGGCGACGGCGCATCGGATCGATGTGCTATGATGGGGTTGAGGTGAGGGTATGGGAAAGGGAAATATCATTTGGCTTGGCGCGGTCATCGGCTTTAGTGCCTTGCTCGTCTGGTTGTTGCAGGACGTCATGCCATTTTGGATGTTATCGATCATCCTATTGTTGCTTGGCGGGCTGCTCGGCAACTTGCAACGAAAATTCAACAAAGACACGTGAAAAAAGCACGTCTTCCTTTATTCGGAAGGCGTGCTTTCTTCGCTTGCTGCATCTTGAGCCTCATCGGTCGATGCCGGTGGGGCTTGTTTCGGCTTGTCTTCTTTTGGTTTGTCTTCTTTGACGGGAGGTTCTTCTTTCGGTTTATCTTTTGGTTTGTTGTCTTGTTTCTTCAGTGGCTTTTCGGCTTCTTTTGCCGGCTGTTCCGGCTCAGCCGGTTCTGTCACCGGGGTTTCCGGTTCGGCCGGAGGCTCCGTGACCGGAGGCTCAGTCTGTTCTTCGGCCGGTTGTTCCGGTTCCGTCGGCTCAGGTGTCGTCTCTTCTTCTGGTGGCGGTGTCGGTTCGACCGGTTTTTCCGCCGGCGGGGCGGCCTCTTCGACTGGCGCTTCCGGCGCAGCTTCCGGTTCAGCTTCTGGCTCCTGCGCCTCTTCTTGTACAGGCGCAGGCGCTGGTGGGGCCGGTGCTTCCGTCACAGGCGCATCTTTAGGAAGCGGTGAGATCGGTGCGACTGGCGCGAGATCGGCCGTCGGAGGAGCTGGTGTGTCCGAATCGAGGAACAGACGGACGTCTTGTTCAAACAAGGCGACCGGTAACGCTTCCCCTCGCAAGTGGATGGCGAGCACACGACCGTTCACAGTCAAGAGCGGGCTGCCGATCGCGTAACGCGGCAAATCGAAGTTCCGCGTATAACCCGTCTCATTGAACGTGACCGTTCCATTGAGACGGTCTTTCGTCGTCATCGTCATGAGCGATTCATCGTTCGCGGCGATCGCCTGGGTGAACGAAAATGGCGTGAGGTCGACTTGTTCAATCCGGATGACGGCGATGTCGTCGTTTCGACCGACGACCGTTCCGGCGATCTCTTTTCCGTCACGTTCTAAGACGATATCCGTCAAGCCGGCCACGTTCGAGGCGGCCGTCAACACGTCTTGCGGACTGATCAAAAAGCCGGTTCCATAGCTGACGGTGAACAGGCTGTCTTGCAGTGCGTCAAGGTCGGCCGGGCTCGCTGCATCCGCAGAGACGGTGTCGTCCGTGATGTTCAGTTTCACTTTGTCGGCCAAGGAATCGGTCGAGCGCGGACTGTCCTTCAAATATGCGTTCGTCACGACAGCGATGAAGGCGATGAGGGCTAAGGCGAATGGGATGATGAGCAATCGATAGCGACGCGAGCGGTGGCCACACGTCGGACAAGCGGTCGTTCGCGAGCGGGTCTTCGTTCCGCATTGTGGGCAAGTCACGAGGATGACACCTTCTTTCTCTAAAACATAAGATGGTATGCCTATTCCTCAATTGGGGAAGGGGTAAACAAATTTTTGTGTGGGCATGTGGTGAGAGGGATTGACTGAACTTTTGAAAAACGGGAAAAGACTCTATGTCGTTTGTATCGCATTGTATGGTGGTCCTAATCTTGTCAGTCGCGATTCCGTTTTTGTTCATGAGTAGACTCGTTGCTTTCATTCATTGAGGAGGAGACGTTATGGGATTATCAAAAGAACTCGGTCAGATCAAGCAACTTCACAACGGGGAGTCGGGCGTACTTAGTCTATACTTGAGCACGAAACCGAGTGAGCGCGACAAGTGGGAAATCCATTTGAAGAACGAGCTGCGCCGACTCGAGCAAGAAGTCGAGGCAGGCGGTGACGAGGTAAAATTGAAAGCGTTCAAGGCTGTTCGGGAACGTGCTGAACAAGAAATCAAGAATAATGAGCATAAGTTGTTGCGCAGTATTGTCTTGTTCGCAGAAGGAGATGATGGTCTGTTCAGACTTCATTTCCTCCAACTCGATGTCGATAATGACTTCCAGTATGGGGACAAACCTAACGTGGAACCAATCGAGCGACTCGACGCCGAGTTCCCCAACACGGGAATCTTGCTCGCCCAACTTGACAGCATTACCGTCTATGACACCCGGCTCGGGGAAGTCGAAGACGTTGTCGTGTTTGATCTCGACTTAGACACGGATCAATGGAGACGGTATCAAGGGCGAGGTGCAGGGGGCCATGCGTCGTCGAGTAGCCAAATCGATCAGTTCGACAGCAGGAAAGAAAATCAAGTTCGAGCCTTTTATCGGGACGTCGCCGGCGAGATGCGCTCGCTTCGTAAACAGTATCAATGGAGTAACGTCGTCATCATCGGTCAAGACCGAAGTGCCAACTTGCTGAAAGAGGAGCTCGACATCGAGGTCAATCGGGTCGTGAACCGAAACTTAGGGCATACCGATGAAGAAGAGATATTACGGCGGGCGTTTGAATCATGAACAAAGCGAGCGACAACACGTCGCTCGCTTTTACTCTGCCCAACGATTGTCATGCGTGAACGAGACGGTCAGCCATTTCTCATACGGTAAGAAGGCGAGCGCGTCGGACAGTTGTTGCCGGATCTTGTCTTGGTCGGCGATCGTGTCGTACGGGTAGTCACGGGGGACGACGAGGTCGATTTCAAGGAACAAGACGTTGCCGGACTTCGTCGTGCGGACGTACGTCTTGTCGACATCGAACTGATGCGCGATTTGAAGGACCGTCAGCCGGATTTGTTTACTGTACGGCGTCTCGGTGTCCATGTCGATCAATTCTTTGATCGCCGTCCACATCTCGATGAGGGGTGTCCGGACGAGCCAGAGTGTGATCAACATGAGCATGAGCGGATCGATGTATGGGGCGATGGCATCGAACGACAGCCAGACGAGGATCTGGGCGATCAAGTAGCCGACGAGCGCGCTGAACGTGAGGACGGCGCTCAGGCGCCACTGGACGACCTCGGCCGTGACGAGGCCGGAGCTCGCTTTTAGTTGGAATGATTTCAAATACCGGTAAATCGCAAACGTGATCAATCCGCTAACCGTCAAATAGGCGAGCGCCCCGCCGAGGACGAGGTCGTTGCCGCCGGCGCGGATGTCGTCGATCGCACCGAGGAAGGCGTTGACGATGACGAACAAGAGGACGCCGTATTGGAACAAGATGATGAACGGCTCGATCGTGCTCTTGCCGAACGGGAAGCGCTTATCGGCCGTCAACATGAAGACGCCGGCCCGGAGTGAGATCCAGCTCATGATCACGCTCAAAAATGAATACACACCGTCGAACAAGATGAACGACGAGGAAAGCCAGAGACCGACGAGGATGCCGGCGATGGCGAAGAAAAGTGAGGCGAAGACGGAGACGCGCAAAACGAAACGTTCTATTTTTGGATCTTTTGGCATAAAGATGCCTCCTTCAATGGAAATCATCATCCTATTCCCGAAATATCGTGCCGTTATGTATGGTAAACTTTTGAAAACGAATCGGGGGATGAGTACATATGAAATTTGTCATTTTGTTCGGCCCGCAAGCCGTTGGGAAGATGACGGTCGGGCAAGAGTTGGCGAAAGAGACGGGGCTGAAGCTGTTTCATAACCATATGACGATCGACCTCGTCAGCCCGTTCTTCAGTTACGGGACGGAAGAAGGACGCCGGCTCGTTCAACTGTTCCGGGAAGAACTGTTCGAGTCGGTCGCGAAAAGCGACTTGCCGGGCATGATTTTCACGTTCGTCTGGGCGTTCGATATGGAAGAGGACTGGGCGTACGTGCGGCACGTGACGACGATTTTCGAGTCTCAAGGGGCCGACATCTTTTACGTCGAACTTGAGGCGGACATCGAGGAACGGCTCGTCCGCAACACGACCGAGAACCGGCTCACGCACAAACCGACGAAACGGGACATCGCCTGGTCGGAAGGAGAATTGAAGCAGACGGCGACGATGCACCGCTTGAACTCACGCGATGGGGAGCTCGATGTCGACAACTATTTGCGCATCGACAACACGCATCTTGACGCGGCGACCGTCGCTGAACGCATCAAACAACATTTCGAGCTATGACGAAAGCGAGTCCCAGGGAAGGGGCTCGCTTGTGTTATGCCCACCAGTCGGGGCGTTGATACGATTTGAGTAGTTCTTTTTCAACGAGACGTTGCTCGAGGTAAGATGTGACGCTCGGTAACGTGTCATCGATGTCGGCCGGATGCACCATCACCTCAATCGATGCGCCCGGTCGGATGGCGTCGAGCGTCTCTCGTGATACACCGGCGCCGTAAAATTGATCCGTGAACCGTTCGGTCACCCACAAATCCCGGCGTGCGTCGAGAGTTGATAAGGCCCGAATTGTCGTCTCATATTCTTCGGCAAGCCGGACGATGACGTCTTGAATCGGGGTCCAGCCGTGGACGTGGTGATGGCTGTCGAGGTGATGGAGTGGGAGACCTGTCGCGCGAAACGCCTCGATTTGGGCTTTCCATTCCAGATAGACGAGCTCGGGGTCCGGAGGTGTCTCCGTCAGAAAACGGTTCGTGTAGCGGAACGTGCCGTCTGCTTTCGTGAGCGGATGACTCGTCTTTGCGAGCGGGCGTCCCCACGTCAAGGCGAGATGTACCCCGACGTGGAGGGCCGGATGCTGCTTCGCGAGCAGTACGGCCTCCTCGACGGCGTGGCCGTTCATGATCATCGTCGCCGAATTGACGACGCCGTGGACGTGGCTGTCGATGATGCCTCGGTTCACGCCGGCCGTCAGTCCGAAGTCGTCGGCGTTGATCAAGACGTGCGTCTTACGCATGGACGAGACCGAGTGCTTGGTCGAGCACTTGGTCGCCTTTCATGAGTCCGTATGCCATATTGTCGATGACGGCGACCGGTACCGTGACCGACGCCTTGATTTTCCCTTCGAGGTAACGGACTTGCGGTCCGATCAAGATGACGTCGACGTTCGTTTGTTCTTTCAACCGTGACTCCGGGATCGCTTCGATCGTGGCGTCTAAGCCGCGATTCGCGGCCTCGGCCCGCATTTTTTCTACAAGGATCGATGTCGACATACCTGCCGAACAGACGAGTAAGATGTTCATTTCGTTTCCTCCAATCGATTGAGCCGTGAGATCATATCGATCATCTCGACGGCGAGTTCTTTGACGGTCATCGCCGTCATGAGGTGGTCTTGGGCGTGGACGAGCAGGACGCTCATGTCGCTCGTCGTGCCGCGCGCCTCTTCTTGCAACAGTTCGGTCTGCATCTTATGCGCCTCTAAAAAGGCGGCGTCGGCCTCTTTCATTTTCGCCTCGGCCGTTTCCACTTCACCGCGCTTGGCGGCATGGATCGCCTCGAACGCGGACGAGCGGGCGTTACCGGCGTGCAGGATGATCATGAACGACAATTGTTGTAGTGTTTCAGTTTTCACGAAATCTTCTCTCCTTCGTTGACTTCTGCTTTATTTTTATTCATTTCAGCCGTCATCGCTTTGGCGCCGGCCATGACGAACGGGATGTACATCGCCGTCGCGATCGTCAAGTTGACGAGTTGGAGCAGGACGCCGCGGACGCTGCCGCCCGTGACGAGGTAACCGCTAATGATCGGTGGCGTCGTCCATGGCACGATGGCGACCGTCTTCGGTACCATGCCTGTGGTCAAAGCGACGTACGACACGATCGTGAGCGTGACCGGTACCAAGATGAACGGGATCAACATGACCGGGTTCAAGACGATTGGGAGACCGAAGATGACCGGTTCGTTAATGTTGAACAGACCGGCTGGTGCCGACAGTTTTGCGACTTGATGGTACGGGTGTTGGCGCTGTTTCCGCACGACGATGAAGATGGCGAGCAGGAGCGCGAACGTCGTACCTGATCCACCCATGAAGACGAACGTGTCGAGGAACGGTTTCGTCACTGTGAACGGCACGTCATACGCTGAGGCGCCGGCTTGGAACGCGGCCAAGTTTTGTTCGATGAGCGGCAAGTAAATCGGCTCGATGACCGATCCGATGATGTTCGTGCCGTGTAACCCGAAGAACCAGAGGATATGGTTCAAGAAGGCGATGACGAGACCGGCCGCGAGCGAGTCGCCGAACCCTTGGAGCGGTTGTTGGATGACTTTGAAGATGACCTCGAAAATACTGAGCTCGACTTGGAGCGTCATAAACAGCTGTACACCGGCGACGAGCGTCAAGATGAGCATCGATGGAATGAGTGCTTGGAACGAACGGGTGACCCCGCCCGGCACCCCGTCCGGCATTTTGATCGTCAGTTTCGTGTTGATGAGGTAGCGGAACAGCTCGGTGACGACGATTGATACGATGATGGCGACGAAGAGACCTTGGGCGCCGAGCCAGGCGAAGTTCAGCCCCCAGTCAGCCGTGACCGGTACGAGCATGATATATGAAGCGACCGAGAGAATCCCGGCGGCGAGTCCGTCGACCCCGTACGACCGGGCCAAGTTATAGCCGATCGAGAAGGCGACGAGGAGACCGAGTATCGCGAACGAGGCGGTCCAAATGTTGCCGCCGAGCCCTTGCCAGTTGCCTTCCCCGAAGGCGTTGTTCATCATGCCGACGAAGTCGAGCGAGAAACTGCCGAGGTTGATGGCAGGGAAATTATTGATGAGGACTGCGAGTGAGCCGACGATGATGAGCGGCATGACCGACACGAAGCCGTCACGGATGGCGACCAAGTGACGCTGGGAGCCGATGCGCCCAGCGATTTCGATGAATTTGTTCATGAATAGACCTCCTTCTTGAATTGGGGTAAGTACGTTTCGTGCGCATCGAACAGCTCACGAAGGAGCGGATCGATTCGTTTCTCATCTTGAATGAGCGGGTTCATGAGACAAGCGAGATAGGCGTCGTGGTACGAGCCCGAGACGGCCGCTTTGATGGCGAGCTGTTCGAACGTCTTCAAGTTCGTGATGAGCCCTTTGATCGGGAGCGGGAGCGCACCGATGGCGACCGGGCGTGGCCCGGCCTTCGTGATGACGGCGTTCACTTCGATGACGGCGTCGTCCGGAAGATCGCGGATCGTGCCGTGATTCAGCGTGTTCACCGTCTGGATGTCACCGCGGTCGTTATAGATCGAGTCCATCAAGTTGCAGGCGGCGTCCGAGTAATAGGCACCCCCGCGTTGTTCGAGCTCTTCCGGTTTCACGGCGAGCTCGATGTCCTTATACTTCTCGAATAGCTGCGCCTCGACTTGTTGCACGACCTCGGCCCGCGTCCCGTTCTGTTCGTACGCTTCGATGTCTTTTGCGAGCACGTCTTTCGTCTGGAAGTAGTACTGATGGTACGGGTTCGGTAGCATGCGGAGCGACTGCAGGAACGATTCGCTCCAGCCGAGCCCGACGATGTTCGCCGGTGAGTAGTCGGTGCCGTTATGGAGCGCCGCCAGCACGTCGTCTGTCCGGTCGATGCCGTCGACCCAGACGTGACGGCCAAAGACGAAGTGGTTGAGCCCGATGAACTCGATCGCGACCTGCTCGACCGGTGTCGCTAAAATCTCGGCGACCGAGTTGCGCATGTTGAACGGGATGTTGCAGACGCCGATGACTTTCTTGTGGGCCGAATGGTTCAACACGGCCTCGGTGACGATGCCGGCCGGGTTCGTGAAGTTGACGAGCCACGCGTCGGGACAAATCTCGGCCATCTCGTTGGCGAGCTCGATCAACACGGGAATGGTCCGGAACGCCTTGAACAGTCCGCCGGCCCCGTTCGTCTCTTGCCCGATGAAGCCGTGCTTCAGTGGGATCCGTTCGTCGAGCGCCCGGGCCTCGAGACCGCCGACCCGAATTTGGGTCGAGACGAAGTCGGCGCCTTGGAGCGCCTCTTTTCGGTTCAACGTCCAATTGAGGTTGATGTCCGCACCCGCTTTTTGAATCATCCGCTCGGCGAGGCGCCCGACGATGTCTAATTTCTCACTTCCTTCCTCGATGTCGACGAGGACGATGTCCCGGACCGGGAACGTCGCTTGCCGCTGAATGAATCCCTCGATGATTTCGGGGGTGTAACTCGATCCTCCACCGATGATTACGACCTTGACTGCCATGATGTAACTCCTCCTTTTGTGAAAGCGATTTCTTTTTGTTGTAACAAATATAACAAATGATACAAATATCCGCAATATTAAAAGTACAAATAATACAAATAAGTTTTTGTATTTGCATTTGTATGTTCTATGTATCACAATAAAGGAAAGAAGGACGAGACGAAGGGGTGACAGAATGTCGCAATCGACGCTTCAAACGGCAATCAAAGAAGAGTTATTGACCCGCATCAAGAGCGGTCATTATAAAGAGGGAGAGAAGTTCCCGACCGAATACGCCCTCTGTGAGGAGTTCGACGTCAGCCGGACGACGGTGCGTGGGGCGCTCAACCAGTTGACGACGGAAGGCTATCTCGTCCGGCAACAAGGACGTGGCACGTTCGTGGCGGGAAAAAAAGTCCGTCAGACGTTATCGCATACGCCGAACAATTACGCGGCCCAGCTCGCTGTCCAAGGGAAGCGCGGCCAAGTGTCGCTCCTCGAACTGTCGGTCGTCTCGGCGACGAAACAGCTCGCCGACATTTTCGCGGTCGACGAACAGGCGCCGATTCAAAAGATTGAACGGCTCCGCCACGCCGACGGGCATCCGACGCAATATGAGATTTCCTTCATCCCGTGGAGCATCGCCCCGGGCATCACGAAAGAGGAGGCTGAGCACTCGCTGTTCCAGACGCTCGCGAACGTGCATGACGTCCACGTCGCGAAGACGACCGAGGCGCTCGAGATCGCACTCTCGGATGAAAAGGTGAGCGGACTGCTCGACTGCCCGCTCGGGACGCCCTGCTTTTACATCGAGACGGTGACCGAGGACGCGTCAGGGAAAACGATCGAATATTCACGGTCTTACTTCAGAGGGGACAAGACGAGCTTCGTCATTGAGCGGAGCTATTCCTAACACGCCGACAACCGGCGTGTTTTTTGTCGTCATGATTCGCGAGGGATCTCGTCATAGGCTTCGATGCCCCGCATTCATTGCAACGCGCACGTATGTTGCGTAAAGTTGAAAGTAGAAAGGCGGGATACGATGTTATTCAAAAAGAAAGCAGACGTAGAAGGAACGAAACGATTCGCTGTGAAGCTGACGGAACAGTTGCCGGAACTCGGACAAGTGACGATCCTCGTCGACACCACGACCGGCGTCAACTACATCCAGACGTGGGTCGGTACGAGCGGGGGTATCACGCCACTTATTGACGCGAACGGGGACGTCGTCGTCGACAATGTGTCGCCTCATCAGTGACGATGAATCGGATTGAGAAAGGATTGGAGTCGTATGCACATCATCGAGTTTAACGGGGTCAGTCACGGGGACATCTTACATAACGTGACGGGCTATTTTAGAGAAGGACGGATCACGACGTTCGTCGGTCCGAGCGGTGCCGGGAAGACGACGTGTTTGAAGCATATCAACGGCTTGCTGTCACCGGACGGGGGCGATATTTATTTCAAAGGCGAGAACATTCGCGACATTGATATCATCGCCCTGCGCAAACGGATCGGGATGGCGTTCCAGAGCGCGCCGATGATTGACGGGACGGTGTATGACAATCTGAACTTGCCGAAATCAATCTTCGGGGAGACGCTCGACCGGGACAAGGCGGCCTCGCTATTACAAGCTGTCGACTTGAACGAGCAGATGCTCGACAAGCCCGTCAAAACGCTGTCGGGCGGGGAACGGAGCCGCGTCGCCATCGCCCGGACGCTCGTCAACAAGCCGGACGTGTTGCTCTTAGATGAGATCACGGCGAGCCTCGACTATCGGACGGTGAAAGAGATTGAACGGCTCATCGTCCGCCTGCAGCGCGAATATGGGGTCACCGTCATTTGGATCACCCATGACTTGGATCAAGCGCGTCGTGTCAGTGACGACATGTGGTTTTTACGGAACGGCGAATTGATCGAGTTCGGGGACGCCTCGTTCATCGATAAGTCGGACAATCCGATGATCGGGCGGTTCGTGAGGGGGGAAGAGCTATGACGTTCGTTGAATTGATGACGTCACTCATTTTTGTGGCGATTCCGCTCGGACTGGCGCTTTATCTCAAGCTCGGACTCGAACGTGACATCGTCATCGCGACGGTGCGTTCCATCATCCAACTGTTGGTGATCGGCTACATCTTGACGTTCGTCTTCGAGAGCGACAACCCGGTGTTCATGCTGCTGATGATCCTTCTCATGATCGGGGCGGCGACGCAGAATATCATCAAAAAAGGGGACGGCATCCCGGGCATCACGTGGATGATCGTCCTCACGCTCGTCACGGTCGAGGCGCTGACGATGGGGCTCATGCTCGGGCTCGGTATCATCCCGTTCGAGCCGGACAAAGTCATCCCGATCAGCGGCATGGTCATCGGCAACTGTATGGTGTTGTCGCTCCTGTTCTTGAACAAGTTCAAAGACGAGGTCGAGCGGAGCGACGAGGTGATCGAGCTCGTCTTGTCGATGGGCGGGGCGCCGAAGACGGCGATCGACCGGAGCTTGAAGAACGCCATCCGCACGAGCATGATTCCGACGGTCGAGGCGCAAAAGACGATGGGGCTCGTCCAACTGCCGGGCATGATGAGCGGTCTTATCATCGGCGGGGCCGACCCGATGGAGGCGGTGCTCTATCAACTCCTCATCTTGTTCCTCATCTTGACGACGGCGACGATTTCGGCCGTCATGGTCGGCTATCTCGCGTATCCGCGCCTGTTCAATGAGAAGCTGCAGTTCGTCGGCTTGACGTACGAGAAAGGGGACACGACATGATTACAGGCATCCATCACGTTCAAATCACGATCCCGACCGGGGAAGAAGCGCGGGCCCGTGCCTTCTATTGCGATTTGCTCGGATTAGAAGAGATTGAAAAGCCTGAGTCGCTACGAGGACGCGGCGGGTTTTGGCTCAAACTCGGCGACCAAAGCGTCCACGTCGGCGCAGAGGACGGGGTCGACCGGTCACGAACGAAAGCACACGTCGCCTATGCTGTTACGGATTTGGAGGCATGGGGACGACGGTTGGAAGCGGAAGGGATTGACCGCATCACGGGCATCCCGATTCCCGGCTTTGACCGGTTCGAGTTCCGTGACCCGTTCGGCAACCGTGTCGAGATGATTCAAGTGATATGACAAAGGAGCACCCATCGCGGGTGCTCCTTTATTCTATGGGATGGGTGTCCCTTGATGAAACTTCATTTTCCACGTTCCGTCAATCCGTACCCAAATCGAGCTGCGAAGCGCAACGTTTCCGGTCGCGCGGTTCTCGGTCCGATACGTGGCGAGGACGACGTCGTCGCGGATGACTTCGAGGTTGAAGTCGGTGAGCGAGACGTCGATGTCGCCGAGGTCCATCGTGTTCGTGTCTTCTTCTTTGTAGAGGAGGCGTCCGGAGCTGCCGATTTCAAAGAAATCCTCGGTCAACAGCTCTCGTAACTGCTCCGGTGACGAACGGACTTCTGACGTCAACAATAACCGTTCCTTCTCTTCGATCAATGGTGCGAGCATCGTGTCACTCCTTTCTGGACGGTCAACCGTGTACCGTATTCGTTTTCCCGAAATTCATGACGATGACACCGAGCACGATGATGATGAGTCCGATACTGTTCAATGTCGACAACACTTCGCCGTAGACGAACACGCCGATCAGCCCCGTCGCGACCGTGCCGAGGCCGGCCCAAACGCTGTAGGCGATGCTGAGCGGGATCGTCTTCAAGACGATGCCCATGAGCGTGAACGAGACGGCGAAACTCGCGAGCAGAATCATGCTCGGAACGAGTTGTGTGAACCCGTCCGACAGCTTCAACATCGAGGTCCCGAGCACCTCGAACGCGATCGAGAACAGTAAGAATATATATCCTTTCATCCATGTCCCTCCTATACTTTCATCAACACGAGCCCGACGATGACGAGCCCGATGCCGGCGACGGTCTGTTTGCGGACTTGCTCGTTGAAGACGAGGAAGCCGATGAGTGCCGTCGCGGCCGTGCCGACCCCGCTCCAAAACGCATAGGCGAAGCTGAGCGGGATCGACAGGAGGGCGAGCGACAGCAAATAAAACGCCGTCACATAGCCGAGCGCGACCCCAAGAATCGGGAGACGGTTCGACGACGTCGCGTTGAGCTTGAGCATGCTCGAGCCGAACACTTCAGAGATGATTGCTCCGGCGAGATAGAGGAAGCCCATCTTAGCCACCTGCCTGTTCGAGCGCGTCACACTTCTGAAGGAGGAGGCGGGCGGCCTCGTCTTTGAAGGCGTCGCTATAGCCGTACGTCAACGCGAACCAGAAGCCGTCGCACAACAGCCGGAGTTCGAGCACGCGCGGGTCGGCCCCGTCGGCGAGAAAGCGTTCATCCCATCGGCGCGCCGCCTCATTCCAGAGCTCACCGCTCGCGTCTTCTTGTGACGAGATGAAAACGGCGCTCAGACCGATTCGTGCCGCGTCCATGTAGTCGAGTGTCGCCTGAGCGTAAGCTCGTGTGAACGGGTAAGGTCCGTCCGTCATATGATGATGGATCCGTGCCTCGAACTCGGTGATGGCAAGCTCGTTCATTTGGCGTAATAAGTTGTCCTTCGTCTCGAAGTGGTAGAGCACACCGGCTTTCGTGATGCCGACACGTGCGGCGAGCCGCTCGAGCGATAACTGTTGAATGCCGTCCTCCCGAATCATATGGGCGGCCGTCTCAAGAAGTAATTGTTTTTTGTTCATCATGTTCACCTCATTTACTTTACTAAACGGTCAGTAAAGTAAATGTATCAATTTCCGTACAAAGTGTCGAGAAAAGGAGGTCTTATTTTCATTAGCTGGGATGTAAATATTATTTTGTCGTTATAAGGAAAGAAAAATATTTCCAGTCCCTTTTTGATAATTTGGCATTGCACATCCTTTTTTTGTTTGATATGCTTCTCAATGAAAACGACAATGATAATCATTATCACTGAGAACGAATCCGCAGAAGCATCCATACATAAAACAGAGGACATGGACGCGTTCGAGTTGAGACGATTGTCATTCAATACAGATACATAAGGAGATGGACGGAATGGGGAAATTTAAAGTGTCACTCATGTTGACATTACTCATCTTCGTGCTTGCCGCATGCGGCGGGACGACAGAAACGAAAGAAACAGGAGAAGTGGAAGGTGCCGAGGCACCGAAAACGGTTGAAATCACCGATGCGCACGGCACGATTGAAGTACCGGTCAAACCGAAGAAGGTCGTCGCTCTCGACAACCGTACGTTCGAGACGCTCGCGGCGTGGGACATCGAACTCGCGGCGGCACCGATCGGCTTGTTGCCGGCCGAGTCACCATACGCGAAAGATAGCGATATCGCTGACGTCGGCATGCACTTTGAGCCGAACTTAGAGGCGATTGCCGGAGTCGACCCGGACGTCGTCATCGTCGGGCAACGCTTCGCCGATTACTACGAAGACATCAAAAAACTCGTACCGAACGCGGCCGTGATCGACTTGTACATCGACATCCCGGAAGATGCGGGCACACCGGGTGAGATTCTCGTCAAAGGATTGACGGACACGACGCTCACGCTCGGGAAAATCTTTGATAAGAACGAAGAGGCGGCACAGCTCGTTGCGGACCTCGACAACTCAATCGACGGTGTGAAATCAGCTTACAACGGTGAAGACACGATCATGTCGGTCATCGTCTCAGGCGGAGACATCGGCTTCTCGGCACCAATTTCGGGCCGCGTCTACGGCCCGATGTATGACATCTTCGGCTGGACACCGGCGTTAGAAGTCGAGAAGACGACAGGCGACCACCAAGGGGATGAAGTGTCGGTCGAAGCGATTGCTGAAAGCAACCCGGATTGGCTCTTCGTCCTTGACCGCGACGCACCGCTCGCTGGAGCAGAAGGTGCCGTACCGGCAGCGGACGTCATCGACAACGCTCCGGCGCTTCAAAAGACGACAGCCGTCAAAGAAAAGAACATCGTCTACGCACCGAACGACACATACTTGAACGAGTCGATTCAAACGTACTCTGAAATGTTCAACGACATCGCACAAGCGCTCAAGAAGTAAGGAGTGCTATCGTGCAAACACCACTAACTCGGGCTGAGACATTGTCTCAGCCCTCCTTTTCTACCATATGGACGAAGTCGTTCACCTTCGCGGCGCTCGTCGTGCTGATGCTTGCGGTCTTATCGCTCTTTACGGGCGTGTATGATATTCGCGCCGACTTCGATATGTTTTGGATCACGCGTGTCCCACGGACGGTCGCCCTCATGTTGACGGGGGCGGCGATGGCGATGTCGGGGCTCGTCATGCAGCTCATCACCCAAAACCGGCTCGTCGAACCGACGACGACCGGGACGCTCGAATGGGCCGGGCTCGGGCTCTTGACCGTGTACTTGCTCGTCCCGGCACCGACGCTCATGATGCGGATGACAGGTGCGATCGTGTTCTCGTTCGTCGGCACGATGGTGTTCTTTTGGTTTTTGCGTTCGGTCAAACTCCGGTCGTCGTTGATCGTTCCGATCATCGGGCTCATGCTCGGTGCCGTCATCTCGGCCGTTTCCACGTTCCTCGGCCTGTTCTTCCGGATGAGCCAGACGCTCGAAGGCTGGTTCGTCGGCTCGTTCGCCTCGGTCCAGGTCGGACGCTATGAGTATTTATGGCTCATCCTCATCTCAACGGTGCTCATCTTTTTGCTCGCGAACCGGTTGACGCTCGCGGGACTCGGAGAAGACGTCGCGACGAGCCTTGGGGTGAACTACAACCAGCTCATGATGATCGCGACGGGGCTCATCGCCCTCTCGGTCGGTGTCGTGGCGACGGTCATCGGCAACTTGCCGTTCCTCGGCTTGATCGTCCCGAACCTCGTCTCGATGTTTCGCGGGGACGACCTCCGCAGCAACTTGCCGTGGGTTTGCGTCGTCGGGATGGGGGCGATCCTCGTCAGTGACTTGATCTCACGGACGATCATCGCGCCGTTCGAACTGCCGGTATCACTCATTCTCGGAACGGTAGGGGCGATCGTCTTCATCACAATCTTACTGAGACAACGCAAGCAAGGAGGGGTTCGATGAGTACGGTCATAGAAAAAGAGGCGTATGAAATCGACGTCCATCCGCTCGAAGGAGCAGAACGGAGCGCCTCCGCGTTTCGGTCGAAACGAGAAGAACGCCGCTATTGGTTGTTCCTCGCCGCTTTCATCGTCGGAGGCATTCTATGCGCGCTCGGGCTGTTGCTTTACAACAACCCGGTGCCGATCGACTCACCATCATTTTGGCCGGTCGTCGAGCGGCGCATCGTCGCCGTCACGACGATGGCGATCGCGGCACTTTGTCAAAGTCTCGCCACCGTCGCCTTCCATTCGGTGACGAACAATCGCATCATCACGCCGTCGCTCCTCGGGTATGACGCGCTTTATTCGACGATTCAGACGAGCATGATTTTCTTCTTCGGGGCCGGCGCCTTGGTCGGCTTCACCGGGACGGGAGCGTTCTTGACACAAGTCGGGCTGATGGTGCTGATGAGCCTGTTGTTGTATGGCTGGCTGTTATCGGGGAAATACGCCAACTTGCAACTCATGCTCCTGATCGGGATCATCATCGGGACCGGGCTGAACTCGGTGTCGACGTTCATGCGACGCATGCTTGTGCCGTCTGACTTTGATATCCTGCAGGCGCGGCTGTTCGGTTCGGTGACGAACGCGGACGCGGCCTACTTCCCAATCGTCATCCCGATCGTGCTCGTCGTCGGGGTATTGCTTTATGCGTTCTCGAACCGACTCAATATCGTCTCGCTCGGGAAAGACGTGGCGACGACGTTCGGGGTGAACCATCGCGGGAGCGTCATCTATACGCTCATCCTCATCTCGCTCTTAATGTCGGTGTCGACCGCTTTGATCGGGCCGCTCACGTTCTTCGGATTCTTGGTCGCGACGCTCAGCTATCAAGTCGCTTCGACGTATGACCATAAATACGTCTTCCCGATGGCGTTCGCGCTCGGGTTCTTCGTGTTGACGAGCGCCTACTTTTTCATGTACCACATCTTCAATACGCCGAGCGTCGTCTCCGTCATCATCGAGCTGTTCGGAGGCATCATTTTCTTGGCAGTCATTCTTAAGCGGAGGTCCTTATGATACAACTCGAACAAGTGAAAAAATCGTATACGGACAACGTCCACATCGGACCGATCGACCTTGATATCCCGAAAGCCGGTTTCACGTCGTTGATCGGACCGAACGGGGCAGGGAAATCGACGACACTCATGATGATCGGGCGTCTGCTCAATTTGGACGAGGGACAGATTCAAGTTGCCGGCATGGACGTGTCGAGCACGAAATCGAAAGACTTGGCGAAAATCGTCACCATCCTCCGGCAAGAGAACCATTTCGTGACGCGTCTGACTGTGCGTCAACTTGCCGGCTTCGGCCGTTTCCCGTACTCGAAAGGACGGCTGACGAAAGAAGACGAGGCGATCATCTCGAAATACATCGACTTCCTCGATTTGACGCACCTCGAGCACCGCTATCTCGACGAACTGTCGGGTGGGCAGCGCCAACGGGCGTACGTCGCGATGGTGCTTTGTCAGGAGACGGAATACGTCCTGCTCGACGAGCCGCTCAACAACTTGGACATCGCCCGCTCGGTGCAGATGATGGAATATTTGCGCCACGTCGCCGACGAGTTCGGCCGGACGATCGTCACCGTGCTCCACGATATCAACTTCGCGGCGAAATATTCGGATCGGATCTGTGCGATGAAAGACGGGCAGATCGCCGCGTTCGGGACGGTCGATGAGATCATGGACGGGAAAATCCTGTCCGACATCTTTGAGACGAAGCTCGAGATCATCCAAGGGCCATACGGACCAATCGCGGTCTACTAATTAATATAGAAGGAAGTGACGACGATGCACATATACTGGACACCGATTCAACAAGTTGTAAAAGAGGCACCAGATACATACACGTTCCAACTTGAACTACCGAACGGCTTCACGTGGGAGGAAGGGGCGCATACGCATTTCGCGCTCGAAGGGTTCAACAAAGAAGAGCGACCGAACCGGAGTCTGATTCGCCATATGTCGATTTCGACGTTGCCGCGAGAAGGTGTGATTGGCATTACGACACGTATTAAAAAAGAATGTTCCGAGTTCAAGTCGATTCTCCGGAAAATGTCGCTCGGTGAGAACGTCGCCATCTTCAAGACGCATTCGAACGTGCCGTTGAAGCGCGTCGGGAAGAACGTCTACTTGTTGTCGGCCGGTGTCGGGCTCGCGACGTTCCGTCCACTCGTCCTCGACTACTTGACGGACGGGGAAGGGATGCCGCACCTCCATTCGTTGAACGTCGACTCGTCGGCGAACTATCTATTTCAAGATGTTTTCACGTCGACCGATACGTTCACGGCTGATTTCGTCGACAGTCGCGTTCGTTACCACGAGGCGGTCAAGACGCTCGCGCAGGATTTGGACGGGCTATATTACGTCGTCGGGAGCGATGACTTTTTGCGTGAGACGATTGCGACATTGCGTGAGCGGGGCATTGCGCGCGAACAGATTGTGCTCGATAAGCATGATTTTCAGTTGGATGCGTTTTTCATGGAAAGAGACGAAAATGCAATCTCTTCTTGATTCGAAAAACCAGGAGTAAGGAACAATCTAGCGCAAAAAAGGGGTTGGATTCATTCAACACAGAATGAGTCCGATCCCTCTTTGTTTCCCAAAGACGTCAGATGCGCCTCAGAATGTGAACTCGATGCCTTTCGAGGTGAGCCAAGCGATGATCACACCGTATCCGAATATGCTGATGGCTGAATAGATGAGGAGGGTGGAACGCTTCATCCCGATCGAATGCCCAATCACACCGACGACCCATGAGCCAAGTAGCGGCGTGACGAGGATAATCGACCAGCTACCATGCTCACGCATCAAATGACTGAATCGGTGTTTCTCTAATCGATCAAGCCAGCCGTTGAGGCGTTTGAAACGATGGAGCCAATCATAGAAATACGCGAGCAGGGGAACCGGCAAGAAGTTACCGAACCCGGCCCAAAGCACCGCAGAGACATGATCGAGACCGAGTAACATCGTACTCGGGATGGCCAAATAGATTTCGAACATAGGGAAGAAGCCCATAAACCATGCGGTGGCGGAAAGACTGATGTATTCAAAAAGATTCATGTTGATTCTCCTTAGCTTTCATTGTTCTTCAAACAAACAGAACTGGAAGGTTTATACGTTGATTATTCGATTGGTGAGCTAGTCATGTACGGGAAATCGATGTGCGGTTCACTTTCTATTTAGTTTAGTTAACTTAACTATAAAGTCAATTAAACCTAAATGCAAGATGAAATGATTTTCATTAATAGTTTGGATTATTCTCATGAACTGCATGAAAAAGCGCATCTCCGATTTCTGCGAAGACGCGCTTTATTAGTTGATTGATTCATTTAGACATACTCAGACCGGGGACACATGTCCCGCACTTTTCGCGCAACATGCAACGAACCGCTCGAACAGATTTCGTCCCTCGGGCGTCCCGATTGACTCAGGGTGGAACTGGACGCCGTACGTCGGGTGTTCGGGATGCTCGAGCGCCATGATGACACCGTCTTCCGTACGAGCGGTCACGATGAGATCCGTCGCTTGGACGACGAGCGAGTGATAACGCATGACG
Source organism: Exiguobacterium sp. ZOR0005 (assembly GCF_000798975.1). Taxonomy (NCBI): domain Bacteria; kingdom Bacillati; phylum Bacillota; class Bacilli; order Caryophanales; genus Exiguobacterium; species Exiguobacterium sp. ZOR0005. Next base: position 269,269 of record NZ_JTLB01000012.1, on the reverse strand, counting down.
TCGAGCGGCTCGCCATCGAACAAGACGGACGGGATCGCCAAAATGCGTGACGTCTTCCCATGCATCACTTCATGCGCACGTCCGACCGTCCCGCCGAACGCCTCGGCGATGACTTGATGGCCGAGACAGACACCGAGTATGGGAATGACGCCGGACAGCTCCCGGACGACGTCGAGTGAGACACCGGCATTACGCGGACCGCCGGGACCAGGGGAGATGATGATGCCAGACGGATTGAGGTCACGAATCGCCTCGACCGAGAGTTCGTCGTTTCGGACGACGGTGACGTCACTGAATCGGGCGACGTCTTGATAGACGTTGTATGTGAACGAGTCGTAGTTGTCGATGAGTAGAATCATGCGAACACCTCCAGAAGGGATTTGGCCTTATGCAGCGTCTCTTCATATTCCGACACGGGGTCGGAGTCATAGACGATCCCGGCGCCGGCTTGCACATGGGCCGTGTCGCCTTGCACGATCATCGTCCGGATGGCGAGGGCGAAGTCGAAGCCGCCCCGGACGTCGAGATACCCGACCGCCCCGGCGTACACTTCGCGTTTCACCGTCTCGAGCTCGTCGATGAGCTGCATCGCCCGAATCTTCGGCGCCCCGGAGACGGTGCCGGCCGGAAGACAGGCGCGCAGGGCGTCAATCGGGTTCAAGTCGTCGCGCAGCTCGCCTTCGACCTCGGAGACGAGGTGCATGACGTTTTTGAAGCGCTCGAGCTCGATTTGTTTCGGGATCGTGACGGTGCCGACCTTTGCGACGCGGCCGATATCGTTTCGCCCGAGGTCAAGGAGCATCCGGTGCTCGGCGAGTTCTTTCTCATCGGCGAGGAGCGACTCCCCGTGACTTATGTCTTCTTCGACCGTCTTGCCGCGCGGGCGTGTGCCGGCGATTGGGTTCGTCGTCACCCGGCTCCCGCTCACTTGGACGAGGCTCTCCGGGGAGGCGCCGAGGACGATCGCTTCGCCGAGGTCGATATAGAATAGGTACGGGCTCGGGTTTTGTTTCCGGAGTGTCCGGTAAAAGTGGAACGGATCGCCGGTGAACGTCGCGTCGATTCGTTGCGATAAGACGAGCTGGAACACCTCGCCGGCGAGAATCGCTTCTTTCGCTTTCAAGACGCGTTCGATGAATTCGTCTTTCTCGGTCAAGATGCGCTCGCTCGTCCGGACGACCGGTTCGAGCATGTGCGTCTTTGCCGTCTCGAGTTGACGCTGAATCCCGTCGAGCCGTTCCGTCGCGTCCGTGTCGCCGGTGTCGATCAAGATGACCTGTTCCTCGAGGTGATCATACAAGACGACCGTCTCATAGCGCTGGAACAATGCGTCCGGCAAGCCGCGCGTCTCGCTCGGCGTGTTCGGGATCGGTTCATAGACACGTTGCATGTCGTAACCGATATACCCGACGGCCCCGCCGATGAACGGGTATGGGGCGTCCGGGACGTCACGGGTGATGAGCGTGGACAAGTGGGCGAGCGGATCATCTGTCTCGATTGTGCCACTCGCGTCCGATACGCTCTTCCCATCGACTCGAATCGTCTCGACCGGGTTCGCCGCGATGATCGAGTAGCGGCCGTGCTTGCCTTCGGCGCGGCTCTCGAGCAATACTTTCCGTTCACCTGCTAGACGGTGGAAGATTGCCACCGGTGTCAGTTCGTCGCCATTGATGATTCGTTGTTCCATAAGATTGACCTCCTTAAACTAAAAAAACTCCCCGCCCCTCATGCCCTAACGGACATGAAGGACGAGGAGATTCCCCGTGTTGCCACCTTCGTTGAGAGACACCACGTCTCCCCACTCATCGCGAACGATCATTCGCTGTCCTCGGTAACGGGAGGACCCGTCAGAGCCTACGTATCGGTCTGAACGCTCAAAAGCCCATTCATGCGGGCGACGCCACCGGTTCACATCGACCACCGGCTTTCTGGAGACGTCACGTCCGCACTACTCTTCTTTCTCATCGCGAGTTCGTATGATGTTATCGTCACTTTACCGGGCATGGGACGACTTGTCAATATACCGATAGTCAAAAACTTTGAAATCAAGATGAAATGTTTTCGTAACATAATTGAAACATTTTCTGACATATCCCGTATACTATATCCAAGGTGATACACCTAATACTTGGAAAAGAGGGAAACAAGATGAAACGAATGGTGCAACGGACCGTCGCGACATTGCTCGCGGTCCTACTCGTCGTCTCGCTCGTCCCGCCGCGCATCCATGCCGATGCCGGCGCCGGCATGAAGCAGGCGACACGGCTCGAGGCCGGGAAGGCCGTCACGTTCACGACGGGCGTCGAACCGGTCAATACATACTGGTTCAAGCTAGAACGGAACGGACCGAGTGACATGACGCATATGCAAATCGTCATGGAAGCGACGAAGCTCGCTCATATCTCGGTCTATCCGAGTGCGGACATGGGCGCGAAGGACGAGACGTTCTACCCGTATCGGGCGAGCGCCTCGAAAGAGGACGGGAAAGCGACAATCAACCTTCCGTACGCTTGGGAAGGACCGTACTATGTGAAAGTCGAGTATATGCCGATGGAAATGCCGGACATGTACCCGCCGGAAGAGAGCTTCTCGCTTGAAGAAGGGGAAGAATCAGAAGAACCGTCGGGCGAGCCGGACATGTCCGAGTTCGCCTCGGAGATCGAGCTCGTCTACAACCCGGTCAAACTGCCGGTGAAATATGAGCAACAAGGCGGCGACATGTGTGCCGTCGAAACGATCTTCATGTCAGCGAACGATCAAAAGACGATGCTCGAGTTGATTCGCCGCGTCCAGACCGGTGTCCTCAACCAGTCAGAACAAGGGCGTGAACTCGCGGCACTTTACTACCGTGCCTCGCCGTATATCGTCAAGGCGATTACGTTCGACAAAGCGAAACGTCAAGCGGCCTATCAAGATCTCATGACGTTGAAACCGCTCTTGACGGCGCTCGTCGACCGGAAACAGCATACGGTGTCATCGAAAGAAGCGACGGCGATCAACCGGATGCACGGTCTCGTCAACCAGAGCGTGCCGGAAGGGTTGAAGGCGGACATCGCCTCGGTCGCCGGACTCGCTGGAATGGACGAACTCGCCGGGACGCCGATCACGGACGTGTTCGACCGCATCGGCATCACGGTGAACGTCTCGGACGCGCCGCGTTACATCGTCAAATACAAGTCGTCACCGAGCCAGTCGATCGGCAAGATGAACGCACTGCGTGACGTCTCGGCCGAACGCCTGTCAATCGGGGCGTCAGGTGACCACTTCGCCCTCGTCGACGTCGAGGCGGCGTCAGCGAAGACGCAAGCGTCAGCCCAAACGATGCTGAACAATGACCCGAACGTCGAATACATCGAGCCAATCGAGAAATACTCCGCGTTCATGGTCGATCCGACGTACAGCTATCAATGGTCGGTCAACAGCCGTTCCATCTTGAAGCCGTTCGCGGATGCGGGCATCGGGCTCGACAAGTACGAGGCGCTCAAACTGAACGCCCGTAGCGTGAAAGTCGCCGTGCTCGATACCGGGGTCGACCACCGACTCCTCGACTTGAAAGGGAAAGTCGATGTGAAGAACGGGAAGAACTTCGTCGACCCGAACGGGGAAGGCGATGCGATCGATGACCACGGTCACGGCACACATGTCGCCGGCGTCATCGCCGCCGCGCAGAACAACGGCACATCGATGCGCGGCATGATGCCGAACGTCTCGATCTTGCCGGTGAAAGTACTCGATTCATGGGGTTACGGGGAGACGGACCAAATCGCACTCGGCATCAAGTACGCCGTCGATGCCGGGGCGAAAGTCATCAACATGAGCCTCGGTGGTTCAGAGAGCCGGACGATCGGTTACATGCTGAAGTATGCCCATGACCGCGGCGTCATCATCGTCGCCGCGACAGGGAACGACGGCCAGTCGCTCGTGTCGTACCCGGCCTCGTCGAAATATACGATCTCGGTCGGCGCGACGAACACGTTCGGTCTCGTCAGCGACTATTCGAACTTCGGCATCAACGTCGACGTCGTCGCACCAGGATCGAAAGTCGCGAGTCTCGTGCCGGACGGCAACGTCGTCTATATGGACGGGACGAGCATGGCGACGCCGCACGTCGCCGCGGCCGTGGCGCTTCTCGTGTCACAGCACCCGCGGATGACGGTCGAAGGCGTCCGCTCGATCCTTCGTCGCTCGGCCGAACCGCTCGCCTTCACAGGGGGCGACGCGCCGAGAGACCCGCGCATGTATGACGGGATGCAGCAAGTGCTCGACGAATTGAAGGTGCCGCTCCTTCCATACTATGACGTCGTCAGCGGATACGGGAAAGTGAACGTCTATCGCGCCGAGTCGATGCTTCAAATCGCGCCAAAGCCAGGCCGCGTGTTCGACAACGCGCCGGTGTTCACGGTCGCGGCGAAGCCGGGCACGGTCGTCAACGTCTATAACGGGACGAAGCGCATCGGGTGGGGGACGGCACGGAACGGCAGCGTGACGATGTCGCTCACGCCGCAAAAGCCGGGCACGGTGCTCCGCGTGACGTATACGAACGGTTCGCTCTTCACAGGGGAGCGCGTCACGGTCGCGAAAGGGCTCCGTCCGAACGCACCGAGTGTCACAGCTCCGCGTGAGAACGCGAAACACGTGACAGGGAAAGCCCAAGCCGGCATGACGGTCGTCGTCCGTGACGCACAAAAACGCGTCATCGGGAAGTCGAAAGTGACGCTCGCTGGCACGTACACGGCGAAAACCCGCGCCTTGAAAAAAGGCGAGCGCTTGTCGGTCCATGTGGAAGATGTGACGAAAAAAGTCAGCAAGATCACGACGGTCATCGTCAAATAAAAAAATCGGTCCTCTCGCGAGGGCCGATTTTTCATGTCAGAAGATTTCCGTATTCAAATAGTTGACGGACACTTTCAAGTTGCCGTTCATCTTACGGAGCTCATCGATGATCTGTTTGTCTTTGACGCCGTCCTTGTTTTGGACGATATAGACGAGCTGGATCATCGTGCCGAGGTTCGTCGTCTCGACCGAGCGGAGCGCGTAATACTTGTAGTGCTCCGAGAGCACCCCGTCGAACGCCGTCTCGTCATGCAAGTTCTCCGGCACCGTGATCGACAGCCGTTTCTTGTCCGAGCCGCCGCGACCGAAGTCGAACGTGTACAACAGGAGGATGATGACCGACAGCGATACGGTGAACAGGATGGCGAGTATGTAGAAGCCGAGGCCGCACGAGATGCCGGCCGCCATGCCGAAGAAGATGAAGGCGATGTCTTTCGGGTCGCTCATCGCGCTCCGGAAGCGGATAATCGAGAACGCCCCGACGAGACCGAAGGCGACGGCGACGTTGTTGCCGATGACGATCATGATGACCGACACGGTGACGCCCATGATGATGATCGTCTGGACGAACGATTGGGAGTAACGGGCCCCCGTGTGCGTCTGTTTATAGAGATAGGCGATACAGAGCGTCAAGATGAAGCTGAGGAAGATGGCCGCGGCCGCCTCGAGCACAGTGAGGCGCGAGGTGACGTCGGCGAGCTGGCGTACTTCGTTAAAGAAATCGGTCATGACAAAATCCTACCTTCGCTTAAGTTTTCGTGTTCCAACAATTCGACGCTCGTACAGAACTTCGAGACGCTCTGTTTATTGCATTCGAGGTCCGACAAGATGCGGGCGAGCCAGAACGGGACGACCTCGGACACTTTCACTTCGAGGACGACGAGACCGGAGTCGATGAAATGATGACCTTCGGGCCCGTGTTCGATCCGCAGGTCGTCGTTTCGGCACATGAGGTTGTAGTCGAACGTGACACGCAAATCTTTCTCGAACGTCCCGGAGAACGCTTGCCGGTCATAGCTGACGACCGTGTTCGGTTTTAAGTCGTACAAGTGCTGGAAGTGGAGCGCTTCTTTCAAAATTTGCGGGTTCGACGCCTCGACCGTCTCGAGCGGTTTGTTCGGGTCGCGCAGGATGTCGTACGCCTGATGGAGCGGGAGGATCGTCCGGCGCTTGTTGACGACGTTCTTGAACTTCTGTTTCACCTCGATGAACGAGGCGCTGCCGAGGTCAGCCTGGTCGTATACGCGCAGGCGCAGCTTCTGGCGGAACGGGAGCTTGTTGCGCGTCTCGTAATAGATCGACTTGTCGTTTGAGTCGAAGTAGAGGCTGACTATATTATATTTCCCTTCAGGGTTGCCATACGTGTCGTAATGCATGTACGGCATGATGAGCTCACGGAGCTCAAGGTACTTCGCAAATGGGATTAAATACTTGATCTCGTATCGCTTGAATATCTCTTGGGCCACGGTGTCTCTCCTTTATCGGGATTGTTAAATATTTGTTAAGGTGTGTTAGAATTCAAGTATACTGTTACAGCACACGAATCGCAAACGTACATCGACGTCGGGAGGCTCGTATTATATGAAGGTACTAAAAGTCGGATTGTTGGCCGCCGTGCTCGCCGGGACGTGGGGCGGCATGTATTACATCGCCGAAGAGAACGCGACGGCCGGAGCGGCGTTCGAGGCCGCGCTCGCCGAGGAGCTGAACATCCCGGTCGGCTCGTTCAACCAGAACAAGGTCCGGGGCGTCACCGCGCTCGACTTGTCCGGCTATAGTTTGACCGATTTGACAGGGCTCGAACATTTTCAATCGCTCGAGACGCTCAACCTGTCCGGCAACCGTTTGACCGACGTGTCAGCGCTCGTCGACTTACCTCATTTGAAAGTGGTCGACTTGAGCTTCAACCGTCTGACGGACGTGCCGGATCTCCCGGACACGCTCGAGACGCTCGATTTAGAAGGGAACGACGTGAGCGACATCTCGTTCTTGCCGGCGTCTGAGACGCTCACGACGCTCAACTTGCGTGACAACGACGTCACGTCGCTCGAGGCGCTCGAACGGACCCCGAACGTGACGCATCTGAACGTCCGCGGCAACGCCATCGAATCGATCGAGCCGCTCCGCGGGCTGACAGGACTCGTCAACGTCAATCTGCGGGACAACCGCATCGCCGACTTCTCGCCGCTCGAGAATCTCGACATCTCGGAACGGCTGTACGTGACGGGGAACGCGACGCACGACTATTCGAGTCTCGACGGGATCGCCGAGCAAGTCGTCGACCGCGACTTCGAACGGTTGCCGGACCGACCGACGTTCTCGGTTGACAGTGGCATCATCGCACCCGGGACGGCGCTCTCGCTCGAGGCGACGGACGGGGCCGAGATTTTCTATACGACAGATGGGAGCGACCCGACACCCGAGTCGACCCGCTATATGAGCTCAATCACGCTCGACCCGTCGCTTACCGCAGGCGTGCCCGTCTTATCGAACAATCGGACGGCGACGAACCGGACCCCGCCGACGTTTGAACGGGGGGCGGCCGAACGTGCACTCGTCATCCGCGCGATTAGCGTGAAGGATGGGGCGACGAGCGCGCTTTCGACGCGGACGTATTTACTCGACGCGGACTTGTTCACGTCGAACCTGCCCGTCGTCTCGCTCACGACCGATGCGAGGAACTTGTTCGATGAGAAAATCGGCATCTATACACCAGGCGACGTCCCGGACGGCCCGCTCGAGATCGGGCGCGGCAACTTCTTCGAGACGGGGCGGGAATGGGAGCGACCGGCCCACGTCGATTACTTCGAAGGCGGCGAGCACGTCTTCGGCCAAGACATCGGCATCCGCATCCACGGCGGCTTCTCGCGCGGTCTCGCGCAGAAGAGTCTTCGCTTGTACGCGCGGAGCGAGTACGGGCAGAGCCGGTTCTATCACCCGTTCTTCCCGGGGAACGACGAGACCGAATTCAACCGTCTCCTCCTCCGGAACGCCGGCAACGACTGGCAAGGGGCGATGCTCCGGGACGCGTTCATGCAGGAGCTCCTCGCCGACCGTCCGCTCGACTTCCAAGACTATCAGCCGACGATCGTCCTCGTGAACGGGGAGTATTGGGGGCTGCATAACTTGCGGGAACTGTATTCACCGGATTATTTCGAGATCAAATACGACATCGACGAGACCGAGCTCGCCATCCTCGAGGCGGACCAAGACATGCCGGACGGCTTCGTCATCGAGACGGGGCAAGACGCCGATTTGATTCATTACCGGGAGATGGTCCGCTTTGCCGAGACGAACGACTTGAATGAATCCGACAAGTTCACAGAACTCGAACGGCAGATGGACGTCGACAACTTCTTGGAGTACGTCGCCTATCAGGCGTTCTACGGCAACCTCGACAGCATGTTCAACAACTACGTCGTCTGGCGCAAGGCGACGGAGCTGACGGACGATGACGTCTACGGGCACGATGGGCGTTGGCGCTGGGTCGTCTTCGACCTCGACCAAGGCTTCGCCGGGCGCTTGCCGCTCGAGGAGAGCATCAATTACGACATGTTCGCCTACTTGACCGGTCCTGGGTCGGAGCACGCGCTGTTCCGCTCGCTCATGGCGAGCACGGAAGGACGGGAGCGTTTCGTTGAGATCTTCGACGAGCTGCTCGCCGGGCCGTTCACACCGGAGGCGATGACGTCGAAACTGGACGAGGTCGCGAGTGCGGTCGTGCCGGAGATGCCGCGGCAAATCGCGCGCTGGGGGAACATCCCGTCCGTCGACGCGTGGGAGGCCGAACTCGCCGAGATGCGCCAGTTCGCCGAGCGGCGTCCGGCCGTCATCCGGCAACAACTAGCCCGTTTCGGGACCGAATGACGAGAGGCCGGTGGTGACACCGGTCTCTTGACGTGTGAGGAGGCGTAGAGACGGGTATAGACCGAAAAATGATTCCTCATTCATGTTTGGTAAAAACTAGGTGTGACAAGCCCGGATGAAGCAGGGCGGATTGTATGGTATGATGAACGCTGAAAGGAAGGTACATCTATGGAAACATTGAATATGAAACAACTTTCTGACGACCGGGCCACGTTCCAGACGGGCGGGGACCTCGAGGCGATGCGCGGCATCATGCACGATTCGTTCCGCTACGTCGATTCGAGCGGCCGTCAGTTCGATAAAGAGACGTTTTTAGACCAGTTCGTCGACCCGGCGTCGGTCCAGTGGATCGCCCAAGAGACGGTCACGTTCGACGAGACGGTGAAAGGCGACCTCGCCATCGTCCAACTGTTGTTAGAAGAGCGGTTCATCCTTGGGACGAACGCGTATGAGGGGCGCTTTTGGGCGCTCCACCTGTATGTGAAAGAAGGCGAATCGTGGCTCTGGCAAGGCGGTCAGGCGACGATGATTCACGAAGTATGAGCCTGAGGCATCTCCCATTTCGGAGGTGTCTTTTTTTTATGGTTCCCAAAGATGAAAAACATGCGCATAATTTAGAAATTTATGTACCTATTTTTAAAATAATCCAATATAATAAATTTGTTGTCTATTGCTACATTATTTTAGGAGGAATTCATAAACATGAAACAACCGAAGTATTTATCACTTTTCCTCGCCGGGACACTCGTCATCGGCGGCTTCAGCCCATCGTTCGTCGCGGCCGAAGGGAACACCGAAACGGTCGAGCCTGTCGAACAGACGGAAACGACAGACACAACGGTTCCGACAGAACCTGAAGTGACGACTCCAGTCGAAACGACGCCGGAAGTCGAAGCTGACGTGACGGCACCGGACGCACCGGTCGTCTCGGCCGTGTTCCACACATCGACGTCACTCACGATCAAAGGCGAAGTCGGCGCGAAGGCGGAGATCCTCATCTCGGGCAAAACGTATGAGCGCATCATCCGCACGAACGGCGAAGCGATCTTCACGATGTCACCGCAACCGGTCGGACGCGTCATCGACGTCCGTTTGGTCGATGCGAGCGGAAACGTGAGCGAGACGACGACGATTGTCGTCGCAGAAGACGAAATGGCCCGCCCGAAAGCCCCGGTCATCGGGAAAGTTGATAATTCATCACGCGCCATCGAAGTGACGGGGACGCCAGGACTCGCGGTCACGGTCACGGTCGGCGGCAGCACGTTCAACGGCTCGTTCGATGCGAACGGGAACTACCGTCGCGTCATCGCGCTCCAAAAAGTGGGCACGGTGCTCACGGCACAAGCGAAGAAACCGAACGGCGCGATCAGCGAGCTCGTGAAGTCGACGGTCGTCGCGGACACGGTCGCACCAAACAAGGCGCGCCTCACACAAGCCGTCACGACAGTATCGAACGGGATCGCCGGAACGGCCGAGCCGCTCGCGACGGTCATCGTGACGATCGACGGGAAAGCGTACACGGCCCCGGTCATGTCGACAGGGAAGTTCGTCTTACCGATCCCGAAACAACCGCTCGGGAAGAAGATGTCGCTCGTCGTCCGTGACGGCGCCGGCAACCGCAGTGCCGCTGAGACGCTCACGGTGCAACATGCGCTCTTCAACAACTTCCACCGCGTCAACATGGACGGCTTCCGCATGACGCTTCATAAGGAAGTGTTCGCCGCAGACGGATCGGTCCGTTACAACGAGACGTTCGCGCCGCTCTTCTTTGACCGTCCGACGAAAGCCAACATGGGCTTCCTCGTCAACTACATCGCGGAAGACGGTGAGCCGCTCGAGTTCGAGAAGCTCCGCATCCGTGTAGGCAAGGCGTCGTTCGTCCACACGATCGACCCGTACGATGTTGATTACTACGAGTATGACGATGGGACGGTCGAAGAGTCGTACTTGTTCCAACCGGATGCGAAGATGATCGCGTTCATCAAGCAACACGTTCGTCCGGAGAACCGGATCGTCGTCACGATCGAAGGATATGACTACGAAGTCGAATGGGCGCTCCTCGGAGGCGAGAAGCGCGCGTTCATCCAGTCGCTCCAATACGCTGGATACTAATATAGAAGAAAGTCGCGAGAGAAAGAGCTGTCGGCCACGTGTCGGCGGCTCTTTTTGTGTACTTTCACAGCTGGATAGGACCAAAAGACATTCACTTGAATTTAAACTAGGTGATTTGATTCATTTTTAAAAGTTTGGTCAATGTAAAAATAAGGATGAAGAAATGGTTGTTTTTATACGAATCAAATTTTAAACATGGAAATTATACTTTAATCCATTTAAAGGTATTTAATTTCCTTTTATAGTTAAAATAAAAGTGTTTTTGCTCAAAATGGCGTAAAATCGGCATTTTTCGACCCTTTTCGACATTTATAAAAAAGGGGAAATAGTAATTGAATTATCTCGAAATCTCCAAAATTCAAAATCATTCCCATTTTTACGAAAAAAAACGCTTGTGCTGTTTGGAAGCGTTATGTATATTATGGATGTAAGGTTTTCCAAGTTCATACTTGGTAAATTGTTCAAGAGTCACATCTTGAAAAATACCTACTAGTTTCGGTGAAGCTCAAGACCTAAAGGATCAGGTTGGATAAGTCGTTCGGTCGAATGGCGTATACATATGGAATCGTTTAGTGGGGGGAGCGAAGCTTGCAAGCTGGTAGCGCAAAATCGCAACATACCAAAGGGAGGATTTACACAAGATGGCAAAGAAATCATTCAAGTTAGTCAAAGCGTCAGCAGCACTCGCTGTGACGGCAGCAGCTCTTACTCCGGTAATGGCAGCAGAAGCTTCAACAGCAAAAACAGTTGAGCTCAAAGCAGAAGTCGTACTCGGCGGCAAGTTCAAAGAGGCACTCGCTCTTAACACACCAGCTGGTGTACAAATCACATGGGGCAAGCACCTCGTAACAGCAATCAACACATGGCAAACAGTTAAAGGCCAAGGTTCTGATGGCAAAACGTACATCAAGAAACTTTACGCTCGTAACTACCCACTCTACGTTCTTGACCAAGACCTCGGCGAAGTCGAAGCTGGTTCTGAACTCGAGAAGCCATCGATCCGCGTTATGTACCGCGATGGCAAGATCTACACACAAGCTCCTGAGCGTTTCACAATGAGCGCAAACTACAACACGAAAGATTTGGGCAAGCAAGAAGTCCTCATCTCATACAACCACAACGGTAACCGTGTAACGAAAATGCTTTCTTACACAGTAGTAGCTGGTGAAGTTGAGTTCGATAAAGTAATGGCTTCAGTTGATCAAGCTGAGAACAAACTTTCAGTTTCTGCAGACGTTAAAAATGCTAAAGCAGACACGAAAGCTGACTTGGTCATCTATCCATTCAAAGATGCTTCTAAAGCAGTTACAGTTGCTGCAACTATCAAGGATGGCAAATTGACTGCAGAAGCTGCTGGTCTTCCTGCAGGTGACCACTCATTCGTCCTTAAATCAGGTGAAGTGGTTTCTGAAGCTGTAAACTTCTCAGTTGAAGCGCCTATGGTTAAAGCAATCAACCAACTTAACGGTACACAAGTTGAAGTTAAATTCAACAAAGCAGTAGACAAGGACACTCTTCTTAACACTGACGGTACTTTCAAGGCTGGAACATTCACAATGCGTGCGATTGATGGTCAAGTAGAAGGTACTTTCACAGGTACTCTTTCTGCTGATGGCATGACACTTGTTGTTACAGGAACACAACAACTTGAAAAACGTTACGATGTCGTAATTGACAAAGTAAAAACAGCTAAAGGTGATAATGTAGAGAAGTACGCTAAAATCGTAACGCTAGCTAAAGATGTTACACCTCCAACAATTGCTGGAGTTGAACAAACTGTTTCGACTAAAGCTACTGTTAAATTCTCTGAGCGCATGACGGCTTTTGCTGGTATCACTTATAAATATGCTGACGGATCTGCAGTTGCAGCTGGCGCAGTAACTGGCTCAATCGCGCAAGGTGCTGATTACGCTGAACTTACACTTGATGCTTCTAAGCTCACAGCTAACAAAGAAATCGTTGCAACATTCATTGGTGCACGTGACCTTGCTGGAAACTTGATTACTCCAAACCCTGCGACAGCGTCATTCCGTCTCGGTGTTAAAGATGGCGTGAAACCGGTTGTATCTTCAATCGTTCAAACAGGTGCTTCTGAATTCACAATCCAATTCTCTGAAGCGTTGCAAGCTGCTCCAGCAGTATCTGCTACAAACACAGGAGTTGCTTCAGTAACGAAAGTAGACAACGACGCTTCTAAATATGTTGTTAAAACTACTTCAGTACTTGAAGGTGTGAAAACTGTTTCTGTATCGAATTACACTGATCTTAGTGGGGAAGCTGGAGATGCGTTCTCACGCGTTTACACATTCGTAAAAGATGTTGTAGAACCTAAAGTTGTATCTTCTGCAGTCGTTGTTGACGCAACTGATAAAAAAGAATACCTCGAGCTCACGTTTGATAAGAATGTTGTACTCACAAGTGCTACAGTTAAAGCACAAGGAACATATGTTAAAGATTTCGTTACAAAATCAATTGACGGTTCTGCTACAGGGCTCGCATTCAAAAACGCTGACAACAAAAAAGTTGTACGTGTCGCGCTTGCTTCACTCTTGAGTGGCGCTAACGAAAAAGGTGCTTCTTACAACGTTGACCTCGTTCTTGCGGGTGTAGCTAGCGAATCAGGCGTAGCACAAACAGCTGCTAAAGCTTCGTTCGTACGTTCTGAAGATGGAACTCCAGTTAACGAAACTAAAGCTGGCGTTGTCGCTGCTTCTTCATTCTTACAAAAAGCTGGAGATAACAGCACAGTGTTGGTAACTTTCGACAAAGAGGTTGATGGCGCATCAGCGACGAACATCTCAAACTACCGCATTGATGGAGCTGTCATCTCTTCAGTAACACTTCTCCCAGTTGCTGGCGGACAGCAAGTTGCAGAACTTAAACTCGCTGCTGGTTCAAACGCATTCACTGGTGACCGTAACGTTGCTGTTGAAGGTGTTAAAGCGAAAGGTTCTACTGTAGCAATGGATCGTTACACTGCGGTTGCGAACCTTAAAGAGAATGTTGCTCCAACAGTAACTTCTGCTAAATTAGTAGATACGAACAAAGTGCGTATCACATTCAGCGAAGTCGTTACGGATGCAGCTGGATATGATTTCGAAGTATTGGTAGGCGGAAAAGCGCAAGCTCCTGCTGAAACTGTAAACGCTGCTGTAGGTACAACAGCTGTTTCGACTGTTGATGTAACTATCGCTACAGTAGATGCTGACAAGCTTTCAAAAGGTCTTTCTTTGAAACTTGTTGACACGCTTGATATCGTTGATGCTGCTGGAAACAAAGTTGTTTCGCCAGCAACAATCACTATCACTAACTAATTGTTGACCCTCCCTTAGGGTTAAATAGAGCAAAGTCTTCGGACGGAGCCATCTTGTAAACCGGTAGTGCCTCGGCACTGCCGGTTTTTTTCTATGCCTTGCACAAAAAATGATTCCCCTTTTCTAAAAAACAGATTATACTTTTTTTGTAATAAAAAATATCATTTCCCATAATTTTAAGAAAAGAGGAAAACATACGTGAATCGAATCATCTTTTTATTGGCACTCTTCTTGATGGTCGGCGGACTCGCCGTGCCGAGTGCGAACGCCGCGACGAGCAGTGAGCCGCTCCCGCCCCATCAACGCATCTCCAATAGCCCTTACGTTCTTTTAAATGACGGAAAGGAGCTGTACCACACGACGACGGGCGAGCGAATCCCGCTCACCGAAGCCGTCACGTTCAACCGCTTCACTCAAGTCGACCAGTTCGTCAGCCCGGAAGGCGACTACCTCGTCTTCACCGAGCGCTGCACCGACTGCTCGTCGACGCTCTATGTCGTCGGTTTAGACGGGAAGGTCCAGATCAGCTCGTTCCCGGAATATGATTGCCTCATCGGGGCCGACATCGGCAACGGCCGCCTCTTCTGGTATCAAAACGACGGAAAAACCGTCGCGACGACGCTTGCCCGCGACGTCATCTGGCAGAAGAATCTCGGCACGTCGAACGTGTCGCTGACGGCGGACGGGAAGACGATCCTTGCGGCAGCGGACCAATTGGAACAAATCGAACACGTTTCTGCCGAGACGGGGGAGACGCGCTTCACCCGCACGCTCCCGAAGCAAGACATCCTTGTCAAAAAGCCGTTGTCTTTCGAAAACATCACCATCTACACGGTGCACGCCCATAACCGGGCCCACTATATCTATAATGAAGTGACTGGCAGTGTGACGTTAACGACGCGGAATGAGTCGGACACGAACTACGCGATGACGAACGGCGCGATCCATTGGTACCAAGACGGCGCGTACTCTGTATACGATGTCGCGACAACGGACGTCACGACGTATCCGGTCGCCGTGTCGATGAACGTGTTCCCTGAGTCGATCGTCTTCAGCGACGGGGAACGGATGGCGCTATCTGCCTACCGTCAGCTTCCACAGAAGCTCGAGTTCTTCATCGATCGGACAGCGAACGAAACCGGCGACATGACGTTATACATGAACCGGTCGTATCCGCTCTCCCTGAAAGAGACGCGGATTGACGGCACCGAAGGGATGATCCCGCTCGACCGTCTGACACCGACCTATGCCGACTCTGGCATCACTTCGCCGCTTCAGTCGAACCGAGCGACGTCTGTATACTATCACATGACGTATAAAGGTCTCCGCTTCACGGACACGCTCTATGTGAAGCGAGAAGGTACGGTCACGGTCCAACAGTATGGCATGGACGGCGAAATCATCGGGGAGACGACACCGCGCGCCTCGATCACGGTCGAGGCCGTCTCGAACGGTCAACCGGTCACGTATACGGGCCGCGCCGATGCCGGCGGACGGTTCCATATCCAAACGGACCGTTTGGTGAAAGGCGCGCCGCTCGTCATCTCGTCCGTTGACAGCACGACCGCCGCCTACAAGAAACGGTTCACCGTCACGGACGGCATCCCGCTCGACATGAACATCAAAGTCGTCGGCGACAACGCGGAGACGGGCGTCGCCTTCAAGACGGTCCCTAACGGAAAGATCAGCCTCTTCGTGAAAGAACGTTACCATAGCTACTATGAGACGGTCCAAGCGGATGCGTCTGGGATTTTCCGAGTGACGGACTCGGTCGACCCGCTCACGAAAGGCGTCCAGTTCTACTACCGTCCGTTCGGCGGGCCGGTCAGCAGCGAGAAAGTACTGACGATTTTTGAACGGGCCGAGCCGGAGTTCACGTTGCGGAAGACACCGACGGCAGGCGATCTGTCAATCGGTGTCAACACGACGACTCGTCTCGTGACGACAAGTTACTACGTCAATGACAAGTTGCTCGGGACCGGCGGAAGCCTGCTCCATCTCGAGACACCGCTAAAACCGGGAGACGTCGTCCGCGTCGTCATGCGCGCTGGTGATCGGACGAAAACGATTGAGCATCAAGTCGCTGCGATCGGACCGACGATTTTAGAAGTGACGGACGTCGCGATGACGGCGACGCACACGGTCGTCAACGTCCGTCGTGACACACGCGCCGAGCTTCAGTTCTTCATCAACGGCAAGCTGACGACGGCGACACCGGTTTCGACGACACGGTTCACGATCCCGGCTCGTCCGGGCGATATCGTCCTCGTCCGCTTAGTGCGGAACGGGCAGAAACTCGACACGCGCCTCGCGCTCCCGCAAGTGACGTTCAGCAACATCCGCCTCCACGACGAGCAGACGACGTGGGTCGGCATGGTGCTTCCGAACAGTAACGTCACGCTCCAAAACGGGACGCGTCAAATCGCGAGCGGCAAGAGCTCGTCGACGGGACGTGTCGTCATGAGTTTGGCACCGCAGCCGCTCAACGCAAAAATCACGCTCGTCAGCACGCGCGGGGTATACCGCTTCGTGCAGACGGTGAACGTGAAGGCCGGTCTCACGCCGGTCATGACGGTGGCCGCTCCGACGAGCACGGCACGGACGGTCACGGTCAACTCGAACGTCGACTACGGGACGGTCACGATCCATCGCGGGACGACGCTCCTCGCGACGAAGGCGGTGACGTCGAAGTCGACACCGGTCGCAATCGCGGCCCAAAAGTCAGGCACGCGCCTGACGATCAAACTGACGACGCCGAAAGGGCGTACGCAGACCGTGTATGTGACGGTCCGCTAAAAAAACGCCTGTCCGAATGATTTCGGGCAGGCGTTTTCGCATAGAAAAACGAGGTGCGCGTGGCACCTCGTGGATGTTAGTCGATGACGATCACGGACAGACAAGACGTCGCCGCCTTGAGGCAGTCGCGCTGTGAGTCGTACTTGGCTTTCATGTTCGGGAACCATTTCCAGAGCGAGCTCGAGTCAAACGAGTCGATTTGTCGGAACGGCTCGGCCAGTTGAGCTTGTTTACTAATGTGGAGCGTGAATGAGAACTCACACGTGGCTGACTGATGCAGGTCGATCTCCGCGAGCCGCTGCAAGTTTCGTTTATATGTGAATCGCTCGGAGCAAGGGAGAAAAGTTGTCATGACCGCACCTCTTTTTATCAGTTTCTTCCACTTCAGTATACAATTATACCCAATGTTTGTCGCACTATTTTTTAATTTTTTAGGTCATGATTTTGAATTTATTTACTTTCACACTTGTAAGAATTCCAGATTCATTCATTTGTATAAGTTTGATGAAACGCCCTTTCTACTTATGGGATCGTGATGACGACATCGTCATATCCGTAAGCCTGCAAGACGAGCTTACGCCCGGGTACGTACGAAGAGGCGTATAGCACGAAGTACGGTGAGCCGTTCCACGCCCCGGCCTCCGGTACGCGGTATGTCGCGATCATACGTGGGTCGAAATACGCTGCGTTCGGGGCGACGGCTTGTTGGACGCTATCCATCCATCGGCGGTCAGGCGTACGAATGAGCAAGAACTCACCGGCCCGTTTCACTTCGATGCGAGGTGGTGCCAGTTTATAGGCGGACAACGTCTCGCCATTGACTTTCGTCACGCGAGACTCGCGCCCGTTGACGGTCACGTCGAACGTGAAGTGGTGGCGATTTGAACCGATCAAAGAGACGTGGCGATACGTGCCTGACTCACGGTACGGAGCTTGTTCTGTCACGAAGTCACCTTCCTTGTAAGCGCCGTGGTGTCGCACGACCTGGTTCTCGAACGTCCGCTTGAAGGCGACGTCGATCAGTTTACCGGAAGGATCGATCAACCCGATGAGCTCACGCTGGTAGTCGTCACGCTTCGACGTATCATAGGAAACGAGCGAACGGTCGTGACGGAGGACCAAATCCTCGAGATGACTTCGTTGCGTCGTCATGACATACGGCCGGTCTAACGGCCCGGGGCGAAGCGCTCGGTTCACGTCATCGATGAGGCGCTGCCAGTCCGCTGCGGTTGCTAGTGAGACGCGGGTGTCATAGGCGTGGGCGTTCTTCGTTAAGGCGACCTTGTATGACGGCAACCGGTCCGCTTCGACGCCCGTCAATTTGAGCGTGCGCAACCACGACGCGACGGTATCGACGTCGACTTCTTCGTCCGCGAGGCGCATGAGCCAGGCGCTGATTTGTTGCTCGGTCGGGTTCATCCATCGGCCTCGAACCGGAACGGCCGATGGTTTCGTTCCTTTAATCAACCCATGGGCCCCGTCTGAGATTTGGTTCGGTGAGACGCCGATGACATGTTTTACGACGGTCGAACGACCGAGCGTCACTTGGGCGTCGGCGAACGTCGACTCGAGGTGGTTGATCGTCCCGTTTACGTTTAATTGAGCGATATAAGAACTAGGCGATGGATAAAAGTCGCCCATCCGTAAGACGACCCGTTCAATCGTCGCTTTTCCTGAAAGGCGCGACGTTCCGGTGACGGCGACTTGGCGGAACGTCCCGTTGAGCCGAAGGTCTGCTTTGCCGGGTTGGTAGGGACTTGAGCCGGCGGTCGTGACTTGCGTGACGGGACTGGCCGCGTTGATGACGATGGTCGGGCTCAGATGGGAGCTCACGTTGATGACGAACGTCTCGATTCGCTCGGAGGCGGCCTTGTCGATATCGAGCGTGAACGAACCCGGATGGAACTGGTTCGGATAGAACACCTTGAACCCGGTGATCACGTTCCCGTCCGTGACGGGGATCCCGAACACGGTCTTGAATACACCTGCGTGTTTTTTGAAGAACGGCAGCAACGGCGCGTCAATTTTGTACGTCTTGCCAAGCATGCTGACGATGTCGCCGCCTTTATACGTGAAGTAGCTGAACGACCCGAAGACGGGTGCCGGGACGACGTCTGTCACCGGTTTCGGTGCGGTGGTCTGCTTCTGGATATCCCGTTTGGCGACGAATCCTTTCTGTTTGCCGTACTGGACGTTCGACCAGCTGCCTTTGTCGGATAAGTGGGTGACGGTCTTGCCTTTCGGGATGGTGATGAGCGTCTTCGCTTTCGTTGACGCGGACTGCTTGAGGGCGACCTGCTTCGCGGTCACGTACGACGTCTTCGCCGAAACGGGCGGCGGGAATATGCTGGCGACGAGAACGGCGATCAACGTGAGAATGATGAATCGTTTCATGAGTTGTACTCCTTTTTCTTGTTTTCTCTTTAGTATAGCAACGCACCGACGCTCAAGCTGTTTGTTTTGTAAGATGATGGAAATGAGTTATTTGGAAACAGAAACTAAAAAATGATTCCCTTCATTTTGAAAAAGTTTCCTCTTTATCATGGTATGATGGTAAAAAAAGATAAAAGGGGTATTTGATGAATCTACTTATGAAAGGCACGCTCTTGTCGACAGCACTCGTCTTGACGGCGACATCGGTCGGCGCGGAAGCGAGCACACGTCCATTTTTCACCGAAGTCGGGAAAGACACGACCGTCTATCGGCTCATGCCGGACAAGTCGATGCGACCGATCGCCACGCTTTCACCGAACAAGCGCTACGACGTCGTCGGCGTCTCGGGGAGTTACTATCAAGTCGAGGTCGACGGGCGCCGCACGTACGGCTTGAAGCGGGACATCCCGCTCAAGACGACGACACTCACGAAAGCGGTCGTCGCCGACAGCCAATATGACCGCCTGCTCCATAACTACACGGCGCGCTCGGTGAAGCGCGAAGTGCCGTACTATTACGGTTTCTTGACGGAGGCGCAAGCCGTGTCTCAAGCCGACTCGGCCTTGAACGGCAGCTGGCGGCTCGGGGCGACACCAGGCCGTCAAGCCGTGCCGGACATCGCCACGTTTGACTGGGAGCGCGACATCAAAGTCGGCGACTCGACGTCGTTCATGTTCCAGGCGCAGTACTGGATGGTGTTGAACCAAGTGACGATGGCCTACCATTACACGAAAGACGTCAAATATTTGGCGTACGGGAAGCAGCTCGTCGAGGGTTGGGTCAAGCAGTACCCGACCGCGCAATACAAACGTTACCCGAACGCTTACCATCAACAAGGGACGGCCATCCGCACGTTCCACTTGATCAACTTCTGGAACCAGTACAAGCGCTCGCGTCTGAACAATGACGCCGCGTTCAGCGCGCTCGTGCTCCGGGCCGTCGAAGGACACGGCGAGGTGTTGTCGACGCCGTCGTTCTATCGTCCGCGCCACAACCACGGGATCTTCCAAGACATGGCGCTCACCGACATCGCCGAGACGTTCCCGGAACTCGAGCGGTCGGCCGAATGGCGTGAGCTGGCGGCCGCGCGTCTGACCGAACAGCTCGACCATTCGCTCAGCCCGGACAACGTCCACCTCGAGCACTCGCCGGGCTACCAAGTGTACACGTATGAGATGCTGTACCGCTTCAATCGCTGGATCGAGGCGAACGGATTTACGACGTCACCGCGACTCGAAGCAGTCGAACAGATGCCGGAGACGCTCGTCCATCTCGTCAAGCCGAACCGGACGTTGCCGCTCTTCGGTGACACGACGGGCGAGCCGCGGACGACGTCGATGATCTCGACGCTACGCGACTACCCGCACCTATTGTTTGCTGTCACGGGCGGCAAGGAAGGCGTCCGTCCGTTGGAGCGGACGAAGCAGCTCCACACGCAATACGCCGTCCTGCGCGAGCATTGGGGCGAGACGAAACCGTTTGCGGACGCGGTCTCGCTCATGATGACGGCCGGTTTCCATAACACGGCGCACAAGCATCAGGACGATTTGAGCATCGACTTGTACGGCTATGGGCGTGATTTCATCGTCGAGACGGGCCGCTTCGGCTACACGAACTTGCCGGAACGGAATCAGGCCGTCCACGTCAACGCCCACAACACGATCAACACGGGCACGCGCCAGCTGACGCTCCATGCGAGCACGCTCGGGAAGAGCGGCATCTTGTCGGTCGAGGAGACGGACGGGTTGCAACGGGCAACCGGCTACAGCGAACTGATGGGACAAGGGGTCCACCACACGCGCAGCATTTCCCATGACCAGGCCGGCACGGTGATCGTCGCCGATACGGTCCGTTCGGACTCACGCGCCTCGTTCACGCAGCGGTTCCACCTCGGCGTCGACCTTGAGCCGACCGAGGAGAGAGACGGCGAGACGATGTTCCGTGACAAAGAAGGACGGACGCTCCAAGTCGTGCAAATGCCGATTGCTTCGACCGGCGTCATGCGCCTCGAGCCGAGCTTCGTCGCCTATCGCGACTTCGAATGGACGCCGCGCCACCAAGTCGTCTCGACGAAGACGGGGGCGGGCACGTCGTTCGTCACGTTGTTCCACATGTCGAAGACGGGCACGCGCATCACGTTCTCACACGTGACCGAGACGGAGTCGGCATACGTCGTGTCGTACTCGCTCTCGGACGGACGCTCGCGCACGATCGAGATGCCAAAAGGCGAGGTCGACGTGCCGGAAGAAGAGATTGAGGTCGTCGAAGAGTAAAAACGTCGAGAGGATGCCATTTGGCGTCCTCTTTTTTCAAAATCCAAAAGAAATAACGAAATATTTACAGAAAAGTAATTGTGTTATTTTATGAGATTGCGTATCTTTAAAGGTGAAGTCAGTACGGATTTTGTAATCGCTTCCATTGGCTTGAAGTCAGACATCAAGCAATGGGGGAGAAATCGCGGGTGTGACTTCGTTTCGGTCGACTTATACATATCAAAGGAGGAATAATTGCATGTTGAATTCGAAAACACGCAAGTTTTATCAAGGGATGCTCGCGGCGACGCTCACGGCATCGGTGATCGCCCCTGCGGTCGTGACAGAGGCAGCCCCGGCAAAACAAACGGTGAAGTTGAAGGCGGCTTTCGTCGAGAACGGGGATCTCGACGCAGCGCTCGACAAGACATACCAAGGCAACAAGATCTACTGGTACAAATCGACGGTAGACATGGACAAGCTCGGTACATATCAAACGGTCAAAGGCTACATTAAGTGGAAGAACCAGCACTTCGAGAAGAAAGTGCGCGTCATCAACTATCCGAAAGCGATCATCGCACCGAAGGGTGAGTTGACGTTCAAACACGGCGAGAAGTTGACGGGTCAACTCAACACGCTCCAAATCCAATTCGTCGACCGTGTTCTCCGTCAACCGGTGAAGTGGACGAACTTGTCGACGGACAAGATCGGGAAATTCACGGCGACGGCATCGTACACACATAAAGGCCGTACGGTGACGCTCGACGTTCCTTACGAAGTGAAAGGGTACGAGCTCTCGTTCATGCATACGAACGACACGCACGCCTCACTCGACTTCGCACCGAACCGTGCCGCTGCGGTCAAAGAACTCCGCGCGCAAAACCCGAACCGTCTCTTGGTTGACGCTGGTGACGTATTCTCAGGGTCGCTTTACTTCAACGAGTTCAAAGGACAAGTCGACCTCAAACTCATGAACTACATGAAGTACGACATGATGGTGCCGGGTAACCACGAGTTCGATCTCGGCACAGAGACGGGCCATAAAGAGTTCTCGCAATTCGTCCGCTACGCGAACTTCCCGTTCGTCAGCTCGAACGTCGATTACTCGAGCGACCAATACATGAAGTCGCTCTTCCGCGACGAAATCGCGACAAAACCGTTCAACGGCCGCTTGTATGAAGGAATCATCCAAGAAGTCGATGGCAAGAAAGTCGGATTCTTCGGTTTGACGACGGAAGACACGGCGAACATCGCGAGCCCAGGACCGATCCAGTTCCAAAACTATATCGAAGAAGCGAAGAAAGCCGTCAAGGCGTTCGAAGATATGGGCGTCGACCAAATCGTCGCCGTGTCGCACCTCGGTTACGATGACAACCCGGCGATCGACAACGACCTCGAGCTCGCGAAGCACGTCGACGGCATCGATGTCATCATCGGCGGTCACTCGCATACACGTCTCGACGCACCGGTCCTCATCACTGAAGGCGACAACCCGACGGTCATCGTCCAAGCGTATCAGTACGGCGACTTCCTCGGCACGCTCGACCTCGTGTTCGACAAAGACGGAAAAGTCGTCTCGCAAGCCGGTAAGTTGATCGACGTGAAGACGTACGCGCCAGACCCAGGGGCGGCTCGTCTCCTCGCACCGTTCGCGGCTGAAATCGACGGCATCAAGAACGCTGAAATCGGCGCTTCGACGACAGCTGTGTTCGAGAACTTGCGTGACTCGGGCGACGTGACGAAGCCGAGCGTACGTAAAAATGAGACGGCACTCGGAAACTTGATCACGGACGGCATGCTCGATCGTGCGAAGCAAGCAGACCCACAAGTCGTCGCGGCGATTCAAAACGCGGGCGGCATCCGTGCAGCCATCAACGAAGGTCCGATCACGACAGGTGAAGTGCTCACGACACTCCCGTTCGGTAACACACTCGCGGTCATGACGCTTCAAGGTAGCGAGCTTCTCGCGGCGCTTGAGCGCAGCGTCAGCGTCTATCCGATCGAGAGCGGCGGCTTCCTCCACATGTCTGGCATGAAGCTCGAGTTCGACAGCTCGAAACCGGCGAACAGCCGCGTCGTCAAGGCGCAAGTGCTCCAAGGTGAGACGTACGTCGATATCGACCCGTCTGCGACGTATAAGATCGCGACGAACTTCTTCGCGGCTAAAGGCGGCGACAACTACCTCGAGTTCAAGAAGGCTTACGAAGAAGGACGCGTCAACGACCTCGGTCTCATCGACTGGGAGATCATGCGCGACTACCTCGTAAAACTTGGCGAAGTCACACCGACGGTCGAAGGCCGCGTGGTCGACGTCAAAGAATAATGAATTGCGAAAGGACATCTACGGGTGTCCTTTTTTCTGTCTTCGATTTGTCATCCAGATGATTTTGCCTTTTGAATTGAGCGTTTGCTATAATCAATGGGTGTCGAAACGAGATGTTTCAAATAAGAGGGCATCGGCTAAAGAGAAAACGATGCCATTATGAATTTGGAGGAACCCCCATGAGTTGGAAACGTAAAGTGAAACGTGGTGTCTATTTAGGCATGCAGCGCGGCAAACGAATCGGCCGTCGGTTGATGAAAGGGACGAAGACGCAAGTGCAGACGAGACAGTTCGTCGAAGTCGTCCCGTCTTGGCATGCCCGGACGTCTGCAAACTATGAAGTGGACGGCGCGGCGCTCGTTTCTACGATGGCCGAGAAGCAATTTTTGACGTACGGTGAGCGTGCCTCGTCCTTCCGCACGGTGCCGGGCCCGGACTCGTTCCAGCTCAACCCGTCGATCCGCGAGTTTGACGCGAGCCTGAACGTCGAGAAGAGCGGTGACATCGATGTCACGCTTCTCGTCATGATGTATAACGATCAAGAACGGACGCGCGTCGTCCGTGTCGGGGACGGTGTCCGTACGACGGTCACGCTCCGCGAAGATGAGACGAAGACCCGCTTCGTCATTCAGACGCAAGGGAAGGGACGCGTCTTGATCCAGTCGCTCCTCATCGACGGACAGCCGCTTTGGAACGTCGAAGGGATGAGTAGCGCCGTCGCTGACTCAGACTTCGATACGATGATCGAGCTCGACGCCGAGTCGCTCGAACTCCTATCCCCGCTCAGCCGTATCGTCCATGTTGACGGCGGCACGATCACGGTGACCGGACAAGGCAACCAATACGAGCACTACGGCGTCCATGAATCGGCGCTCCCGCACGTCGACACCGAACGCGGCATCGACTTCCCGCTCGCCGATATGGACGACTACGTCTATCGTTTCTATTTAAAAGGAGACGCGACCGAGATGGCAAAAGCGACGCTTTTCGTCGCGACGTACGCGCACGGCGAGCGCGACCAGCTCATCGAAGTGCCACTCGGCTTCAGCAACGTCATGAGCCTCACGCCGAGCCATGAGTCGGTCCGCTACTTCGTCCGCTTCCACGGGAACGGGACGATCTCGGACTTGAAGCTCGGTGTCATCCGCGAGAACAGTGTCCGCCGCACGGAGACGTTCGACCTCGACCCGACGTTCTGGACGATCCCGACGCCAGAGTCGATCAAGCTGAAACAAGACCCGAACGGCCTCCGCCTCGTCCTAGACGTCGAGCCGGACGTGCGCCGTTACGTATCGTACATGGAAACGAACAACCGCTTCACGGTGCTCCCGAAAGAGAAGCCGTACACGGTCCGTCCGAACCACCGCTACCGCGTCACGGTCGACGGTGAGCTCGGCGAGAGCACGGGCGTCGTCCTGTACATCATCTCGTACTCGCTCACGGAGCGGTTGTCGATGCAACAAGTGCAGCTCGGCAGTGAGAAGATTTTCGAGTTCAGTAAAGACGTGCGCTACCTCCGCTTCGCCCTCCGCGTCGACGGACAAGGCGAGACGCTCGTCACGAACATCCGTGTCAGCGAGGAGATCATCACCGACCGGACGCAAGTGCCGGAATGGATTGACCCGCGTGAGGCCCGCCTGTTCGAGGCGACGCCGCGCGAACTGCACGAGATGAAAGTCGCGGCCATCTTCGACGAGTTCACGACCGCCTCATACCGTCCGGAATGTGAGTTGATCACGTTCTCGCCGGACGACTGGCCGGCCGTCCTCGCCGACCGTCAGCCCGACTTCCTCATGGTCGAGTCGGCCTGGAAAGGGAACGACAAGACGTGGGAGAAGAAAATCGTCAAATACGGCACGAACACGTGGGAAGAGCTCGACGCGCTTCTCGAATGGTGCCGTTTGAACAACGTCCCGACCGTGTTCTGGAACAAAGAAGACCCGATTCACTATGACCGATTCATCGAGACGGCGAAACGGTTCGACTTCGTCTACACGACGGATGCGAACATTCTCGACAACTATAAAGAAGATTGCGGGCACGACCGGGTCGGCGCGTTGCCGTTCGCGGCACAGCCGAAAGAGCATAACCCGATCCGTCTGCCGGGGACGCGTGAACCGTACGCCTCGTTCGCCGGTTCATATTACGCGAACCGCCACGAGTCGCGCCGCATCGACATGGACCGCCTGTTCGCGGCGGCCGACAAGTACGGCCTCGTCATCTATGACCGTAACTACGAGATGAACCAGCGCGGGGAGACGGACCAGCTCCAATTCCCGGAACAGTTCCGTAAATCGATCCGTGGTAGCTTGAAGTACAACCAGATCGCCAAGGCGTACAAAGGCTTCAAGGTCATGCTGAACGTCAACTCGGTGAACGACTCGCCGACGATGTTCTCGCGCCGTGTGTTCGAAGGGCTCGCCTGTGCGACACCGGTCGTCAGCACGCGCTCGATCGGCGTCAAACAGATGCTCGGCGACTACGTCTTCTTGGACGAGGGCGACGAGATGCTCGAAGAGACGTTCCGCAAACTGTTGACGGACGACAGCTTCTATGAGGACGTCGCCATGGGCGGCATGCGTCACGTGCTCAAGTATCACACGTACACGCAACGCCTCGCCCAAGTCGTCGGCACGATCGGTCTGCCGTACCGTGTCGACCATCCGGAAGTCGCGCTCGTCGCGTTCGTCCGTTCACGTGACGAGATGGACCGCGCCGTCGAGACGTTCCGGGCCCAAGACTACGAGCATAAACACCTCGTCGTCTTCCTCGACAAGTTCGAAGGCCACCTCGATTTGTATGAGGCGTACAACACGGAAGACGTGTCGACGTTCATGCTCAGCTACTTGCCGCAATATAACGCCTTGTCCGAGATTTTGGACGGCTTCGATTGGATGGCGTTCATCCGACCGGGCGACTATTACGGCCCGGCGTACGTGTCGGACTATATGCTCGCGACGCGTTACGCCGACTCGAACATCTTGACGAAAGAAGACTACTTCACGTGGGACGACAAGTTGGAGAAAATCGACTCGGACGGAACGTACCGTTACGTCTTCGACGCGACGCCGTCGCGCTCGATCATGAAGCCGGACGTGCTCCGTTTCTATAGCGTGGCCGAGGCGCTCGACGTGTTGAAACAAGACGCGACGCTGAAAGAACTCGCCCAGTCCGGGGAACGCATCTTCAGCACGGACCCGTATCAATATGTAAAAGCAGGGAGCGACATGCCGCAAGCGGTCGCTCAGGAGGTACAACTATGACGACACCACTTCGCGTCCTCGTCTACGGGGACGTCAACTTGAACTTGATTGACGGGTCGGCCATCTGGCTGACGTCCGTCGTCTCGATGTTGAACCAAGATCCATCGATCAAAGTCGACGTGCTCTTGAAACGCTCGATCACGAAACCAGAAGTGACGGCCGGCATCCGCGAATTGCCGAACGTCCGCTTCATCGACGTGTTCGCCGATCCAACTTATCAAGACGCGCCGTACGTCGAGCGCAAGGTGCTCCAAGCCGATGAGGCGGCGGGGCTGATCGATGAGCTGATGACGAAGGAGAAGTATGACCTCGCCTTCGTCCGCGGCTTCCAGCTCGCGTATGACTTGTCACAATATGAACAGACGATGGCGAAGACGTGGACGTACATCACAGATTTCACGCACGACCATACGCAAGCGTCTGAAGAAGAGCTCGCCCGGCTGAAACAGATCGCGTCGCGCTCGGCGCGCATGCTCTGCCAGACCGAGGCGATGAAGACGTACTTCGAGTCGTTCTTGCCGACGGACCGTCCGTTCCTCATCTTGAACCCGATGATCCCGAACGTGAAAGAGGCCGTCCCGACGTTCACGAAACCGAACGACCGTCTCGTCTACACGGGCAAGTTCGCACCGCTCTGGTATTCGACGGAGATCCTCGACGCGTTCGCGAAGCTCCGTGCCGACTATCCGGCCGAGCTGCACGTCGCGGGAGACAAGTTCAACCAAGACCCGAACAACCCGAACTTCAAACAAGACATCCTCGCCCGCTTGAAGTCGGATGACGGGCTGACGTGGCTCAAGGGCATCCCCCGCGCCGACGTCGAGACGCTTATCGAATCGAGTGCGATCGGGGTGTCATGGCGCCATCCGGAGCTTGACGCCTCACTCGAACTGTCGACGAAACTGCTCGAGTACGGCTCACTCGGAAAACCGGTATTGTTGAACCGGAACCCGATGCATGAGCTCATCCTCGGTCCCGACTACCCGCTCTACGTCAACTCGGAACAGGAGTTCATCGAGAAGGCGAAGCTCGCCTTGACCGATGAGGCCGTTTACCGCGACGCGGCGACACGGCTTTATGAGATGGCGCAGTACTATACGTTCACGAACACGTACAAACGCCTTCGTGACGAGCTTTGGTCGATGAAGAAAATAAACCTTCTGTTCGCCGGGCATGATTTCAAGTTTCTGCGTCTGTTCATGAACTACTTCGAGCGCCACCCGCGCTTCAACGTCTTGATCGACGAGTGGGAAGGACACAAGATTCATGACGTGAATCACAGCAAGGCATGTCTCGAACAGGCCGACATCATATTCTGTGAGTGGGGGCTCGGCAACGCCGTCTGGTACTCGCATCATAAGAAGCCGCACCAGACGATGATCGTCCGCATCCACCGCCAAGAGAAAGAGACGCCGTTCCCGCGCGAGTACAACTTGCACAATATCGACCGCATCATCCTCGTGTCGCCGTATATGCTCGAGGAGATGTACCGTCTGTTCCGCATCCCGCGCCACAAGATGACGATGATCTACAACGCCGTCGACGGGACGCGTCTCGTTCAACCGAAACAGCTCGACGACTTGACGTTCCATCTCGGCATGATCGGGGTCAACCCGAAGCTGAAACGGCTCGACCTCGCGCTCGACATGCTCGAGACGCTCCGCAAGGAAGACACGCGCTACAAGCTGTTCATCAAAGGACATCACCCGAACGAGATCTACTGGATCAACAAACGGGAAGACGAGCGCGCCTACTACGACCGTCTGCTCGAACGACTCGAGGAGCCGGCGTTCAAAGACAGCGTCGCCTTTGACGGTCACGGCAACGACGTGCCGGAATGGTTGACGAAGATCGGGTTCGTCTTGTCGACGAGCGACCTCGAGAGCTTCCACCTCGCACCGGCCGAGGCGATGACGTCGGGCACGTACCCGATCATTCGCCACTGGACGGGCAGCGAGACGATTTACCCGGATGACGTGTTGATGGAGAACGTCCTAGACGGCGTCGACATCATCCGCTCGTTCCGCGGCGAGTCCGACAAGTTGCTCGCCTCGACCGAACGGTTCATGGCGTACGCGCATCACCATTTCGCCATCGAGACGCTCGCGCCGAAGCTCGAACAACTCATCTTGACCGAAATGAATCGAAAACAATGAGCAAGCCCGGGCTTCCGGGTTTGCTCGTTTTACCATACTTAGAGGAGATGCATTATGAGCCATTTTATGTATGAAGCGAAGACGCATACGCTCGATTTTGAGCGCCGTGACGGATTGACGCACGTCATCTCCGAGACGCCGCTCGACGTGCGCCTCGGCCATTACGACCCGTCTCGCGAGGAGCCGAACGGGATGAACGTCGCTTTGCGCCTCGATGACGCGTTCACGGTCGACGTGCCGTTCAACAACTTGCTGCCGGTCTATTATTCGGAAGCACCGGTCGTCGTCGGTTCATCGCTCGTCGATGTGGCCGATCGGGCCGGCAAGTCGACAGAACGACAGGAGTCGGCGAGCCAGATGCGTCACATCGGTCACATCTTCGGACGCGACACGCGCATCGAGGGCGTCAAACGTCTCGCTGCCGGCGAACGGCTGACTGTACAGGACGGGAACGTCACGATCGAGACGTGGGACGAACTGCCGCGCGGGGCGTCCAAACTACGGGACGACTTCACCGACACATGGCTCACGGCACTTCGACGCGCCGCTGCCGTCCCGATGGCGTCTGTGAACATTCCGTTCTCAGGCAGTGCACTCGACGTATTGCTCGCGAAACTTTACCTCGAAGCCGGGAAAGACGTGACGCTCCACGTCCCGGACGAGAAAGGGAACGAGGCGACGCTCGCCCGTGATTTGCTCGCTGAAGCGGAACTCGCCGTGACACCGGCACCTGACGAGACGATCACGCTCTCGCTCAGCCGCCGGATGGCGTCGTCATATGAGGCGACGGACGGCAACTTGTCCGCCTACGAGAGTGTGCCGACCGGGCGCGACATCGACCATGGCTATGCCGAAGTCGGCAAACACGGGTCGGACTGGTTGTACGGCAAGCACATCTTCTTGAAAGACAACATGGACGAGCACGAGGCGAAGCAACAGCTGTCGCGGAAAGCGATCCGTCCGTTTGAAGGATTTGGCGAAGGCGAACGCGAACAAGTCGAGGCGATGCTCGATCGTTTGTTCGACGAAGAGACGGACCGTGATTGGAGCGGACGGCTCGAGGCGGCCTGGTTCCATTTGAAGGTCGAACATTTTCACGCTTACGCCCGGAGCGGGTTCATGCGCGAGATGACGATCCTTCAGCCGCTCTTTGACCGGGACGTCCTCCGCCACATCATCGAGGCGCCGTACGAGACCCGCCGTCAAGGGCACCTCGTCAAAGTCGCCCTCGACGCCTTGTTCGGCGAGAAGCCGCTCCATTTCGTCAAAGAATCGTTCGCGTGGAGTGACTCACCGCTTTTGCCGACGATTATTCCGGCGCCGCTCAACTGGCGGCTCATGCTCGACCACGTCGTGCCGGGGCAAGTGAAGCAGTTGAACGAGCGGCTCGGGGTCGAAGCGGGCGTGAGTGAACGCTTCAAACCGAGCGAGACGCCGGAACACGGCTACGTCTCACTTTGGAACGACTGGACGGCCCGTAATTGGACCGTTCAACTGGACGGGTCGGAGATCGACCCGGAACAAGTCGAGCTCGTCGTGCCGGAGTCGCACAAGCCGCGCTCGGTGACGGTCAAGCCGTTCATTTACCATTATTTCGTCCCGTTCAACGCCGACTTGTTCAACTTGCGGGAGGATCAGTTCGTCGCCAACATCGAAGTGCTCCCGCTCGGCGGGGAGAACGGGTATCTCCAACTGTTCAACCAAAGTTTCAGCGCGCCGCCGTCGTCCGAGTTCCAAAAAGACGCGACGCTCGGAAGTGCGCCGTATATCGACCTCGACGGGTCGATCGAGCTGTTGTCTGAAGACGTGACGCCGATCGAGCTGTACGTCATGCAGTATGACGCGAAAAAGAATTTGAAGAAGACGGCGTTCAGCCATGAGCTCCGTCCCGGTGTGAATGAGATCCGCCACCGGATTCCGAAAGAAGTTGAAGCGAAGTTCGTCAAGTTAGCATTCAAATTCCAAAACGACCAACACACCGTCCAATTGAAGATGGGGTCGTGGGTCATAGAAAGCTGAGGAAATCGTCATGGACCGTCAACAAGTTGAGTATGTCGAACGTGAGAATGCATTTTTACGGGAACAGCTGCAAGCATTGACCGACCAAATCGAAGCGGTGAAACAAGACGTGCTCGAAGAGGGCGCGAAACATATCCGCGGTAAAGAAAACACGATCCAGAAGATGAAAGAGCTCGAGCGGGAAGTCCGGCAGGCGAAAGCGAACGCTGACAAGTGGCGGAAAGAAGTCGCGAGCGAGAAAGCGAAGCGGGAGACGGTCGAGACCGAACTCAAACGGATCCAACACATCGTGGAGCGCGCCAAAGCGATCCCGGTCGCCGGCAAGCTCGTCGCCAAGATCGAACGGGAAGGGCAATCGTCATGAGCGGGTACGAGGAGCAGTTGGCAGCGGTCCAGGCCGAGAAGAAGGCGTGGACACGCACGGTCGATGAACAGTTTCAACCGTTGCGCCTCCCGACTTTCTTAGAAGGTCCGACCGTGCGCGGCGTCAGCGTCATCGTCGCCTCGCACGACTCGGTGGAACTGCTGAAGGCGTGTCTCGCCTCGCTCGAACGTCAGACGCTTCAGCCGTCGCTCGTCGAATGGGTGCTCGTCTTCAACGGGCCGAACCGACAAGCGCTCCATAATGCGAGCCTGTCTTACGGGAAAGACGTCACCGTCCATCGCCTGCTCGAAGAAGAGGCGAACGTCGGCATCGCCCGCAACCGCGGGCTCGACGCCGCGACCCGTCAATACGTGACGTTTTTGGACGAGGACGACACGCTGAGCGAATCGTACTTGGAAGCGCTGTTCGCACGGGCGCTCCCGGACCGCATCGTCATCGCCGACATTCAAGATCGCGACCCGGAAGGCAAACCGCTCACGTCACCGCTCCATCGCGAGTTTTCACGTCTCGCCGGTCAGGACTGGGCGTATGAGCAGATGTCACAGCTATTGACGTTGAACGCCTGTAAGCTCGTCCCGACCGTCTACGCGAAACGCACGGCGTACGAGCCGAGCTTAAAGAGCGGGGAAGACGTCGTCTACTTCTCGACGCTGTTCGCCACGTTCACACCGCGCGTCGAGTTACTCGCGCCGGACACCGAGGCGATCTATTATCGGCAAGTGCGGGAACAGTCCGTCTCGAGGCAGGCGCAGAGCCACGACTTCTCGGTCCGCCAACGGATGGCGGTCATCGAGGCGCTGAATGCGTTGCTCGACCAGGTGGACGAGCCGACGCGGCGGTTAATCGAACGGAAAATCGACGCCCAGACGTCGATGATGAGTTTGTACTACCGGGACGCGGCGAACGAGCGGGCGACGATCCGCGACCTCGTCGCCGAAGCCGGACTGTCGTACTTCTCATATAGCGTGTTGAACCAGCACGCCGCATCGAGCGGTGTCGTCATCGGCGACAAGCTCGAACGAGCGGATGCGCTCATCGCGACGTATCCGGACACGGCCGTCATCCGTGTGTACTTATTGAACCCGTACACGCGCGCCAAATTAAAAGAGGTCGTGACCGATGATCAGTTCCGTCGCTTGACGTTCGCAAACGTTTCCGTCTCGAATTGGTCATTGTTGCCTGAAGTTTGCTATAGTGTAGGGGATGTGCGTGCGGCAGCGCTCAGTACGGAGTATCTACTCGGTACGAACGTACGAGCGGTTCGCCCGGTATAATCCCGTTTTGTCATGAAAATGTAATTGCTTAATAAATCGTATCAGGAGTATAATGGGTTTGATTTTTGGTAAAATCCTAAACAATATGAAATGTTAAGTAATATTCAGTGACACCTGTCACTAATCTATGGAGGTAAGCTCAACTATGAAAGTATGTACGATCGGATTAGGATATATTGGACTCCCAACGTCAGCGGTCTTCGCCCAATACGGCGTCGACGTCGTCGGTGTGGACATTCATCAGTCAGTTGTCGATAAATTGAACCGTGGCGAAATCCACATCGAAGAGCCAGGCCTCGGGGATGTCGTCAAAGACGTCGTCGCGAAAGGCAAGTTCCACGCATCACTTGAACCAGAAAAAGCAGACGCGTTCATCATCGCCGTCCCGACACCAAACAACGATGACGAGCACAAATCGTGTGACCTCACGTACGTGCTTGAAGCGACGAAACGCGTCCTTCCATATGTCGAGAAAGGCAACGTCATCATCGTCGAGTCGACGATCGCACCACGTACGATGGACGACCACGTCAAACCACTCGTCGAAGCGGCAGGCTTCACAGTCGGCGAAGACATCTTCCTCGTCCACTGCCCGGAGCGCGTGCTCCCAGGTCAGATCTTGCATGAGCTCGTGTACAACAACCGCATCGTCGGCGGGATCACGCCTGACTGCGCGGATGCCGGTGCGAAAGTATACGGCACGTTCGTAAAAGGTGAGATCATCAAGACGGACGCGAAGACGGCTGAAATGTCGAAACTCATGGAGAACACGTTCCGTGACGTCAACATCGCCCTCGCGAACGAACTCGCGAAAGTATGTAACGCCCTCGACATCAACGTCCTCGACGTCATCGAGATGGCGAACAAACACCCGCGTGTCAACCTTCACAGCCCAGGACCAGGTGTCGGCGGACACTGCTTGGCAGTCGACCCGTACTTCATCGTGGCGAAACAGCCTGAGCTCGCGAAAATCATCAAGCTCTCACGCGACACGAACGTATCGATGCCGGCCTACGTCGTCGAGAACGTGCAAAAGCTCGTTTCAGACCAGCCTGAGGCGAAAATCGCGGCATTCGGTGTAACATACAAAGGGAACGTCGACGATATGCGCGAAAGCCCAGCCGTCGAGATCATCGAGTTGATGCTCGAACAAGGCATGAACGTCGCCGTCCACGATCCACACGTCGAAGTCTCTTCGTCGAAACACTTCGACCTCGTGTCGAAAGAAGAAGCGATCAAAGATGCGGACATCGTCCTCGTCCTCGTTGACCACAACGAGTTCAAAGCGCTCGACTTCAACGAGTTGAACGCAGCGATGCGCCGTCCGATGATCTTTGACACACGTAACATCGTGAAGGCCGATGACAGCGACCTTGCGGTTGTCAACTACGGAAACTTGTACGAATACGTCAACGGGAAAGTGACGTTGGCCTAATCCGTTAGGTGCCCGCTATGATCAAAGCCTCGAAACAAGTATTCATCGAACTATGGGAGAGTCTCTATTTAATATTGAGACTCTCTCTATATGAAACGAAAAGTCGCTATTCGATGCAGTACTTCGGATACTTGTGGGAAATCATAACGCCGATCATTCAGATCGCGATTTATTGGCTCGTCTTCGGGTTCGGTCTTCGTGCGGGTCGAGACGTTGGTGATGTTCCGTTCCTTCCATGGCTCGTCTCAGGAATCGTGCCATGGTTCTTCTTTGGACCGGCCATCGTCAGTGGTTCTCGATCCGTTTTTTCGAAGATCGCACTCGTCTCGAAGATGAGTTTCCCGATCAGCACGATCCCGGCGTACGTCATCTTGTCGGAACTGTACCGACACGTGGCGATGGTCGCGATCGCGTTCATCTTAATGATGGCGTTTGGCATCAGTGAAGGCTGGAACTTGTTGTTCTTGCCGTACCTGCTCCTCAGTGCGCTCGCGTTCTTATACGCGTTCTCGCTGTTGACGTCGGCACTGGCCACGATAATCCGCGACTTTCAAAATTTGCTGTCACAAATTATTCGGATGATGCTTTATTTACTCCCTATCTTCTGGCAACCGACTGGAAAGCTCGAAACGATTCTCATGATCAACCCGCTCTACTATTTGGTGGAAGGGTACCGGTCGATGTTCCTCGGAACCGACTGGCTCATGCAGAACTTGGGCTACGGCCTCTATTTCTGGGGCTTCACGCTCGTGACGTTCTTGATCGGGTCGGCGATTCACGTCCGTTTCCGTCGCTACTTCATTGACTATATTTAAGGAGCGGTGACGTATGAGCTACCAAGTAAAGTTCGAAAACGTATCAAAACGGTACACGCTGTACCGAAAGCAAAGTGATAAACTGAAAGAAGTGTTGTTCAACCGAGCGAACGGGAAGCAGTTCTATGCGCTCCGCAACGTCACGTTCGAAGTCCCGCCCGGCGAAGTCGTCGGCATCCTCGGGATCAACGGCTCCGGCAAGTCGACGATGTCGAACTTGTTATCGGACGTCATCCCGCCGACCCACGGCAAGATCGAGCTGCGCGGCAAACCGTCACTCATCGCAATCTCGTCAGGACTGAACGGCAACTTGACGGGCATGGAGAACATCGAGTTGAAATGTCTCATGCTCGGGATGGACAAGCATCAAATCAAGGCGATCACCCCGGAGATCATCGAGTTCGCCGACATCGGCGACTTTATCGACCAGCCGGTCAAGACGTACTCGAGCGGGATGAAGTCGCGACTCGGCTTCGCCATCTCGATCAACATCGACCCCGACATCCTCGTCATCGATGAGGCGCTCTCGGTCGGGGACCAAACGTTCACCGACCGCTGTCTCGTCAAGATGAACGAGTTCAAAGATGAGGGCAAGACGATCTTCTTCATCAGCCACTCGGTGTCACAAGTCCGGCAGTTCTGTACGCAGGCGATCTGGCTCGAATACGGCGAGATCCGTGAGTATGGACCGGTCGACGAGGTGGCCGACGAGTATATGAAGTTCTTAAAATGGTTCCGCACGCTCGATTCGAAGCGCCAATCCGAGTTCAAGCAACAGAAGATGGCGCAGCGGACGACGATTGTCGACCAAAACGACGTCGGCGAGACGATCATCTTGCCGCGAAAACCCCTTAAAGGAGAATCTGTATGATTAAAGTTATGACCGTGTTCGGTACACGTCCTGAAGCAATCAAAATGGCTCCGCTCGTATTGGAGCTCAAACAACGTGAAGGGATCGAACCGATCGTCGTTGTCACAGCCCAACATCGGGAGATGCTCGACCAAGTTCTCCAGCTCTTCAAGATCACTCCAGACTATGACCTCGACGTCATGAAGAAGAACCAAACGCTCTTCGACGTGACGACGCGCGTCCTTCACGGGCTCGATGAAGTCATGAAAGAAGCGAAACCGGACATCGTTCTCGTCCATGGGGACACGACGACGACGTTCGCCGCGTCACTCGCCGCGTTCTACAACCAGATCGCGATCGGTCACGTCGAGGCGGGCCTTCGTACGTACAACAAGTACTCGCCGTATCCGGAAGAGATGAACCGTCAATTGACAGGCGTCATGGCGGACCTGCACTTTGCACCGACCGAGACGTCGGCTGAAAACTTGCTTCGTGAGAACAAGACGGAAGCAGACATCTTTGTCACGGGCAACACGGCGATCGACGCACTCAAGACGACCGTCCAAGACGGATACGACAACGAGTTGCTCAACCAAATCACGGCTGAAAACAAACGTCTCGTCTTGCTCACGGCCCACCGCCGCGAGAACCTCGGCGAGCCGATGCGCAACATGTTCCGCGCCGTTCGCCGTTTGATCGAGAAGTATGACGATATCGAAGTCGTCTATCCGGTCCACATGAACCCGATCGTTCGGGAACTTGCGGGCGAGATCTTGAACGACCTCGATCGCGTCCACTTGATCGAACCGCTCGACGTGTTCGACTTCCACAACTATGCGTCACGCTCGCACCTCATCTTGACGGATTCGGGCGGCGTGCAAGAAGAAGCGCCATCGCTCGGCGTACCGGTCCTTGTCCTTCGTGACACGACGGAACGTCCGGAAGGCGTCGCGGCTGGCACGCTCAAGCTCGCCGGTGTCGAGGAAGAAGTCATCTTCGGCCTCGCCGACGAGTTGTTGTCAGACGCTTCGGCGCACCAAAAAATGGCGAAAGCGTCTAACCCATACGGGGACGGGGAGGCGTCACGCCGCATCGTCGACGCAATCGTCGAACGCTTCACGCGTTGATGGCTTTAGACTGTCCCTCGGGGCAGTCTTTTTATTTTTCTAAGAGAGGAGGGACGTCATGCTCTTCAGTTCGACGATCTTTTTATTTTGGTTTTTACCGCTCGTCTTAATCCTATATTATGTGTCACCGCGCTTCTTGAAGAACACGGTGCTGCTCGTCGCGAGTCTGTTGTTCTACGCGTGGGGCGAGCCGATTTATACGGCCGTCATGCTCGCGTCGATCGTCATGAACTATTCGTTCGGACTGCTCGTCGACAAACACCGTGACAACAAGAAGAAAGCGAAGTGGCTCGTCGGCTTCATGGTCGCCGGGAACGTGTTGCTCTTGTCCGTCTTCAAGTACACGAGCTTCATCATCGAGAACGTCAACGCCGTCACCGGGCTCGAGCTGACCGATCCGCGGATCCCGCTCCCGATCGGGGTGTCGTTCTTCACGTTCCAAGCGATGAGTTACGTCATCGACGTGTACCGGAAAGATGGGAAGGTGCAGCGCAACCCGCTCGACCTCGCCCTCTACATCTCGCTCTTCCCGCAACTGATCGCCGGGCCGATCGTCCGCTATCAGACGGTCGCCGATGAGATCAACGACCGGAGAGAGACGATGGACGACTTCGCGAGCGGTGTGCAACGTTTCGTCATCGGTTTGGCGAAGAAGATGCTCCTCGCCAACAACGCCGGTTACGTCGCCGATCAAATCTTCTCGCAAAACGCGGGAGAGATGTCGATGGGGCTCGCCTGGATCGGCATCATCGCCTATTCGCTCCAGATTTACTTTGACTTCTCCGGATATTCCGACATGGCCATCGGGCTAGGGCGGATGTTTGGTTTCCACTTCCTCGAGAACTTCAACTATCCGTACATCTCGAGGTCGGTGTCCGAGTTTTGGCGGCGCTGGCACATCTCGCTCGGCAGTTGGTTCCGCGACTACGTCTACATCCCGCTCGGCGGGAACCGTGGCAGTGCGTGGAAGCTGTACCGTAACCTCGCTATCGTCTGGATTTTGACCGGCGTGTGGCACGGGGCGAGCTGGACGTTCATCGCCTGGGGTGCGTATTACGGCGTATTCATCATGCTCGAGCGTGCGTTCCTCGGGGCGTGGCTCAAAGCGCTCCCGGCCCCGCTCGCGCATGCGTTCACGTTGTTCGTCGTCATCATCGGTTGGGTATTCTTCCGAGCGGACGACTTCCCGTACGCCCTCTCATACTTGTCGGCGATGTTCAATTTGAACGGGGCGCCGGTATGGGATAGCGAGGCGATGTTCTACTTCGTGCAGTACGGGGTCATCTTGGCCATCGCGATGATCGCGGCGACGCCGCTCCCGAAACTGTTCGGTGAGAAAGTGCTGCGTCTCGAGCAGGACAGCAAGAAGCTGTGGGTCAACTATATGGCCGGCTTCATGCGGCTCGGCTTCATGGCGACGATCTTCATCTTCGCTGTGTCGTATATCGTCGCGAGCAGCTTCAACCCGTTCATCTATTTCCGGTTCTAACGAGGACGCAACGTATGTGATATACGTTGCGTTTTTTATTTTGTTGACTGCGCTCATCCTTCTGGCGCCTCCGCTTTCCTAGGGCGAGCAGGGAGCCGCATCGCAACTTCGTTGCTGCTGGGTCTCCCTATGCTCGCTAATCCCTCAGGAGTCTCCGGCGCCACCGGATGAGCGACACGACATGTCCCACTGGAAGGGGATCTATGCGTAGACCGTCAGCGCCTCGAAGTCATTAGACAAAAAAAGACGAACCCATTCGCAAACAGCGAATGGATTCGTCGAAATTCAATCATTCAATTTCTCATGGTAGAGCGGCACGAACTCGCCAAGGTTGACGTTATGGATGAACAAGACGACGTCGATGTCGTTTTGTTTCACGTACGTCTCGATCGACGACTCGTCGAAGTGACGGATGTCGATGACCGACAGATGACCGAAATGCTCCGGTAACAACGTCAGCATCGGGTTCGCATATGAGTCTTTCAAAACGAGCGCGCGCGTGTCGTTTTTCGGTGACTCCTGATCCATCGTGATGAGCGGCCAGTTGCGGTGGAGGAAGAGCGAATACATCTCGGTGTACGTCTCTTCCGCCTGGAGCGGCTTCTTGTTAATCAAGTTGCCACCGCACGTCTCGGAGCGGTTGTAGCAAATGTTGTTCGGCGTGTAGCCGGCTTTTGGCTCCATCCACTCGAACGTATCACCGTCTTTGACGTATTGGAGCGTCGTGCTGCGGGCGTATGATCCGTAATATGGACGTTCATGCGTCTTCGTCCGCAGTTCGCCAAGTTTGAGCGGCTCACCGACGCCTTGGTGGTCGTCCGCGATCTGCTTCACCGTCTGCGCATAGGCGAGGTAGGCACCGTGGATGTTCCAATGGTAGTCCGTCTTATAGAAGACGTCACTCAACGTGTCGGCCGTATTCAACGGTTTGCGGTAGTCCATGACCGTCAGCCCATCGACGGTCGCGAGGCCGTCCCGGACGTCTTTGAAGATCTTCGGCGCGTCGTTGCCCATATAGTCCGGCATGTTCGGTCCGACATCGACCATCGACGCCTTGTTCGGTGCGAGCCCGAAGTAGACGTCGACGTCCGAGGCTTGCATCGACTCGGTGAACGTCGACAAGTCGTCGAGCAGCGTATCGGTGTCGACCGTTTGTTTCATCGGTGACTCCATCGTCCCGTCGGCGGAGACGTAAATCCCATTCTTCACCGTCTGGAGGAACAAGTCTTTCGATAAGAACGCATGGAGGCTGATCCAGCTGTCGCGGCTGACGATATGGTCGGTCACGTACGCCTCGACGCTCTTCATGTAAGCACCGGACATGACGTTTTCGACCGAGAGCTCGACCGGCGGACCGGCGAGCTTACGGTTCTCCATGTCGGACACTTCGCGTTTCTCTGACGTGAGCGTCAAGTAGGCCCCGCCGATCAAGAAGGCGAAGAAGCCGAGAATCAACAGGCTATGGAGGACGAACATCGTCCCTTTATGTCGCGTCTCGCGCCGTTGCCGCATGCGGTCATCGGGCGCTCGGTTTACGTTTTGCATCATCGGTACTCCTTCGATTTAAATTAATCCGATACTCATTCTACCATATATTTGCTTTAGCTACTGTAACAAAGACGTATCAGTCGAATGATATAATCATTCGTAAAGGCAGGTGCAGACGATGAAACGACAACCAGACGGCACGTATCGATACGTCCTCATCCTCGGGGCGAAAGTGAACGGGATCAAGCCATCGAAAGCACTCCGGCATCGGATCGAGGTGGCGGCCGCTTACGCGACGCGTTTCCCGCACGTCGAGCTGATCGCGACAGGCGGACAAGGGCCGGACGAAGGGATGGCCGAGGCGCTCGTCATCAAGCGGGAACTCATCGCCCGTGGGGTCAGCGAGGAGCGAATCCACGTCGAGGCCGCGTCGACGTCGACGTATGAGAACTTTCTCCTCAGCCGCGTGATTTGGGATGGGGAACCGGGGCTCACCGTCGTGACGAACGATTTCCACGTCCGCCGGGCCCGGCTCGTCGCACGTCTCTACTTCGGGCTGAAGACGGACGCGCTTTATGCATTGACACCGGCTTCGGTCAAGCCGAAATATGTCATCCGCGAACAGCTCGCCTACATCAAGCTGTTCCTCAACTACATGCGCTGGAAGTGGCGCCCATGAAAAAATGACCTAGCGGGCGCTAGGTCATTTGTCGTTCATACAGCCGATCTCGTCTTCGAGCATCCGACCGAACGCCTCGGCGCCATCGATCGTCAAATGGACGCCGTCGCCTTCGAAATAGTCGCCTTTGCCGGCGGACGCCGCGTGCCAATCGAGCAGCGAGACGTTGTCGCGCTGTTCGCTCGCGCGGACGAGCTTGTCGTTCACTTCCTGCTCCCACGGACGTGGGACGCGCGTATTGATTAAGTAGACGTGGTCGGCGCCCGCGAACTGGTCGAGGAGCGTCTCGAGTTGTTCCGTCTTGAAGGCGCCGTTCGTCCCGAGATGGAGGAAGACGACGTGTCCGGACGTGTTATATGCCCCGTGCT
The DNA here is from genome assembly GCF_000798975.1 of Exiguobacterium sp. ZOR0005. Classification (NCBI taxonomy): domain Bacteria; kingdom Bacillati; phylum Bacillota; class Bacilli; order Caryophanales; genus Exiguobacterium; species Exiguobacterium sp. ZOR0005. Next base: position 227,991 of record NZ_JTLB01000012.1, on the reverse strand, counting down.
TGGCGGCGACGTCTTGGGCGTCCCGCACTTGGCGGCCGAGCTCGGCGTCGATCTCGAGGTTCGGGAACGCGTTTCCGAGGTATTCGTTTAACCCGAGAAGTACCGAATCGCCGATGGCGAGCGCCGGTGGACACGAGTCGATCGGCCGCTCGGCTTCTGTTTCTTCAGGCGGTGGTTCTGGTGCCAGATTCGGTTTGACGACCGGGATCTCTTCGGTCCGCTCGTTCGTCCCGCTGAACGCGAGAATCGTCAAGTTGCCGATGAGGACGAGCGAGAGTGCGGTCGCGACGCTGACGGCAGCGATCCGTCCGGGCGACATGACGGGACGAAGGGATTGAAGCACCCCTCTGAAACCGTGACGGCGCACCGGCGTCTCGATCCAGCGATACGACAGCTCGGCGATGACGAGCGTCAATGCGACTTGGGCGAGCGCGCGGAACGGTTCGAACGTGCCGATTTGCTCGATCGGTGTCGTCAAGATGATGACCGGGTAGTGCCATAAATAGATACCGTACGTCCGGGTCCCGATCAAGCGCAGCCACTCGCTGCCAAACAGACGGGACCAGACGGTCGACGGGTGAGCCGTCGCGGCGATCAAGACGGCTGATGCCAACGCGACGAGCAAGAACCCGCCGTAGTAGAGGAACGTGCCATACGCGCTCGCACGCGTCATGACGATGAGGAGCGTCGCGAACGCCACTGCGCCCCCGATGTTCAAGATACGCCGGCCGACGTCCGGCATGTCGTGCTTGAACGCGTCCGGCCGCCAGCCGAAGGCGAGGACGGCCCCGATGAGGAGGGCGAACAGACGCGTGTCCGTCCCGTAATACACCCGGCTCGGATCGACGCCTGGTGTGAAGCTGACCGCCATCCAGAGCGCCGAGGCGAACAACGTCACGCCGACGACTTGAAGGAAACGACGCTTCGACTTCAAACCGAAAAGGAGAAGGAGCGGCCAGACGAGGTAGAACTGTTCCTCGATCGACAGCGACCATAAGTTTTGGAGCGGTGACGGCTTGCCGAAGCTCTCAAAGTACGACACGTCGTGGAAGACGTACCACCAGTTGTTCACGTAGACGAGCGCGGCGAGCGTGTCTTGCCGCACCGTATTGAGCAGATCCGGTTCGAACAGCCAAACGACCGTCATGACAACGGCAAGCATGAAGACGAGCGCCGGCAACAGACGGCGGAACCGGGCGACGTAGAACTTCTTCAAGTCGAGCCGTCCTTTGGCCGCCCATTCGCGCAACAGGATGCCGGTGATCAAGTAACCGGACAAGACGAAGAAGACGTCGACCCCGAGAAAGCCGGCGGTGATGTATGGTGTGTTCAAATGAAACAAGATGACGGCCAGGACGGCGAACGTTCGCAGTCCGTCAAGGCCGGGCATATATGTGTGTGAGTGGCGCAACGGTTGCATGCTCCCACTTCCTTTCGTACGTTTCCCTAATATTTAAAGAACAATATCTTTTAGTATAGCGAGACGTCACCTAGAAAAAGTTTCAAAGGATTAACATTTTTCTAAAAGAAGTGGAGAAAAACAGGGAATCAAAAAAGGACCTCGAAAGGTCCCATTCGTTACAGCATCCCGATAATCGTCCCGCCGATGACACCCGCGATGACGAGCGCCCACGGCGGCAGTTTCCAATAGGCGATCATGACGAACAAGAAGGCAGCGAAGACGAAATCGACGACCCCGTTCACTGTGCTCGTGAAGATCGGTTGATAGAACGCTGCAATCAAAATCCCGACGACGGCCGCGTTCACCCCGATGAGGGCACCGCCGACTTTCGGATTGCGACGGAGCGCGTTCCAGAACGGGAGCGCCCCGAGGATCAAGAGGAACGCCGGCAAGAAGATGGCGAACGTCGCGAGCAATCCACCCGGCACCCCGTCGATGACGGTCCCGAGGTACGACGCGAACGTGAACAACGGTCCTGGTACGGCCTGGGCCGCCCCGTAACCGGCAAGGAACGCCTCTTCGCTCAAGAAGCCGGCTGGGACGAGTTCGCGCTCAAGGAGCGGCAAGACGACGTGACCACCGCCGAAGACGAGCGCGCCGGCCCGGTAAAAGCTGTCGAAGAGGGCGATCGATTGGCTCTCGATCGTCTCGCGCAAGATCGGCAAGATGACGAGGAGCGCACCGAACACACTGAGCAGTACCGCACCGAGACGTTTCGACAACGGGAACGTCGCCGATTTGACGTCCAAGTTTTGTGGCTTGAACATTAAGAACCCGGCCACGGCGGCAAGCAAGATGACGAGCACTTGGCTATACGCCGTCTGGACGAGCAGGGCGCCGGAAAGGGCGAAAAAGGCGATCGTCCGTGTCTTCGCGTCCGGTGTCAGTTTGCCGGCCATGCCGAGGATAGCGTGGGCGACGATGGCGACGGCGACGACTTTCAAGCCGTACAACCAGCCGGCATCCGACACGTCAAGCCCTGATAGTAATAGGGCGAACAAGATGAGCGCAATGACCGACGGGGCAGTGAAGCCGATGAACGAGGTGATGCCGCCGAGGATTCCGCCCCGGACGATGCCGATGCCGATCCCGACTTGACTGCTTGCCGGTCCCGGCAAGAACTGGCAAAGGGCGACGAGGTCGGCGTACGCCTTCTCGTCGATCCATTTCCGCCGTCTGACGTATTCCTCGTGGAAATAGCCGAGGTGGGCGATCGGTCCGCCGAACGACGTCAAACCGAGCCGGGTCGAGACGAACAAAATCTCAAGTAACGTCTTTAGCGTCACGCGTTGTTTTTCCATGTGTTTCACTCCTTGATTTCTTTAAATAGTTCGTACGCTTTTTGACGGGCTTCCGCCAAGACGACGAGACCTTTGTCGGTCGTCGTGTAGTTTTTGCGGATATGGCCGTCGACGTTCTCGTTTGAACGTACCAATAGCCCGTCCTTCTCCATCCCGTGCAAAATCGGGTAGAGCGTGCCCGCACTGATGGTGTAGCCGTGTTCCCGGAGCTCTTCGACCATCCAAGCCCCATACACCGGGTGTTCCGACGCATGGTGCAAGATGTGGATATGGATGAAGCCGAGGAACAGTTTCCTAAGGATGCGGTCTTCCATCATCATCAACTCCTTGAAATCGAATTCCGATATCGGATATCGATGTCATTCTAACAATTGAGTCGATTCGAGGCAACGGCTGGAGTGCATATTTACATAAACTTAATGTGCGCACATTCGCATGAATCAATTCGGAAAATATAGGGAATTTATCGAAAATGAGGTAAACTGAGTAGTAGATATGACTATGTAGGAGGGAATGACGTGACAGAACGCGACCAGACGCAATACCAATCCTTGTTGCGCCATATGCCCCAAGGCTACGTCGAGTTCAAAGTCGTTTATGACGAGACCGGCGAACCGGTCGACTATGAGTTTTTCGAACTGAACGCTGCCTTCGAGAAGATCATGAAAGCGAAACGCGAGCAGTTCCTCGGCGGCCGCATCACCGACAAACTGAAAGACTTCGAATACAGCGAGCGGGAATGGATCGTCCAAGTCGCCCGGGCGGTGAGCAGCGGTGAGGCCATCACGTTCGAGCATTTCTCGCGCCGCAACAAAGCGTGGTATGAGCTGTCCGTCTTCAGTGAGCGGCCCGGCTACGTGTCGACGCTCTTCAACGATATCACCCCCCACGTGCAAGAGAACAACGCGCTCAAACAGCTCGTCAACGTCTCGCATCGTTTCGTCGCGACGGGGCGGGACTTGCTCATCAACCAACACTTCCTCGATCAGATCCGTGACTTCACGGGCGCGAAGGCAGTGACGCTCAACTTGATGAACGAGGACGGTGCGTCGTACTCGACAGTCGCCTTATCCGGCATCGATGAGTTGCTTGAACGGAGCCTCGACGTGCTCGGTTTCCATCCGGTCGGGAAGAAGTGGCCGATGACCGAGAAGCGGCGTGAACTGCTCGAGGCGGGTAGCCCGATTATCTTTGACGAGATCGAACCGCTCATTGATGGGGCGCTGCCGAAACGGCTCGTCAAAAACATTTTACGTATCTTTGACCTCGGTCAAGTCGTCCTCTTCAAAATCGAGAAGGACGGTGTGTTTTACGGCGACTTGACGATCGTGATGCAAGGACAGAAGCGGGCGAGCCGGCTCGGCCTCGTCGAGCTATACATCGTTCATATTCTCGAACAGATGACGAAAGCCGACCAGCAAGTCGGAGAAACGAAAGACTCAATGTTCGAAGGGTTCGCGACGGTCGACCTCGAGTGCATCATGTCGCTCCACAAGCGCGACGTTCTTCACTTGAACAAATCGTGGGAGCGTGTGCTCGGTTTCCCGCTCGAGGAACTCGAGAACACGGACTTCATCGGGCTCGTTCATCCCGACGACGTCGAGAAGACGGAACGCGCCTTCGCTGAGCTCGATACGGCACGCGAGCTGTTCCGTTTCGTCAACCGCTACCGGACAGTGGATGGCGATTACCGCTCGATCGAGTGGCATTGCAAAGTACAAGGCAGTTACATCTATGCCGTCGCCAAAGACGTGACCGAGCGGGTCCAGCTCGAGGAAGAGCTGGCCGAGCGGGACCGTCTGTTGACGAAGCTGTCCGATCAAGTGCCGGGCGCGATCTATCAGTTTGAGCGCCGGCCGGACGGGTCGTTCAACTTTCCGTTCTTCAGCCGCGGGTTCGAAGTGTTGACCGGTATCACGCTCGAAGAGATCAATCAAGATCCTGGGCTCGTCTTCACGAAGATCCATCCCGACGACTATCCGGACGTCATGGCGACGATTGACGAGTCGTATCGCAACTTGACGATTTGGGACGCCGAGTTCCGCGTCATCATGCCGGACGGACGGACGACTTGGATTTTAGGCTCGTCCCGTCCGGAAAAACTCGCGGACGATCACGTGCTCTGGCACGGCTACATCGGTGACGTGACCGAGAAGAAAAAGTATGAGATGGAAATCGAGTATTTGAGCTATCACGACCAGTTGACCGGCGTGAAGAACCGGCGCTATTTCGACGAGGCGCTCATCACGTACGATGATCCGGCGTATTACCCGCTCGCGCTCATCGTCGTCGACGTCAACGGCTTGAAGTTGACGAACGACGCGTTCGGCCACCTCGTCGGGGACCGGTTGTTGATCGAGGCGACGAACATTTTGAAACGAGAGATCCGCGGCAAAGACACCGTCGCGCGCATCGGCGGCGACGAGTTCGTCCTGATTTTGCCGCAGACGTCACCGCGCGAGGCGAATCAATTGTCGGACCGGTTGAACCGGCTGTTCCATGAGCGGTCAATCGAAGGGTTGCCAATCTCGGCCTCGTTCGGGGAAGCCGTGAAGATCGACGAGACGATGTCGATCGTGGAAGTGTACAATTTGGCGGAAGATCGGATGTATCATCATAAAGTGTCCGAGAAACAGAGCCGTCGTCACCACTCGATCCAGCTCATCATGCGGACGCTTTACGAGAAGATCCCGCGTGAAGAGGCGCACTCCGAACGGGTCGCCGCACTCGCCGGGAAGCTCGGCGAGGCGATGGGCTTCACAAGCTCGGAAGTGAGCGAGCTGAAGACGGCCGCCGTCTTGCATGACATCGGCAAAGTCGCCATCAGCAACGAGATTCTCGACAAGACGGGACCGCTCTCTGAAGCCGAGTGGCGCGAAATCAAGCGGCACCCGGAAGTGAGTTACAATATTTTGAGCACCGTGCCCGAATACGGGGTGCTCTCGGAGATCGTGCTCGCGCATCATGAGCGTTGGGACGGGAAAGGCTACCCGAAAGGGGTGAAGTCGTACGACATCCCGCTCGCCTCGCGCATCATCTCGATCGCCGACACGTTCGACGTCATGGTGACCGGCCGCCCGTACCGTCAGGCGAAGACGATCGACGAGGCGCTCAAAGTCATCCGCGAAGAAGCGGGCAAGCAGTTCGACCCGATGCTCGTCGACGTGTTCTTCGAGAAAGTCGTGCCGACGCTGCAACAATGAAAACGAGACGCCCCAAACTTGGGGGCGTCTCGTTTTGTCATGTCGTGAGCGGCTTTTTTTTCAAGAACAGGACGGTGACCGCAAAGAGGACGCTGGTCATCGCGACGAGGACAGCGAGCGACAAGAGCGGGAACTTGCCGGCGTACATGTCGGCGACGCCCGCATTGAACCAATACGTCGGAAGCAGCCGGCCGACGACTTTGAGGGAATCGGGGAGCCACGCGAGCGCGATGAAGGCTCCCCCGGTGATCGCGGCCGCCATCGTCACGGAGATCTGCCAAATGTTCGCCTTCTCCCGGTTCGACGCGGCGACCGCGATGAGCGCCCCGATCGCGAGACAACTGCCCAAGTAGGCGATGAACAAGAGCGACAGGACAGGCAAATGTTCGATGATGTCGTCCGCATAGAGGACGGCGCTGAAAGCGAGGAGCATGAGCACATAAAACAAACCGACCGCGAAGAACGATAAGGCGAGCGAGCCGACGTACCGGCGCGGCGTGATCGGAGCGGCGAACAGACGTGAATAAATCGACTCGTCCCGGTCGTCGGCGACGAACAACGGGATGAACTGGAGGAACGCCGACATCATGACGAACGACAACAAGCCGAGGAACGCTTGCGTCCGGGCGGTCGTCGTGACGCTCTCTTGAAACGGTTCGCTCGAGACGGTATAGCCTCGTTCCGTTTCGCGGTCGGCGAGCGTTTGAAAACCGGTCTCGTCATAACCGCTCGCGATGAGGAGTTGACGTTCCCGCGACAAGTGCGCGTTCAACGCCTGTTCGATGAGGGCGGCGTCACTCCCTTCTGTCGCGGGGAACGACAGCCGGGGCGTCTCGCCTTGGAACATCGACTCGGTGAAACGTTCCGGGATGACTAGGACGATGTCTTGCCCTTCTAAGAACGTGTCTTCTTCGGCGGTCGTCTCGAGCCGTGTCACCGGACCGAACCGTTCGGCTTCAGCGATGAGCCGTTCGGCGATGATCCCGCCGTCCCGGTCGAGGATACCGATCGAGGCGCTGAGCGTCGACGTCGAGTTGAAGAATGACAAGACGAGGGCGAAGCCGAACATCGCCACGAACGTGAACACCCACAGCCCTTTCTTCCGGAGCATCCGCTTGGCGACATGTCTAAACAGCACCACGGCGCGTCACCCCTTTCCAGAGCAAGAGACTGAGTGCGATAAGGACGAGGACGTGAAGCGAGAGCCAGCCGAGGCTTTGCCAAAACAAGGACACGTCACCGCCGCGCAGCAAAATCGCCAACAGGCCGTCCCGCATGAAGATCGGCATGAAGACGTAGCGGGCCCACGGCGCGTACGCGAGCGTCACTTGGTCGAAGCCCGGGACGTAACCGCCCGAGAGGATCATGATGATGGCGACGAAACCGTTGACGATCGCGTCTTTCGTCGAGTAGGCGAGCCGCGGCAAGCTCGAGATGAAGAAGCCGAACGCCGTGCCGTACAAGGCGAGCGCGAACCAGCCGACGAGGAGCAACTCGAGTCGCGCGTAGTCGAGCGAGAAGCTCCGATAGACGAAGTGGCTGAACGAGAACACGAGCACGAGCTGAAGGAAGATGAGCGTGTACCGGCTCACCGTGCGGGCGAGCCGATAGTCGATCAACCGCACCGGGGCGGCTTGGATGCGGAGATAGCTCCCGCGTATCGGTCGCTCCTCGTTCAACATCCCCGTGATATAGAAAGCCCCGAACAGCGCCGTCATGATGGAAATCGTGACGGTGAAGTATTCGAGCGATGTCGGGGTGCGGCCGGATAAGTCGATACTCGCGCTGTCGAGGAACGCGATGCTCTCGAACGGAGCGGAGACGCCCGCTTCGGCGAGCACGATCTGTTGATTGGCGATGGCCGTGTATTGCGTGAGCACCGCCTCGAGGACGTCGAACTCGACCGTCGTCGGTTCCTCGTATAAGAGCGTGACGTCCGCACCGTCGAGCTGGAGGATGACGTCGGCGTCCCCGTCGTTCACGGCCTGTTCCGCCTCGGCGACCGAGTCGTACCGGTTTAGCGTGAGAAAGGCGCTCAACTCATCCGACGTGAGGAACGATTCGAGCGGGGCCCGATATTCCTCGGTCGACGTCTCGACGTAGGCGACGTCCGTGACCGGGAGAGAGAACTCGGTGCTGAAGATGGCCGACAGCATCGTCCCGAGTCCGAAGATGAGGACGATCGGGAAGAGGAGCATCCAAAAGAGCGTCGACCGGTCACGGAGCTGTTGTTTGACATCGTATTTGATGAACGTCCATGTCTTCATCGTCATCACTCCCGGAGCGTCTTGCCGGTCAAGGCAAGGAAGACGGTGTTCAACGACGGCCGGTCGACGGTGATCGAGGTGAAGCGGACGTGTTCCGCATGGAGCGCATCGAGCAGCGGGGCGAGCGGGGTGTCTTTCTCGAGCGACACCTCAAGGAACGGTTCATGGTACTCGACCTTCCGCACCCGTTCGAGCGACTCGAGCTTCGCGAGGAGACCCGGTGTCAGCGCGTCGACTTTGATCCGTGCCGTCTCGAGCGTCATGACGCGATCTTTCAACTCGTCTTGCGTCCCTTCGGCGATGATCTTTCCTTCGTCGACGATGGCGACACGGTCACAGAGGAGCTCGACTTCCTCCATGTAGTGGGACGTATAGATGATCGTCGCCCCGCGCCGGTTCAGCTCGCGGATGTTCTCGAGAATCGTGTTCCGCGACTGTGGGTCGATGGCGACGGTCGGTTCGTCCATGAAGATGAGTTCGGGCTCATGGACGATGCCACAGGCGATGTTGAGACGACGAAGGAGCCCCCCGGACAGTTCCGGCGGACGTTTCTTCTGGTGGCTGCTCAGTTCGACGAAGTCGAGGGCGGCCGCGGTTTTGCGCTTCGCCTCGTCGGGCTTGAACCCGTACAGTTCGGCGAAAAACTGGATGTTCTCGAACACGGTGAGTTGATCGTAGACGGAAACGTGCTGCGGGACGATGCCGACACGCTGTTTGATGGCGAGCTCGTCTTTTGGCATCACTCGGTCAAAGATTCGAATGGAGCCGCTGTCGGCCGGATACAAGTTGAGCATGACGGAGATGGCGGTCGTCTTGCCGGCGCCGTTCGGACCGAGCAGGCCGAACAACGCCCCTTCTTCGACGTGGAGGGAAAAGTCGTTCAAGGCGACCGTTTCCCCGAACCGCTTCGTGACGTGATCGAGTGCGATGATGGACACGATAACGCAACTCCTTTCAAGTGAAAACCCATACAGAGATTTGTTCCCGTTTGCAGGGATTTTGAACGCCTTGTCGAATGAAAAACAATAGTCGGAGTATTCAGACAACTATTGGAAGACGAAGTGAGGGATCGGCATGAAAGGTTGGCAGTTCAATAAAGAAGAGTCGGCGGAGAAATTCCCCGACGAGATGGCGTGGTCGTTGTTTTGTACGGTCGAGCCGAAACGGATGGATACGACGCTCCCGTTTTATTATGACGAGTCGGTGTTCCGGTTTTCGAACGGAAGCGAGTCGTTCTATTTCAAAGTGTCCCCGAGCTATCACGAATTCGAGGTGAACGTCAAAGACGAGCGCGGCGAGCTGCTCTATTACCAACTGCTCCGCACCGTCGGTAAAGTTGAGGTGCTGGAGGACCGTCGTGACCACGGGGAACTGTTGATCGTCATGAGCGAGGACCGCGAACGCACGGTGACGACGATCGAGCTGACCGTCCGACCGCGATTCCGCGTCCTCGTCAAAGAGCACTATGTTTGAGTTTTCCTCACAGTGGTACATGAATTAGACATGACACCACAAGGAGGACATCACACATGAGTAAAGACGGATTGAACAAAAAAGTTGATGGATTGATCGATAAGGCGGCAGGCAAAGCGAAAGAAGCAGCCGGCAAGGCGACGGACAACCGTTCGCTCGAGCGTGAAGGGAAGAAAGACCAAGTGAAAGGCACGGCAAAAGAAAAGACCGGCCAGGCGCAGCAGAACCTGGACAGTCTGAAAAACGATCGCCGTTAATTCAAGCGGGCTCATGACGAGCCCGTTTTTCATTTAGTCAAAAATACTTGGACGTGAATTGTCTGACCTTGCGCATTTTTCGCCGCACCGACCCCGAGGTGGGTGAAGCGGGTGTTCAAGATGTTGGCGCGGTGCCCGCTCGAGTTCATCCACGCCCGGACGGCCGTGACCGGATCGCTTGAGCCCATATAGATGTTCTCGCCCCAACCGCGGTAGCTGACGTTGTAGGCGTCGAGCGTGTCACCCGGGCTCCCGTTCTCACGGAGCTGGTGGGAGAACTGACCTGTGCGCGCCATCTCGTCGGCCCGGACTTGGGCGACACGGTTCGCTTCCGCCGAGGCACCGAGAACCGACAGACCGGCCGCCTGGCGTTCCTTGTTCGTCTCGCTCAAGACGGACACGGTCGTAGGTGCGGTGAACGTGACGTGTTTCGCCATCAAGTAGCCTGTTTGCGTCCCGACTTTCACTTTGTACCAACGGGTCGGACCGGTGTAGCGGTAGCTGATCGTCTCGAACTTCGTGCCTTGGCGGAGGAAGGCGAGGTTCGACGAGACGGTCGAGGCGCCCGACTTCAAGTACACGCTCGATGGCGCGACATATGCCATCTGCTTATAAGCGACCTCAGCCGTCGACAGCTTCACGTAGGCGGCAGGGACGTAGGCGAACCCGGCGCCCCATTGAATCTTGTACCATGTTGAGCCGTTGACGTTGAACGACGTCCGCACCGTCATCGTGCCGTTCCGGGGGATCAGACCGAGCCGAGCGGCCGAGAGGGAAGGGGTCTTGCGGACCGGCAGTTGGCTGATGTTGGTGACGCTCCCTTTCGTGTTGACGGCAGTTTCCGTATAAGCGGCCTCGACACTTGCCGGTTCGAGCGGAAGTGGGGACGTCGACGGGGTGAACGTGAGCGTCGCCGCGAGGGCGGCGGAGGTGAGGAGTGCAATTGGTTTTTTCAAAGGGATGGCTCCTTTTCGAATAATCTATCCTTATAATATATTGAAGAGGGGATTAGTGGGTATTACCATTTCATTACAAAACAGGCAGACTCAGCTGAGCCTGCCTTCACATCATTTGTATAACAAATACTCTTTCCGAATCGGCAGGAACGCGTCACGCTCGGCATCGACTTTCGCCATAATCGCCTCGAGCGGCTCGCCGGCGAGGATCATGTCCTTCACGTAGGCGTTCCCGGTCAACTTCGTGATGAAGTCGTTCGCGAGGAACTCGAACTCGTCCGGATACAAGTCGTGGGCCGTCTTCACCATGGCGATGCCGGTCTTGACCGCTTCGAACTTCGTCGGCTCGGTGACGTACACTTCGACGCCGTGCGACAGTTTGCCCGCGTTCTTCGAGAACGTCGGCGTGAACGACGCGGCGCGGAACGTGACGCCAGGAAGGTCGAGGTCGTTCAACGTCTGGGCGTACTCGTGCGCTTTAATGTACGGTGCGCCGATCAACTCGAACGGCTTCGTCGTGCCGCGGCCTTCCGACAAGTTCGTCCCTTCGAATAGCCCGGTCGCCGGATAGACGTTGACCGTGTCCGTCGTCGGCATGTTCGGTGACGGCATGACGAACGGGAGGCCCGTGTCCTCATACAGCATCGAGCGCTTCCAGCCTTTCATTTTGACGACCTCGAGGTCAGCTTGAATCTGATACTCCGTGTTGAACAAGCCGGCGAGTTCGCCGACGGTCATACCGTGTTTGAGCGGGATCGGATAGAGGCCGATGAAGCTCGAGTAGGCCGGGTCGAGCACAGGTCCGTCGACACGGAGACCGCCTTGCGGGTTCGGCCGGTCGAGGACGATGAACGGGATGTCGTTCTCGGCTGCGGCTTCCATCGCGTACGCCATCGTGTAAATGTACGTGTAGTACCGTGTGCCGACGTCTTGGATGTCGAAGACGAGCACGTCGACGTCCGCAAGCATCTCCGGTGTCGGTTTCCGCGTCGCCCCGTATAGACTGTAGACGGGGAGGCCGGTCACTTCATCGATATACGAGCTGACCGTGGCCCCGGCCTGGGCGTCACCGCGCACGCCGTGTTCCGGACCGTAGAGCGCCGTCAGTTCGAAGCTGTCCGCGTTGTGGAACAAGTCGACGATGCTCGTCATCGACGAGTCGACGCCGGTCGGGTTCGTGATCAAGCCGACGCGTTTGCCGTCGAGTAGTGATGTGTCGGCCATGAGCCGTTCGACCCCGAGCTCGACTTTCGGCTTCTTCGGCACTGATTTCGCGTCCGTCTCGAGCATGACGAGCGACGAGGTGATGAGCGTCAAGGCGGCGACGCCTCCAATCCATTTCTTCATAACAATTCCTCCTTCATAGAATGTGAGCGCTTTACTTATTTAGTTGAAGTGTAACATTCTGTATTTTTAATTCAATATAATTTAATAAAAATAGGAAATTTTATTTCTTAGATTGGTTCGGATTACCTAAAAAAAGAGCCAGACGTGTGAGCGTCTGACTCCTGTTTCTTAGCGGACGGACAACGCCTTCCAGCCAGTCGCGCCCATGACGGCGCTCACTTGTGATTTCGGGATCACAAGGCGGCCGCGGTACGGGTCGTTGATGTAGAGGTTGGTTTTGTCGTAGCCTGTCGCGAGCATGACGTGATAGTTCAAGAAGCCGGTGAACTTCTGGTTCGAGGCCGTGTACCAGTTGAAGTGGCCGTACGGTGTCTTAAAGTCGACGCTCGCCCAGACGATGACCGGGTTACCCATCGCCAGCTCGCGCTCGATCGAGGCGAGCCCTTGCCCGGTGAGATCTTTCACCGGACGATATTTGCTCGAGAAGAAGATCATCCCTTTCGGATAGATGCCGTAGTTCCGATACTTGCCGAGCGTGCCTTTCGGGTCGCCGGTGAACATGACGTTCGGGTCGACCCAACGGTACAACCGATTCTCATAGCGAGCGTTCCACATACTTTTCGGCATCTCTCGATAGAGCGTCTCGGCGCTGACGACCCGTCCTTTCTTCTCGAGCGCCATTTTGAGCGAGAAGAACTCGCAGCCGGACGGATAGCCCATCTGGAACTGGCGATAGAGCGGGACGTTCATCTTGTAGACGGATAAGGCAGGGGCATAGGCGCCGCGGCTGCCGAACGTGGCGTTGCCGACGCGCTTGTTTTTATACATGACACCGGACGCATCGAAGAAGTACCAGTTACCGTTGATCAACTGCCAATCCGTTTTCTTCGTGAGCGCGGGCGCGAAATATTCGTATTGGGTCGTGTACTTCCAACCAGTCTCACGGACGCCGGTCGAATGGAAGTGATAGGTGACCCCGTCGAGCGTTTGCTTGCCACGTAACCGGTAGCCGTACGTCTGATGCAGGCCGTACACTTTCCCGCCGATCGTCTGGAGGCCGTGACGACGCACACCGTCCGTCCCGAAGTAATAGACGTTCGTCCCGTACGTCTGCCAGCCGGTCGCCATCTTTCCATTCGCGAGAAACAAATACTTCTGCCCGCTCACGGTGTACATGCCGGTGCGGATGATGCCGTCAGCGAACAGATAGTGCCGGTTCCCGTTGATCGTCTGCCACCCGGTCAAGAGGACACCGTTCGGGGCGAAGTAGTGACGGTTGCCGGAGACGGTCCAAAATCCGGTCAGCATGACGCCGGTCGAATGGAAGAAGTATCGTTTGCCGGACACGGTCTGCCACCCTTTTTGCATCACGCCGTCAACACTGAACAAGTACGTCTTCCCATCAATCGGCTGAAAACCGGTCGCCACCTTTCCGTCCGACTGGAGGTAGTATCGTTTCCCGTCAAGAGCGAGCCAGCCGGTGGCGAGGACACCGTCCGGATTGAAATAGTATGTAGCCTGCTCGATGAATTGCCACCCGGTGACCATGATGCCGTTCGCATCAAAGTAATACGTCTTGCCGTCAATCGTCTGCCATCCTGTTAACAGTGTCCCGTCAGCCGCCGTGTACACGGTCCCGGCCGGTGTCGTCTCGAACCCGGCCTCGGCATGAGTCGGTAAAAGCAGTACGAAACTGAGCACCGCCATCCATACATATCGCTTCATTCATGTCCCTCCATCACTCGCTAGAATTGGAATTATTTTGTAATCATTCTATACCCGAAATGATGCGGGATGAACGATTGAAAGGGACCTATTTTTCTGGGACGTCAATCAGGACGATTTGCTCAAAAAGCGCAGGTACTTCGATGCGAGGTATAGACAGAGTCCGACGAGCAACAGCCCGCTCAACAACGCCCAAAGCGGGTTCACTTCGAACAGAAGCACTTCCCCTGACAAGCCGCCGAGCCGCCACGGTAACCATTCCCACTCGAGCCAACTGATGAGGAGCGACAAGACGAGATGGCTCCCGAGCGTGATGACGAGTGCGACGAGGCCGCTTTCAAGCAGTGCCGCGAACAAGAAGAAAATCGAGAGTTGGACGATGAAATGGGCGATCAACAGCCCGGTCGACACGAGGAAGTCTGTCACATTGAACGTGTCGAAGAGGATGAACGTATAATATGCGGCCGTTCCTTGGGCGAGTAAAAGCGAGACGGTCGAAAGGAGCGTGTAGTGTCCCCATTTGCTAGCGACGATGCGCGTCGCTGGGATGTTCAATGATTTCAGCCAGGCGAGCGTACCGAGTGTCCGTTCTTGGCTGAACGTATGCATCGCCGACAACAGGACGACGAGCAGACCGATTTGCCGTAACTGCTCACCGGCCGACAACAGCACCTCGGCCGGTGAAGGAGCGGGGATCTCGATGACGGCGCCTTCCGGTAAATTGCCGCCGGCTGCCAAAATATCGGGTAAGAAGTAGAGCGTGAGCGGTTGCATCGCGGCGAGCAACATGAGCGCGACTGGCACCCAGATGAGCCGTTTGTTGCGCCACGACTCGTTCCATTCTTGTTTAAAGATGGCGGTCTTCATGCGTTCACCTCCAAAAAGAGCGATTCGAGCGAAGGATGGCCGACGTGAAGCGACTGCAAGCGCAACTCGTGGTCGAGGATCGTCTTCAAGATGGCTCGCTCCGTCACGTCTTTCGCTGACGTCTCGAGTTCCCACGACGTCCCGGAGCGTGTGACACGAATCACGCCTGGGAGCGCGGTCCAGACGTCCATTGACGTCGGATCGTCGAACAGTCGAAGTTGAATCGACGACTTCGAGCCGAGCAAATCCGTGACCGTCCCTTCCATGAGCAGTTTGCCTTGCCGGAGCAAGAGCACCCAGTCGCTCGCCTCCTCGGCGTCCGGCAAGACGTGGGTCGAATACAGAATCATCCGTTCTCGCTTCAAGTCGCTCAACAGATCGAGCACTTCACGGCGTCCGCGCGGGTCGAGCGCCGACACCGGTTCATCTAGGAGCAATAGTTCCGGGTCATGGACGAGCGCTTGGGCGATGCCGAGCCGTTGCCGCATCCCGCCGGACAGCTGTGCCGCCGGCCGGTCGACCGGGTCGAGACCGACACGGGCGAGCAGTTTCACCGGATCCGGTTTCGTTCCTGTCAGTTCACCCGCATAGCGAATCGTCTCGACCGGGGTGAGCGATGGATAAAGCGCCGGGCGCTGCGGCAAGTAGCCGACCCGGATGTTGTCATGGCCGATGAGTTCACCGGACGTCGGCGTCGTCACGCGCGCCATCATGTTGAGCAGCGTCGTCTTACCGGCCCCGTTCTCGCCAAGGAGTGACGTACAGCCGGGGCGGAGCGAGAAACTGACGTCGTCAAGTGCGGTGAACGTGCCGAACCGTTTCGTGAGTTGGTGAACTTTCATCGTTTCGTCCGTCCCCAGAGGAAGTAGATGATCGGACCGAGGATATTCATGAACAAGATGACGAGCAGCCATACCCACTTCGGACCGTTCGTCTCGTTTCGTTTGAATAGGTCGATCAAGGCGAACGTCAACAAGACGAGCTGCAAGATGAGCAGCGGTAACAAGATCAGCAATAACATGCCGGGGTCGTTTGCAATTTCCATATAAGTCCCTCCTTATTCAAAACATTCTTTACTCCATTCCACATCTGGCGGTCAGTTCCTGTATCGGACACAAAAAATCCCTTTCTCGCAATGGAGAAAGGGGCGTGTTCATTTGACGATGATGACAGGGGCGAGCGCTCGCTTGGCGAGCTTGTGGCTGACGCTGCCGAGCACGAACTCTTGGAACGCGTTCAACCCGCGCGATCCGACGACGACATATTCGTAAGGCTCGTGGTTGGCGTACTTGACGAGCTCGACATCCGGCTCACCACGGAGCTCGATGTACTCATACGCGATGCCTTCCGCTTCAATCAAGTTAAAGAGCGGCTGAAGCATGCGTTGACGTTTTGTCTCGAGGTCAATCTTGCCCGTTGAGTTGAGCGCGGCTTCTTTTGATTCTTTCGCGCTGATGACGTGAACGAGATCGATTGAAGCGTTTGACGCCTTGGCGAGTTGAATCGCTTTCTCAAGCGCTCGTTTTGAGTGGGCAGAACCGTCTGCCGCGATAAATACCTTTCCCATTACAAGTCCTCCTCTTTCACACATTCTCTTTTTAGTATATGCGATTGACCGACGTGACGAACAGAAATTTCATCAATGTCCAGTGTTCGCATCTTGTTGTTTCAAATGAAGCGCGAGCGTGTTGAGCAGTTTCTCTGAATCTTTGTTCAAGTTCAAGAGCTCCGGCTCGATCCCGAGCGCGCGATATTTGAAGACGACTTTGTCGATGGCACCGATGGCCGAATCGTCCCACAGGTGCGTGTTGATGAAGTCGATCGTCACATGCTTGATGTCAGCTTCCGCGTCTTCTTCGATGTCAAACCGGTTGACAAACTCTGACGTCGAGGCGAAGAACAACTGGCCGTTCACCGTGTAATGGACGTTGTCTTGCTCGACGTTCCGGTCGAGCTCGACTTTCGAGATTTTCGAAGCGAAGAGGATTGCCGCTGTCAATATCCCGGCGAACACACCGAGCGATAAGTCGTGCGTGATGACCGTCACGAGTACCGTGACGAGCATGACGACCGTGTCTGATTTTTGGGCGGTCCGGAGTCCTTTGAGCGATCCCCAATCAAACGTCGCGTACGAAACGAAGAACATGACGCCGACGAGGGCACCGATTGGGATGAGCATTAAAATGTCGCTCATCGTCATGATCATGATGAACAAGGCGAGTCCGGCGACGAACGTCGACAGGCGGCCGCGTGCCCCGGACGAGACGTTGATGACCGATTGGCCGATCATCGCGCAACCTGGCATCCCGCCGAAGAAACCGGCGATGATGTTGGCGATGCCTTGACCTTTCGATTCGCGGTTCTTATTCGAATCCGTACCGGTCATGTCATCGACGATTTGTGCCGTCAAGAGCGACTCGATCAATCCGACGAATGCGAGGGAAATCGAGTAAGGGAGGATGATCATCAACGTCTCAAACGTCAACGGGACGTTCGGGAATAAAAATTCCGGTAGCGTTGCGGAGATCGTCCCCATGTCGCTAATGTTTTTCGTCTCAAGCCCGAGCGTGACCGCCAAAATCGTCATGACGACGATGGCGACGAGCGGCGCCGGGATGACTTTGTTGATGCGCGGGAACAAGAAGATGATGGCGAGCGATCCAGCGACGAGCGCCCAAATGATCCAGCTCTCACCTTCAAAGTTCGTCAATTGCGCCTGGAAGATTAAGATCGCCAAGGCGTTGACGAAGCCGACCATGACGGCACGCGGGATGAATTTCATTAACCGGGCGATGCCGAAGTAACCGAGCGCGATTTGAATGATTCCGGCGAGTATCCCGGCAGCGAGTAAATACTGCAACCCGTAATCGGCGACGAGCGAGACGATGACGAGCGCCATCGCACCGGTCGCGGCCGAAATCATGGCCGGCCGGCCCCCAGCGATGGAGATGACCATCGCGATGATGAACGAAGCATAAAGCCCGACCATCGGATCGACACCGGCGATGAGGGAGAACGCGATCGCCTCAGGGATGAGGGCGAGCGCGACGACGATCCCCGCGAGGACGTCGGCCCGGACGTTGCCGAGCCAGTCTTGTTTAATCGTATTCAATTTTTCCAAAAGAACACACCTCTCTATATATTTTTTGACTTTGACCTCCGAGTCTCACGAAGATCAAACGCCGCATTATATGAAGAAAGAGGTGATACCGACACATGTTTTCACAACGTGTTTTATCATAACGAACTTTTTCAGAAAAGACAATTGCAACTCGTTAAAAACTATGGTAATTTCATAACGTGAAGGTTATATAACGGATTTGTTATACAAGAGAGAAGGAGAATGACGATGCATAGCGCAGAAGAATTAAGCAAGGTGCTCAAAGTGCTCGCCGACCCGACACGGTTGACGATGCTCAAACAGATGCAGGGCGGGGAACAGTGTGCCTGCAGTTTCGTCGATTGCTTCGACATCTCGCAGCCGGCGATCAGCCGTCATTTGAAGATGATGCGGCAAGCGGGGCTGCTGCTCGAGCGCCGGGACAAGCAGTGGATCCATTACCGGTTGAACGAGACGAGCCCGTTTTATTCGATTGTCGTCGAGCTGCTCGACCGCGTCGAGACGCTCGAGGCGAGTTGTGACTGCGACGCCGAATGTGCCATTTAAGGAGGAACCAACGATGAAACTAGAAGTGTTTGAACCGGCCATGTGCTGTCCGACCGGACTGTGCGGCCCGTCGATCGACCCAGAACTGACACGCATCGCGACGGTCCATTACGTGTTGAAACAACGCGGTTTTGACGTCGCCCGCTACAACCTAGCCTCTGAGCCGAACCGCTTCGTCGAGAACGCGTCCGTGCAAGCCGAGATCGCGAAAGGGCTCGAGACGCTCCCGCTCACGGTCATCGACGGCGAGATCGTCAAGCGCGGCGCCTATATGACGAACGAAGAGATCGCCGAACTGACGGGACTACCGGTCGCGGCGTTCGCGAAACAAGACGGAGAGAAACCGAAAGTGCGCATCACGCTCAAAAAATAAGGAGGACGCTTATGAATCGCTTTGATTTCCATACGATCGAGCCGACCCGGTATGTGTTTTTGACAGGGAAAGGCGGCGTCGGCAAGACGTCGACCGCCTCGAGTCTCGCCTTGACGCTCGCGGACCGCGGCAAACGTGTGCTGCTCGTCTCGACCGACCCGGCGAGCAATCTTCAAGACGTGTTCGAGATGGAGCTTGACGAAACACCGCGGCTTGTACCGGGCACTTCCCTCTCGATTGCGAACTTCGACCCGGAAGAAGCGGCGAAACAGTACATGGAGCGCATGGTCGGTCCGTATCGCGGCGTGCTCCCGGACGTCGCCATCCAGTCGATGGAAGAGCAGTTGTCCGGCGCCTGTACGGTCGAGATCGCGGCGTTCGACCAGTTCACCGAGCTGTTGACGTCAGTTGAGGCACGGACGAAGTACGACCATGTCATCTTCGACACGGCACCGACCGGGCACACGCTCCGCCTGCTCACGCTCCCGAGCGCGTGGGATGAATTTTTAGAGACGAATACGACCGGCGCCTCATGTCTCGGTCCGCTCGCTGGACTATCCGACAAGCAGGATCAGTATAAACGAGCGGTCGCGACGCTGTCGGACGAGGGAGAGACGACGTTGCTCCTCGTTGCCCGACCTGAAGTCTCGACCCTCGTCGAGGCGGCACGGGCCGCGACCGAGCTTCACGCCATCGGCATCGAGCGGATGCAACTCGTCATCAACGGTGTCGTCGCGCTAGATGAAGGGACCGACCGCTATACGAGACGGTTCATCGAACGGCAACAAGAGGCGCTCAAGCAAATGCCGGAAGCCGTCGAGCGTCTCGAGACGTTCACGCTCCCGTATGCGTACGAGAACTTGGTTGGCGTGCCGGCGTTGCGGCGCTGGGTGAACGGGGAGACGGTCACAGTCCCTGATACGACATACGACGCGAGCCGTTACGGATCGATCGATGCGCTCGTCGACGAGATGGAAGCGGACGGACCGAGCGTCATCATGACGATGGGGAAAGGCGGTGTCGGCAAGACGACGCTCGCTTCGCTCATTGCCGTCGCCCTAAGCAATCGGGGTCATGCGGTCCACTTGACGACGACCGACCCGGCGGCGCACGTCGCCTTCACGATCGGGGAAGACGTACCGTCGACGTTCACGGTCGATGCGATCGACCCGAAAGTCGAAATCGAGAACTACCGGGCCGACGTGTTCCGGGAAGCGGGCGAGATGACGGACGAGCAACGATTGATGCTCGAAGAAGATCTTCGTTCACCGTGCACCGAAGAAATCGCCGTCTTCCGTGCGTTCGCCGCCCAAG
Organism: Exiguobacterium sp. ZOR0005; assembly: GCF_000798975.1. Taxonomy (NCBI): domain Bacteria; kingdom Bacillati; phylum Bacillota; class Bacilli; order Caryophanales; genus Exiguobacterium; species Exiguobacterium sp. ZOR0005. The sequence goes on along the minus strand of NZ_JTLB01000012.1, from coordinate 207,779 downwards.
TCGCCAAAGCGAAAGAACGTTTTGTCGTCATTGACACGGCGCCGACCGGACATACGCTTCTCCTCTTGGACGCGACCGAGAGCTATCACCGGGAGCTCGAACGCTCGACCGGGGTCGTCCCGGAAGCGGTGCGCGAGCTGTTGCCGAAGCTTCGTGATCCGAGACAGACGCACGTCGTCATCACGACGCTCCCCGAGGCGACACCGGTGTATGAAGCCGAACGTCTCGTCGCCGACTTAGATCGGGCCGAGATTCGTCCGTTCGCTTGGGTCGTCAATCAATCGTTCACCCCGCTCGACGTCGAGAGCAAACTGCTCACGGCAAAAGTTGCGAGCGAGTCCGCGTGGCTCGAACGCGTGAACCGCTATCCGCGCCCGACGCTGTTGTCGTGGCAAGAACAACTGCCGGTCGGTTATCCGGCGCTATCTCAACTACTCAAGGAGGAAGTCAAATGAACGTAACAAATGAAGCAATCGACTTTATGAAAGCAGCACTGACCGAGGAAGAAACGAAGTCGGTACGCATCTGCACAGAAGCAGGGTGCTGCGGCCCGACGATCGGTCTTCATATCGCCGCGCCAGAAACGACGGACGACGTGAAAGACTACGACGGCCTCACGTTCGCTGTCGCTAAAGACGCCGAAGCGATGGCTGAGAACGTCACGCTCGACGTCGAATCGACAGAAGACGGTGCGAGCCTCGTGCTCCGCGGTCTGCAACAGACTTGCTAAAAAAATAGAGAATTATTGGAGGAACTCATTGTGCAGTGGATTGCTAGTATCATCTTTCTCGTGACGCTCTTCCTCATCATCAAGCAACCGAAAGGCCTCGGCATCGGTTACTCGGCGATGGGGATGGCGGCCATTGCCCTCATCACCGGGGTCGTCAATTTTGATGACGTCGGAACGGTGTGGGGCATCATTTGGAACGCGACGTTCACCTTTATCGCCATCATCCTCATCTCGCTCATCTTAGATGAGATTGGATTTTTCGAATGGGCCGCTTTACATATGGCTCGCATCGCAAAAGGCGGCGGCGTCAAGCTGTTCGTTTATATCACGCTTCTCGGCGCACTCGTCGCGGCGCTGTTCGCCAATGACGGGGCTGCGCTCATCTTGACCCCGATCGTCCTCGCGATGGTGCGGGCGCTCAAGCTGCCGGACGCTGTCGTCTTGGCGTATGTCATCGCTTCCGGTTTCATCGCCGATACGGCGAGTTTGCCGTTCGTCGTCTCGAACCTCGTCAACATCGTCTCAGCTGACTTCTTCGGCATCGGCTTTGCCGAATATGCGGCCCGGATGGTGTTCGTCAACGTGTTCGCCGTCGCCGGAAGTCTGCTCGTCTTGTACTTGTACTTCAAGAAAGACATCCCGAAGCAGTACGACTTGTCAAAACTCGCCGAGCCGGCCTCGGTTATTAAAGATCACAAGATGTTCCGGTTGTCATGGGTCGTGCTCGCGCTCCTCGTCATCGGGTACTTCACGAGTGACATCGTCGGCATCCCGGTATCGCTCGTCGCTGGCGTCATCGCGTTCTTCTTCCTGATCATGGCGAACCGATCACCGGCCGTGAAGACACAATCGGTCGTTCGCGGTGCACCATGGGCGATCGTCTTCTTCTCACTCGGGATGTACATCGTCGTCTATGGCTTGCAGAACGCCGGACTCACGCAAGTGCTCGCCAACTTCATCGAATGGTTCTCCGTCGATGTGTTCACGGCGACGTTCGGGATGGGCTTCTTAGCCGCCATCTTGTCATCAGTCATGAACAACATGCCGACCGTCATGATCGACGCGCTCGCCATCGATTTGACGAATACGTCCGGACAGATTCGGGAAGCACTCATCTATGCGAACGTTATCGGGTCCGACCTCGGTCCGAAGATCACGCCGATCGGGTCGCTCGCGACATTGCTATGGCTCCATGTGCTCCGCACGAAAGGACTCAAAATCGGCTGGGGTCAATACTTTAAAGTCGGGATCATCTTGACGATTCCGACGCTCGCCATCACGTTACTCGGGTTATACATCAGTCTATTACTTTACTAAGGAGTGTACCTTTCATGAAACTAGTCATCATCGGTTCAGTCGCTGCCGGCACATCGGTCGCAGCAAAAGCACGTCGCAACAACGAAGACGCACAAATCACGATTTACGACCGCGATTATGACATCTCGTACTCGGGTTGTGGCATCCCGTATTATGTCGGCGGTGAAGTCGAGTCGCGCGACGACTTGACGCCCCGTGACGCCGCGTTCTTCAAGAAGCGCTACAACATCGACGTCATGACGCGTCATAACGTCACGGCCATCGACAAAGACGCACAGCTAGTGACGGTTGAGAACCTCGAGACGGGCGAATCGTTCACGGACAGCTATGACAAATTAGTCCTCGCGACCGGCGCTTCGAGCATCGTCCCGCCGATCCCGGGTGTCGACTCGGACAACGTCTTCCCGATCCGAAACATCCAGAACGCGGAAGCGACACGAAACTTCGTCGATGCGACGAACCCGAAACATGCGACGATCATCGGGGCCGGGTTCATCGGGCTCGAAATGGCCGAGCAGCTCAAGCTGCGCGGTGTCGACGTAACGGTCATCGAACGCATCCCGCAAGTGATGCCGCCGCTCGACAAGGACATGGCGTGCCGCGTCGAAGAGCACCTCGAGAAGAACGGCATCGAGCTGTTGCTCGGCGAGACGGTGACGGAGCTCGTCGGGGAAGGGCACGTCGAACGTGTCGTCACGGAGAGCGGCAAGACGATTGACACGGACCTCGTCATCCTTTCGGTCGGTGTGCGGCCGAACACGGAACTCGCCAAGTCGATTGGCGTCGAAATCGGCGAGACGGGCGCGATCGCGATCAATGAACGGATGGAGACGAACGTCGACAACGTCTACGCGGCCGGTGACGTCGCTGAAAGCTTCTCACTCGTGACAGGTAAGCCGATTTGGCGTCCGCTCGGTTCGACGGCGAACAAGATGGGCCGTGCCCTCGGCGACTTGTTGACGGGCGGCGACCTCGAGCATCGCGGTATCCTCGGGACAGGCATCTTCAAAGTGTTCGGCCTAGCCGTCGCGCAGACGGGTCTCTCGGAGCGCGAGGCTCGTGAGCTCGGCTATGACGTCGAAGTGCTCCATAACACGAAGCCGGACAAACCGGCCTATATGGGCGGGAAAGATTTGACGATCAAAGCGATCGGCGACCAGGCGACACGTCAGTTGCTCGGCGTTCAAATCGTCGGCTTTGAAGGGGTCGACAAGCGCATCGACGTCTTCGTCACGGCGATGACGTTCAAGGCGAAAGTCGATGACTTGTTCCACCTCGACCTCGCGTACGCACCGCCGTTCTCGACGACGAAAGACCCGGTCATGTATACGGGCATGGTGCTCGCGAACAGCATGGACAAAGCGGCGCGCCTCATCACGCCGGCCGAGTTGCAGAAGCGGATTGATGCCGGCGAAGATATGCAAGTCATCGATACGCGTAAAGCGGCGCAGTTTGAGAAGGCGTGCGTCGACTGCGCGGTCAACGTTCCGCTCGGCGACCTGCGCACAGCGGCTAAAGACATGGACAAAGACAAGCCGACCGTCGTCTACTGTAACGGCGGGGTGACGGGGAACGCGGCGCAAAACGTGCTTCGTAACCTCGGGTTCACCGACGTGTACAATTTGTCAGGCGGCAACAAGAACTATCAATTGTTCAAGAAGTACGGGAATTGAGCCAGACGGCGTCCGAGTGATTCGGGCGCCGTTTTTTGTTGTAAGATAAGCATGAAAGGCGGTGCGTCACTTTTGGAAGTTGAACAGATTGTGAAGGCGACAAAAGAAATATACGGTGAGACATCAAACATCTATGTTGGTTACGGACGGACGAAGCTCGTTTCTTTTTCGTATGGAGATCCTTTGACAGAAGAAGAGATTGAGCGGTTCGAAGAGAAGACGAAGTGGGTAGTCCCGGCGGCGTTCCGCAACTTTTTGAGGTTACATAACGGGGCGGTATTATTTGATGATCCAGAATACGGGGGTGGTCCTGAAATCTTGTCACTCGATAATATTGTGTTGATGAATCAGTTCTATAAGTTAGGGCTTCGTTCTTGGTATCCAATCGTTGATTTACATGTTTCTGTTATCTTGATTGATTCCGAACGTGTCAAAGCGGGCCGTGATGATTATTTGATTTGGATGTGGAAAACAGGGGCGATTGAGGATGCGCAGTATCTCAATGTAGAGTTTACAGTTTGGTTAGATCGCTTTATCGTCACACATGGGGAAGATTTCTGGCTTTGGTGAGGTGATTGATATGAACTATAAAGTACTCCATGAAAAGTTCGAACGACGAAAGCAGTGGCTCGTCTTCGAAAAAGAAGAGGTCGTTCGCCGTCTCCTCGTTCGTTACAAGGCGCGCATCATCTCGAAGACGGACATTATGGACTTGGTGAATGACGACCAACTGTCGTATCCGCACATCTATTGCTGCATCACGATTGACGACCCGGTCGTCCTCGCGAAAATCTTCAACGCGAAAGAGCGAGCGGACTTTCAATGGGAACGTGACGACAACGAACGTCGAGGCGCGGTGTATAAGCATAAAGATGAGGAACATCGTCGCTACAAGCAATTGATTATCGACGAGCAAGAGGGACGCCGGCTCGACATCATCCTCGAGAGTCAGGACGGGATTCACGTGACGAGGTTTTTGACGCGAAGCATGTGTGAACAAGTCGGGTCTTATATTTTGGCACATGTGGGCGGGGCGCAGTTCACCGGGCGGATCCCGAGGGCGCTCTGGGCAAGTGATTGGACGGACGAAGAAATCAAGTTAGGTTTTCGTTTGTACTTAGAGTCGTTGGATGAATTTAATAAGCTATAACGAAACCCCGGTGCGCGGCACCGGGGTTAGTTCGCTTTCAATTCACTCCATTTGCCGAGCCGGTTGCGGCCGCTCCGCTTGGCGACGTACAAGCCGACATCCGCTTTCTTGATCAGTTGCGTCGACGTGACGACTTTCGCCTCAGACGTGCTCGCGACACCGATCGAGACGGTGAGGTCGACCGAAGAGCCGTCCGGCAAGGGGAACGGTGTCTCGGAGATTTGCCGCAAGTAGCGCTTGCCGATGACGAACCCTTGCGACAAGTTACAGTCGGCCAATAGCACGGAGAACTCTTCGCCCCCGTTGCGGCACACCATGTCGTCGGCGCGCGCCGTCTCGGCCAAACGATGCCCGAGTTCGATCAAGATGGCGTCCCCGGCGTCGTGGCCGTATGTATCGTTGATCGATTTGAAATGGTCGATGTCGAGTAGGAGCAAGGCGACGTCTTGCGGACTCGTGAACACTTCTTCGTCGACCCGTTTCATCTCTTCATCGAAACGCCTCCGGTTGCCGAGCCCGGTGAGCACGTCGGTGAAGGCGGCTTCTTTATATTTCGTGATGAGCCGCTCCGACCGTTGCATTTTGCGCATCCCGCCGTAGACGATGTGGAGGACGAATCCGGCCGAATAGCCGATAAGGACGAAAGCGCTCAATGACAGAAAATAAGTCGTAGAGTGGTCATAATTGTTAAAATTTAACATCGATAACGCACTAATAAAGACGAGACTGATCGCGTTGACGATGCGAATGTCACGTGTCGGTTCAATGCGTTCCCGTAGATGCATATAGACGATCGACCCGCCGGCAGCGAGCGTGTAGTCGAGGAATGTGATCAACAGCAACGTCTCCGACAAGATGAACGGCAAGACGAGGATGCTGGAGACATATGTGATCCGTATACCGGGCATTCCGAAGTAAAGCGCGGCGATGATGAGCGGGACGAAACCGTATTGGAAGTCGGCCTGGGCGTTCCAGAGCACGCCGTGCAACGTGATCAAAATGGACAGTCCAGCGAGTAAAAAGGAGATCGTCACTTGGCGCCGGATCGGCAGTTTCGTCGTGAACCCGAGCTTCGTGACGCGGGAGATGATATAGAGGCCGACGAGCAGAAGACTCGCGTTGGCGATCAAGTTGTTGATGAGATTCGTAAATGACATGAGCTAAAAATTCCTCCTCTAACTTCTATATAGGGTCCAAGCGAGCGAAAATGCAATCGTTTTCTGATTGGAAAATGAAGGAGGTTTTCTAACCGATGGTGTGAAGTGGGAATCGTTAGGTGTTAGATTAGAAAAACATTGAATTCCCAAAAGGAAACGTTTACAATTTTTGTGTAAGCGTTTTCTCAAATTTTATGCTACAAGGAGGGACCCACATGGTCAACAAGCAATGGAAACCAGTATGGGCAGTTGTGCTAACGTTTGCACTAATTCTGTCGATGTTTCCGATGTCAGCTTCGGCCCTTGATAAAGGGAAGTCGACGTTAGTCGTCGTCCACTATCAAGAGGCGCCTGGCAACCAGACGGATTGGAACTTATGGCTTTGGGCGAACGGCCCAGATTATTTCCCGAACAAAGGCTTCACCTTCAACGGTGAGGACGACTTCGGCAAGGTGGCGGCCTATGAATTCCCGGTCGATTCACCGGAACGACTCGGTCTCATCGTCCGCACGGACAATTGGGACAAAGACAAAGGGTCTGAGAACGACCGCTTCATCACGAGCGACATGATCAAAGACGGTGTCGCCGAAGTGTGGATCAAGTCGGGGGACTCGAAGATTTACACGTCGAACCCGGACGGGGACACGGCGAAGACGGAAGTCGACATGAAAGTACACTATTTCCGCTATGATAATACATACACGGACTGGGGACTTTGGACTTGGCCGGACGGCGGAGACGGACAGAGTATCGCGTTCGATGAGACGGACGAGTTTGGCGCTGTGGCGAACGTGAAGTTCGCGAACCCGGACGCGAAACAGCTCATCGGCCTCATCACGAAAAAAGGCGAGTGGGCCGAGAAAGACGGCGAAGACCGCTTTGCCCTCAGCACGGCGAAAGAGATTTGGCTCGTCGAAGGCGAGTCGACAATTTATTATGCTGAGCCTGAAATCGATCGCTCACCGAAAATCGTCACGTTCGAGGCGACGACGTTCCGCACGGCGAAGCTCACGCTCAACCGCGCTATCGAGGCATCGTTCGCGAGCGAACTGAAAGTCGACGGCGCGAACGTGAAATCGGTCGAGGTGACGGGCAACAAATCGGTCACGGTTCACTTCAACGAAGACATCGATTTGACGAAAGTCATCACGGCGACGCACCCGACGTTCGGGGAACGCGTGCTCCAAGCGGGCGACGTGCTCCGCTCACCAGAGTTCGACGCGAAGTATGCGTATGACGGTAAGCTCGGCATCACGTACCAAAAGTCGAAGACGAACTTCGTCTTGTGGGCACCAACGGCACAAGACGTCAAACTCGAGCTTTGGAACATGCCGAAAGACCGTCCAGCAAACGACAAAGACGTGAAGAAAACGATTCAAATGAAGCGTGGGGACCGTGGCACGTGGGTCGCGGAAGTGCGCGGTGACCTCGATGGCATCGGCTATACGTACAACGTGACGCACGCCTCGGGTAGCATCCGCGCGGTCGACCCGTACGCGACGGCTGTCGGTGTGAACGGCGACCAAGGGGTCATCGTCGACTTGAAAGAGACGAACCCGAAACGTTGGAACAACATGAAACCACAATTGAAGCAATCGACGGACGCGATCATCTACGAGACACACGTCCGTGACTTCTCGATCTTCGATGTGACGTCGAACACGTACGACTCAGGCATCCGCCATAAAGGCAAATACCTCGGTGTCGTTCAACCCGGCACGCGTTTGATCGAGAACGGTAAGAAGACGGATACGAAGACGGGTCTCGACCACGTCAAAGACCTCGGTGTGACGCACGTCCAGTTCATCCCGGTGTACGACTATAACACGGCATCGGTCGACGAGACGAACCCGGACGCGAAATACAACTGGGGCTACGACCCTAAAAACTATAACGCGCCGGAAGGTTCGTATTCGACGAACCCGTACGACGCGAAAGTCCGGATCATGCAGTTGAAAGAGATGATCCAAGGACTCCACGACCACAACTTGCGCGCGGTCATGGACGTCGTTTACAACCACATGTTCGACGCGCAAGCCTCGAACCTTCATAAGATCGTGCCAGGCTATTACTACCGTTACACGGCAGGCGGCGATTTCGCGAACGGGACAGGCGTCGGGAACGACACGGCCTCGGAGCGCAAGATGATGCAAAAACTCATCGTCGACTCGACGGTGTATTGGGCGAAAGAATACAAGTGGGACGGCTTCCGTTTCGACCTCATGGGCATCCATGACGTTGACACGATGAACAAAGTCCGCCAAGCGCTCGACAAAGTCGACAAGTCGATCCTCGTCTTCGGCGAAGGCTGGGACCTCGGCACACCGCTCGACCCGGCCTTGAAGGCGAACCAGAAGAACGCCTACAAGATGCCAGGTGTCGCGCACTTTAACGACAACATCCGTGACGGCTTGAAAGGCAGCGTCTTCATCGACACGGACAACGGCTTCATCAACGGCAAAGATGGCCTCGAAAATCGAATCAAGACCGGCATCGTCGGCGAAATCGATTACAACGCGGACATCAAAGGCTTCACGAAACAACCGACACAAGCGATCACGTACGTCGAAGCGCACGACAACCACACGCTCTGGGACAAGCTCGAGTTGACGAACCCAGAGACGGCGGAAGCGGACCGTACGAAAATGCACCGCCTCGCCTCGAGCATCCTCTTGACGAGCCAAGGGACGACGTTCATCCACGCCGGCCAAGAGTTCATGCGGACGAAAGAAGGCGACCACAACTCGTACAAGTCGCCAGACCGCATTAACCAGATGGACTGGAAACGCGCCGCCGACCGTAAGGCGGACGTCCAGTACATGAAAGGCTTGATCGAGATGCGTAAAGCCAACCCAGGCCTTCGCATGACGGACGCGAAAGACGTCAAGAAGAACGTCAAGTTCTACCGTTCTGAGCCGAACGTCATCACGTACTTGATTGACGACAAGGCACCAGGACAGAAGAAAGACTTGTTCATCACGCATAACGCCAACGCGAAAACGGTCAAAGTAAAACTCCCGACTGGGCAGTGGAACGTGATCGTCGACGGCAATCAGGCAGGAACGAAGACGATTAAACGCGTCTCGGGCTATGTCGAGGTGCCGGCGTACGCGACGGTCGTTGTGAAACAACCGTAACGAGTGAGACCACGGGACGAATATTCACATCAAATGTTTGGACCAATGGATTGAAAAATTCAAAGAATGACAGCGAGCCGGGCACATCGGCTCGCTTTTTTGTATGGCGTGCGGGTAGAAAAACGGGACGGGTTTCACTTAAGATGGAAGGGACAGATAAGAAGAGGAGACAGACATGATGGTACAGGCAGCCCGACACTTTTTTTCACAACTGACAGGGGACCAGACCGAGCGACTGCTCGAAGTCGAAGCAGAAATCGAGCGGACCGGCACGTATACGCTCACGACCGAAGAGCTGACCGAAGGGGCGAAACTGGCCTGGCGCAATTCGAACCGATGCATCGGCCGCTTGTTCTGGCAGACGCTCACCGTCCGTGACGCCCGGCACGTGACGACGTTCGACGACGTGTTCGAACAGCTCGTCGACCACTTACGTTTCGCCACGAACGGCGGGAAAATCCGTTCGACGATGACGGTGCTCCCGAACGAGTTCCGTCTTTTGAACAGTCAGCTCGTCCGCTATGCGGCGTACGAGACCGAGGACGGCATCCTCGGGGATCCGTTGTCGCTCGACATGACGCGCCAAGCCGAACGCCTCGGATGGCGCGGTGCCGGGACGGCGTTTGACGTGTTGCCGCTCATCCTGACAGACGGTAAAGATATACGACTGTACGAGCTGCCGGACGACGCGGTGCTCGAAGTCGAGATCACACATGACGACCACGACTTGTTTGACGGAAGGACGGTCAAGTGGCACGCCGTCCCGGCCATCGCCGACATGGAGCTCGAGATCGGCGGGGTGCGCTTCACCTCGGTTCCGTTCAACGGCTGGTACATGGAGACGGAGATCGGAGCCCGCAACTTGGCCGATACGGATCGCTACAACTTGTTGCCGCTCGTCGGTGCCTCGCTCGGACTCGATACGACGAAAGAACGGACGCTCTGGCGTGACCGGGCGCTCGTCGAACTGAACGTCGCCGTCTTACAGTCGTTCGAGCGGTCCGGCGTGACGATCGTCGACCACCATACGGCGGCCAAACAGTTCAAACGGTTCGAGAAGAACGAGACGGACGCCGGGCGCGCCGTGACCGGTCAATGGAGCTGGCTCATCCCGCCGCTCTCGCCGGCCGCGACGCACGTCTTCCATCAACATTATGAGGACAAGATCGTCACGCCGAACTTGTTCGCCCGTTCCGGTTGCCCGTTTTCGGCGTTTCAAGCGAAGCCAAAAGAGGAATTGAAAGGCTAGAACCGAAACGAAAGGATGATGAACGTGGCAGTCCCAATTTGGAAACGCGCCGTCGCCAGTCAAATCGACCAACTGATCTTTCAAACCCCGGCCAAGCTCGTCGAAAAAGCGATCCGTAAAAAGCTTCGGCCCGGAAAAGAAGTGAAGCGGTATTACTTACCGACGCTCGTCATGATCGCCGGAGAAGTGTACTTCCTCTTGAACAAGAACGGACAGACGATCGGCGACCAAGTCGTCGGCATCAAAGTCGTGAGCCAAGATGGTCGCCCGCTCTCGCTCGAACAAGTCGTGAAACGGACGCTGTATAAAGACGTCGTCTATCCAGCGACGCTCGGGCTCCCGCTCCTCCGGGCGCTCCAACAGATGAAGTCGAACAAAGACGTCGAGCTCCCGCATGACGAGTTCGCGCACACGAAACTCATATCGACGAAATGACGACAGGCAGGGCGATTCTTATCGCGCTGCTTTTTTCATCGGGGAAGTGACGGGCGAAATAAGGTATAATGAGAGAGGACAAAAACGAACGACTAACGGAGGATTTGTACTTATGACAAAAATCGCATGGATCACAGATAGTATGGCCAACTTTTCGAAAGAGGAGGCGGCCAAGCTTGGGGTCGAAATCGTCCCGATTCAACTGATCGTCGACGGGAGCGGCTACAGCGAGGTCGACTTGTCGCTCGAAGACTTGCACCGTTATATGATCGACCAAAAGAAAGAGGCGAAGACGTCGCAACCGATCTTCGGCGACTTCATCGCGCGTTATGAACGGTTGAAAGAAGACGGATACGACTGTGCCATCGCCGTCCACTGTTCGAACGGCTTGAGCTCGACGGTGAAAAATTCGAGTGCTGCCGCCGAAGCGGCCGGTTTCACCGTCTACACGGTCGACTCGCACGCCGCGCTCGAGGCGCAACAAGAACTCGTCCGTATCGGACGTGCCGCTCAGGAAGAAGGCAAGTCACCGCAAGAGATCGTCGCCTTGCTCGAGGCGTGGCGCGACAAGAAGAACTTCTTCATGATCATCGGCAACATGGAGACGATGCGCCGCGGCGGCCGCGTCTCGTCAGGTGAACTGTTCCTCGCCAACATTTTGAACATCAAGCCGATCATCACGCTCGACGAGGCGGGGAAAGTCATCCCGTTCAAAAAGGCACGTTCACTGAAGAAAGCGTACGCTGAGATGGTGACCGAGCTCGAACGTCGTCACGCCGCGAACGGGGTGAAGGACAACCGTGTCTTCGTCCAGACGGCGCTCGCACCGCAGATGCAAGACGACCTCGTCGCGCTCATCGAATCGAAATTGCCGGACCTTGAAGTCGTGAAAACGCGCTTCTGCCCGTCAATCGCGGTTCACGCCGGATTTGAGACGGTCGGTGTGCTCTGGCTCGACGCGTAAACAAAAAGGAGGGAACGACATGGAGGCAGTGATGACACTTGACGCCTTGAACGAGCGGATCGCGAACACGGAGCAGTTGCTCGTCTACGTCTCGCACCCGGGTTGCAGCGTCTGTCACGCGCTCAAACCGCAAGTCGAGGAGATGCTGACGGCGTTTCCTCACATTGCGTCTGTCGCGGTCGATTCGGACGAGGTGCCAGACATCGCCGGCGCCTATTCGATTTTCACGGTACCGGTCGTTCTGTACTTCATAGATGGGAAAGAGATGCTACGCCGGGCCCGGTTCGTCCCGATCGGCGAATTGGCGCACCAGCTCGAGCGTCTTCAGCAGATGCGCGAATGATCCACAGACACCCGTTTGTGGATTTTTTGTTTGTCGCCCGGTCATCGGAGAAATGAGGGAATACAACATGGACATGCTACGCCACTCGGAATGGGCGGATACAAAGCTCACGCTCCACCTCGTGTCGCAAATCATGGGGAAACTCAAGCTTGCCTTGGCCCCGCAACAACCGCAATGGGCTCACGTCACGTTGCCGCTCACGGTGAGAGGCTTCTCGACCGGACCGCTCTTTAGCGGGGAGACGTTGTTTGAAGTTGAGGTCGATGTATTCGCCTCGGTGATTACGGTGCGAATCGAGACGGACACGACCGACATCCCGCTCGAGATAGGGACGTCGATTCACACCTATTACGAGGCGATCCTCGAGCCGCTTCGTGCAGCGGGTGTCACGGTCGCCATCAACCCGAAATCGCAAGAGATGCGCGACACGTGGTGGCTCGACCGGGACGAGACGCCGCTCGCCTATGACGCCGTCGCCGCACAGAAAGGCGTTCGCCTGTTCCAATACGCGGCGCGGGAGCAAGCCGTGTTCCTCGCCCCGCTCCGGTGCCGGAAAGTGATGCCGGCGTTGTTTTGGGGCACGTTCGACGTCTCGTCGCTCATCGTCTATAACGCGCATGAACCGTTCTCGAAAGACTTGGTCATCGAACAGGCGGCGTTCGACGAGCCGATGATCGAGTTCGGTTTTTGGCTCGGGGATGCGTCCGTCGACGTACCGACGTTTTTCGTTTTGCCGTATCCGTTCCAATACACGGAACTCCCGTCCGAGCGTCTCCAACCCGCGGCCGCTTACTTCGACGCCTCGATGAGCGAATGTTTCTTGTCGCTCGAGCACGCAGCGGACGAGGACGTCCAGTCCTTCTTCCGCACGTCGTTCGATTTGTTGAGCGGGCAGTTAGGGTGGGAAGGGTGCGACCATTATTTCTTGCCGCTTCAGATGCCGGCACAACCGAAACAAGAGCCCACGGACGAAAGTCCGTGAGCTCTTGTTTTGTTCTAACTATTATTTGTATCGAGTGAAAAATAATCGATTGTAATCGATTATTTTGCTTAGCCTTCAGTTGTTTGCGGCACGAGGTAAATCAAGCCGAACGGGTTGTGGAGCAAGTTGTCGATCGACGTCCGCTCGTCTTCACCCATCTCGACAGTGAACGACTTTCCGTCCTCGAACGCGAAGCTGTCGCCGTCGCCGAACATCGAGCCGCCTGAGATTAAGTGGAAGTTGAACGAGTGGATGACGTGGATCGCGTCTTCGACTTCAATCGTCGATGGGACGGCGACGTCGGCTTGGCCGAACGCCTTCATGCCCCAAGACATGTACGATGTCTCTTCTTCCGTGATCGCCGTGAGGAGCGAATAGTCGAGGGCGAGGTCTTCTTCTTTCGACTCTTGCCACTCATCTTTCGAGTAGGCGACGCCTGCCGTCTCGACCATGACGCCGAGTCCGCCGGCGTTCAAGAGCGCGTTCGCCGCGCGACGGGCCGCCGCAATGTCGGACACGTCGTTCACGTCGACGATCAAGTAGACGATGTGCGTGTGACGGGCGAGTCCTTTCGCGACTTTCGGCGTGAAGCCGCTCGTGCTCGCATGAATCATCGCCTCGGCGAGCGCCGGGTCACGTTCGATGACTTCGACCGTGAACGCTTTGCCGGTCTCGTCTTCGAGCAGCAGCAGGCCTGCCATCGTGTAGCCTTCGCTATGTAAACTGATTTGTTCGTTGACTGCCTCGGCCGATGACCAGTTTCCTGGGATGGCGAGCAACACTTGTGTACGGTTCATAAGAATCATCCTCTTCTAAATAGTTGGGCCTCTCTTGAGAGAGGCCCGGTCTCTTCTCTTATTATGCCCTATTTCGAGGCAAATTATTCTTGATATGTCTTCAATACTTCTTGGAGCGGGATTTGGTCGATTTTTCTTCGGCTGACGAACGTGCTCGCGAAGAAGAGGATCGTGACCGCGGCGAGCGTGTAGACTGCGTATCGCCATTCGAACTCGAGCGGGAGGACGAGCCCGTAATCTTCGGCGAAGACGAGGACGATGAGCCGCAGCGTCAAAATCGCGATCGGGATGCTGAGGAGCGCCGAGACGAGCGCGTAGATGAAATAGCTGTCGAGAATCATCGAACGGACCTCGCGCCGATTGTATCCCATCACTTTTAAGAGCGAGATGACGTAATAGTTCTTCTCGACGGTCAATGCCGTCAAAACGAACAGGATACTGAACGCGATCAAGGCGGAGCCGCCGATCATGACGTTCATCATCAAGTTCATATACTCGTTAATGGACTCGGACTGCTCCATCATGCCTTGGCGTGACAAGATTGTCGGATAGTCCGACCCGCTCGGACGCTCGATCGCATAAATCCCGTTGAACAAATCGCGGGAGGCGCCATCTGATAACGTCTCGCTCAACTCGGTCCGCGGCAAGTAGACGATGTCACCGGAGAAGTCGTCGGCGATCCCGACGATTTTGTAAGAGACTTTCTCCCCATCGAACGAGACGTCGAGCGTGTCGCCGACAGCGAGGCGTTGTTTCAACGCGAGCGGTTCAGACACGATGACGCCGTCTTGTGAGACGGTCAACACATCTCCCGACCGGTCCCGCAGCTGATAGAGCGTATTATCGTCATCGAGTCCTTTGAGCGTGACGAGTTTGTCGTCGACGAACGCGAACGGATAGGTGAGGAACGGTTCTTGGCCTGCTAACAGTTCGGGTTGGGTCGTCGTGTACGCCTCATACTCATAACGGGCCTCGTTCAATCCACCGACCGTCATCCGATCGACGGCCCCGTTCATCATGAGGGCGAAGACGATGAGGAGCGTCGAGAACAAGATGCCGAAAAAGAAGATGATGAAACTGCCGGTGCTCTTGACGGCGTATAAATATTTGAACTTCGTCTTGCCGCGGGCGCGACGCAACAAGCGGCTGACGATGCGACTGAGCCGATTGAGCGACAAGTTATCCCGAGGAGACAGGAGGGCGAGGGCGCTCTCGCCCATGATTTTATAGATGACGGCCCCGGCGACGAGCGCGAAGAAAAGGAGCGGGGCGAAGACGGCCGTCAAGAAGACGAGCGGGCTTTGAGCGATTGTGATGGACGGCAACAAGTAAAAATCGAGATACAGGTTTTTGAGCGGCTCGGCGAAATAAAGGCCGAGGAAGTAGCCGATGACGAGCATGATCGTCGCGAACAGCAAGATGAGTACTAAATACGGTAGCGCGATTTGGCGCCGGCTGTAGCCGAGCGCTTTCAATAGCCCAATCTGTCCGCGTTCGGCTTCAAGCATGTTCGAGATGAGGATTCCGACGATGATGACGGCGATCGAAACGATGAAGAGGCTCAAGCCGAGCGCCATCGCTTTCCCGGACGAGATCTCGCTATAGATGGCCCCGCTCCGGATAATGTTCTCGGTTTCCATGACCGAGATGACGAAAGGCAAATCAACGTCGGGCACGTCGCTGTCCGTCACGCCGGCAATCCGGAACGCTTCCGGGGCGACGGTCGCCTCGTACGCTTCATCCGTCATGAGGAGGAGCGTCTGCGTACCGGCGTCGAGGTTGAAGAAGTTGTCGTCAAAGAGCGGGAGCGTATAGTCCGGGAACAAGACGAACCCGCTCACCGTGAACGGGGTGCCGAAGTCGAGCGTGTCGCCGATCGCGATGTCGTTCTTTTCGGCGTATTTGGCGTTGATGGCGACTTCATCGTCGGCGCTCGGGCGTGAACCTTCCTCAAGATAGGACAAGTTGATCGTGTCCGCTTCTTTTAAGATCAGGCCGCGGTGTTCCTGGTTTTCGAACGAGTAAGAGATCGGTTTGAACGAACGCAGTTCGAGCGTGGCGTCAGGGATTTGTTGTGCGACCGCTTCGATACGTCGCTCCATGAGCGTATCGAACGCGTCCGGGGCGAGCCGTTTCAAGTCGGCGAGCGTGTATGTGCCGTCGGCGACGAGGGCGGCGATGCCGGGGTCGCCCGTTTCTTCCTCGGTGACGCGGTTCAACATCTCGACGGCGAAGTCCTCTTGGTTGGAGGACTGTAAATAGTCTTCGGTCGGGACTTCGATGCCGCTGATGCCATAAAACATCATCGTGTACGTGAGCGAACTCATGACGATGATGACGGCGATGGCGACGAGCTGCATCCATTTGCCGGCGAGCGTCTTCCATACGTTTTTATACAACATCGGTCTCACCCCCAATGGATGTCGTGAGCGGCTTGTCGAACCGGGTTGTGCGTCAACTCGACGATGCGCCCGGAGTTCATCTTAATGACGTCGTCGGCCATCGCACCGATCCCGGTGTTGTGGGTAATGACGACGATCGTTTTGCCATACGTCTCGTTCAACCGTTCGAGCAGCTCGAGCACACGCTTCGAGTTGTCCTCATCGAGCGAGCCGGTCGGTTCGTCACAAAAGACGATGGATGGATTTTTGGCGAGGCTCCTTGCGACGGAGACGCGCTGTTGCTCCCCGCCGGACAATTGATACGGATATTTGTCACGCGCGCCTTGTAGACCGACTTGCTCGAGCAGTTCATCGATCGCCAGCGGTTCGCTCGATAGATCGGCACCGATTTGAATGTTCTCATAGACGGTCAGATTTTGAAGCAGGTTGTACTGCTGGAAGATGAAGCCAAGATGGTCACGCCGAAACGCCGTCATCTGTTCCGGGGTGAGGTCGGTCAGGACGGTCTCATCGAACGTGATCGTCCCGGACGTCACCGTGTCGAGTCCACTGATGACGTTTAAGAGCGTGCTCTTGCCGCTGCCACTCGGTCCTAAGATGACGACGAACGCTCCGTCTTGAATCGTCAAATCGATCTCTTTCAACGCCGCGGTCTCGACGTCTCCCGTTTTATACACTTTATGGACGTTTTCAAGTCGAATCATGGGAAAAACCTCCTTTGGCCGTTGCTAATTATGTACCCGTTTCCCGGTGCTTCCTGTCCGGTACGTTTGAACATTTCTGGAAGACGGGTATATTTTTCAAAAAATAGTGAAACCGTTTCATATGTGATAAAATAATATTACCAGGTACTAATTTTGATTGAAGGAGAGTTTAATTATGAAAATTGCTTACATCACGGACAGCACGGTCGTCCTCCCGGATTCGATCAAACAACATCCCGACATCCACATCGTCCCGCTCTACGTCGTCAAAGGGGATACACCTTATAAGGATGGCATTGAAGTCGACGCCGAGACGGTATACGAATGGATCGACGCGGGCGAGCGCGTCTCGACGAGCCAGCCGGCGATCGGGGACTTCGTCACGCTCTACGAAGAGTTGAAACAGACGTACGATATGGGCATCGCCGTCCACTTGTCGTCTGATTTGAGCGGCACATATTCGGCGTCCGTGCAAGGCGCCGAGATCGCCGAGTTCAAACTGCTCGCCATCGACTCGCGCGCAGGCATCTACACGATGGGGCTGTTGCTCGAGGAATTGATCGAGCGCGTCGAGCGCGGAGATGCGTTAGAAGACGTCGAGGCTTATATGAAAGAACGTGTCGAAGACGTCCGTATCGAGTTGACGATTCAAAACTTGACGCAAATGCAAAAAGGCGGCCGTATCTCGAAATCGAAGGCGCTCATCGGCAACATGCTTCAGTTGAAACCGGTGCTCCGCTTCGAAGACGGGCTCATCGTCCCGTATCAGACGGTACGGACGTACAAGAAAGCGCAAGCTCACTTGTTTGAAGTGATTCGCGCCGCCATCGCGTCAGGGGAATGTACGAACGTCTCGATTTTCCATGGCAACGTGCCGGAGCTGGCCGAGTCGTGGAAGCAGCAACTCGGCGACGACGTGCCGATCCGCGTCGACACGCTCGCACCGCTCCTCGGGGCCCATACCGGATCCGGCTCGATCGGCATCTCGTACTTGAAAGCGAAATAACGTCTGGCCGTGGCTCGCGCCACGGTCTTTTCATTGTCACAACTTTCAAACAACGGCTGGAATCTTTCACCAAAACCCTTCATACTGTTAAAGAATGCTAACAAAAAAGGAGGGAAGGCGATGCGATTCCGCAAGTATCTCGTACGCAGTTGGTTGTCGTGGTCGCTCGTCTTTGCCGGAATCATCTATTCCACATGGCAGAGCATGGGGGCGTTCGAATGGACGCTGTTCTGGTTCATCTACACACTCGGCGCCTTGTTCGTCATGAATCCGCTCAAGCGCCGACATCTTCACTTCACGTTCCACGAGATGTTCGTCTTCATGACGTTCTTCTTCTACGGACTCGTCCCGGCGCTCATCATGGGCCAATTGTTGCTGTTGACGTTTCAAGCGCGCTCGTTCACGAAACGGGTCGGACGGCGGCGGTTCCTTCATTTCTATCCGCTGAACACGCTCATCGAGGCGATGATCCTCCTCATTCCGGGACTCGTCTACTTGCGGCTCGGCGGACAAATCGGCCCGTCCGTACATTTGCTCGAACAAGGTACGGCGCTACTCGCCTTCTTCGCCGTCCTCTATGTCGTCCTCGGATTCAGCTTCGTCTTATCACGATTCTTGATCGGGGAGCGCATCCCGCTTCCGATCATGTGGCGTTTGCTCCGGTTCGACTGGCTCGTCGTCTCGCTCGAGCTGTTGTTCACGATGGTGGCGATCGAGGCGTATCAACTGTTCGGTTACGTCGGTTTGATGGCCACGTTCCTCTTGTTGTCGCTCCTCAAGATGAGCTTGTCGAAAGCGACGGAGACCGAGGAGACGCAAACGAAAATCGACCAGATCGAACGATTGAAAGAACAGCTCTACCGTGTCGACAGCGAAACGCTCTTGATCGAGAAGTTTTGGAACGGCTTGCGGGAAATCGTCGAAGTGGAACGGGGCTGGCTCCAAGTCAACCGTGACGGCAGCCGCACGTTTTACGATATGACGGGCCGCGCCGACCGCGCCGTGCCGGACGCCTATACGCTCGAACGGCATCGTGACGCAGGGGAAACGTACTTTCTCTATGACTCGCTCCATGAGTGGCATCCGGAGCTGTTGATACATCAGACCGAACTCCATCAATCGGCACTCGTCATCCAACCGGTGCGCAGCACGACGAACGCCGTCAGCTGCATGATCTCGACGACGGCGAACGGGGCGTACGAAGAAGCGCTCGCTGTCGAGATTCATCGTCTGTTGAAGACGTTGTCGTGGTCGCTCGAGCGAATCGACGAACGTGACCGGTTGCAACATGAGAGTTTGACCGACCCGCTCACCGCTCTCCCGAACCAACGGGCGCTCCGGCGCTGGACGAAAGAGCGGATGAATGACGTCGCGTCTTACCCGCTGTCCGTCTTTTTGGTCGACCTCGACCACTTCAAGTCGGTGAACGATACGTATGGACATGCGTTCGGCGACGAAGTGTTGATCGAGGCGGGGGCGCTATTCACAAGGCTCGTCCGGACCGGGGACCTCGTCACTCGGTACGGCGGAGAAGAGTTCGTCTTCGTCTTCCCGCGGACGAACGAACAGGCGGCGATCTTGACCGGGGAGAAGATTCGGCAGGCGCTAAAGGCCCATCCGTTCGGCACGGAGGGCGTACGGATCAACGTGACGGCGAGCATCGGCGTCGAGACGATCCATGAGTACGAAGAACTCGACACCGTGCTCCGGAACGCCGACCGGGCGATGTACGTCGGGGCGAAGTTCAACGGCCGCGACCGCGTCGCCCATTACCGCGATACGTCGACCGAACGCATTCAATGAAAAAAGGAGAATCCGCTGGGATTCTCCTTTTTGTATGATGGATTATAATTTCGAACTAAAAATTTCTGATTCGACCGCATGGATCGCGGCCGACCAAGAACCGTAGCGATGCAAGATTGCTTTCGTCGATGGCTTGTTGTTCCGCTTCGCCCATTCGCGATACGCCTCGAAGGAAAGAGAGAAGCCCATCTCGTGAATCGCCTCTCGAAGCGCGTTCGAGAGCTCCGACTTCGAATACGTCACGCTCGCTTCAAGACCGGCTTCAGCGCAGGCATCGTGCCACGAACCGAACGTCTTGACGATATGGTAATGGCTCGGCGCTTTCGGATGAAGCTTCCGCCATTCCTGATACTTTTTGAGCGTGATGATCGATCCCATGTCACGCGAATAGAGCGCGAGCGTCTCGATGATATCGTCACGTGTGTACTTAGGCATCTTATCCGGGAGCTCGACCGTCGTCTCCCCGTGCCACTCGTAACCGGCGATGGCGAGCGCCTCGGCCCATGACCCGAACTGACGGATGATTGACTCTGGAGACGGCCAATTCTGTTCCATCGCGAAACGGCGATAGACGGAGCGGCGCGGACGTTCCTTCAGCAAGTCACCGAGGAGGCGAATGCAGTGGATCATCCTCTGCTGTTCGGTGGACAAGTGGTGGGATTTAGTGGATAGCGTTTGACTCAATGATGGTTCCTCCTTCCATGGACTCATATCTGAACCGACAAAGATGACGAAATTGCTTCTACAATCATACTATCGGCCAGTTTTTACAATTTATAAGCGGATTTCACAAGTTTTTTCGGACCGTCGCAAAAACAACTAGGTCTAAGGTCGGGTCTCACGTTCGAAAAAAATGGTAACAGTTCTATTACAAATTTAATATTAAATGGGTTCAAATGTAAACAAAAAGTTTTATGATAGGTAAAATGTAATATTTTTTTACAAAAAAAGTACCCAACTGGGCAATGGGGTCATCACCGTCGCACCAGTTGAGTACTCTTCTATAATAAATTTAATTTTCAGACTAATCAATAAAAGTTTTTAAAATATATGATTTTTTTCAAAGAGTGGTCAGCGTGAGACGGAGTCTGCTAAAATAACCGCATTGAGTGAAAAAAGAAAAGAGGAAAATATGATATGACAATATGGTTATTTTATTTGTTGCTCGGGATGATCCAAGGGTTCACCGAGCCGATCCCGATCTCGTCGAGCGGTCACTTGGTCATCTTCCAAGAGTTGCTCAACATTCAATTGCCTGGGTTGTCGTTTGAGATTTTCGTCAACTTCGCCTCGCTCCTCGCCGTCTTGACGGTGTATCGGAAAGATGTCGTTCGTCTCGTCGTTAGTCTTTGGACGTTCTTGTTCAAGAAAGACCGCAACGATGACACGATGGTCGACGTCAAGTTCATCGGGCTGTTGCTCGTCGCGACCGTGCCAGCCGGCGTGCTCGGTGTCGTCTTCGGGGACTGGATCGGCGAGGCGCTCAGCGGCGTCGCGACGGTCGGGTATACGTTGATCATCACCGGTCTCGCGCTCTGGTTCATCCGTAACATGCGCGGAAGCAAAGGCGACGGCGGCATCACGCTCCGTGACGCCATCTTGATCGGTCTCGCCCAGGCGGCCGCGCTCATCCCGGGGATCAGTCGCTCGGGAGCGACGATCGTCATGGCGCTCTTCCTCGGCATCAAACAAGAGACGGCGCTCCGGTTCTCGTTCTTCCTCTTCATCCCAATCAGTCTCGGGACGATGATTTTGGACGGACCGGTGCTCTTCACCGACCCGGAGACGCGTGAGTTGTTCGGTCCGCTCATCTTGGCGTTCCTCGCCTCGTACGTGCTGACGGCCGTGTCGCTCAAATGGTTCCAACATATTATGGCGAAAGGCGAGCTCAAGTATTTCTCGTTCTATTGCTGGGCCGTCGGGATTCTCGTCGTCCTCTTCTTGGCTTGATTTGAAGCGCTACTCCTCGGAGTGGCGCTTTTTTTGCACTTTCCTCTTTGCCTTCCGTTCTTTTTTGCGCTAAAGTAAGGGCGTACAAACAAATATTCCTTCGGGGTCGGGTGAAAGTCCCAACCGGCGGTGATAGGCGAACGCCTTAAGTCCGTGACCCGGGCGCACATGTGCGAACGGTGGATCTAGTGAGACTCTAGAGCCGACAGTATAGTCTGGATGGGAGAAGGAAAATCGACAGGTCCATGTGACCTGTAGTTTGTCGTCCGTTTTTTCTGTAAAGAAAACGCTTATTTGGCTTGGCCAAATGACGACTGACAACTCCCACCGAGACCTTGAGGACATGTCCTTAAGGTCTTTTTGTTTGTACGAAACAAGGAGGGAGACTATGGAACAGTACATGCAACATGCCATTCGATTGGCCGGGTTCGCTTCGTCGACCGGCGTCAATCCGCACGTCGGGGCCGTCGTCGTCAAAGACGGCCGCATCGTCGGCTTCGGCGCCCATTTGAAGGCGGGGGAACCGCATGCCGAAGTGCACGCCATCCGCATGGCCGGCGCAGCCGCATACGGTTCGACCGTGTACGTCACGCTCGAGCCGTGCTCGCACCACGGCAAGACGCCACCGTGCGCCGACTTGCTCGTCGAGTCAGGCGTGAGACGGGTCGTCATCGCGATGGAAGACCCGAACCCGCTCGTCGCGGGACGTGGCATCAAGCGTTTGAAAGCGGCCGGGATCGATGTCGAAGTCGGTCTGCTCGAGAGTGAGGCACGGGCGCTCAATCCGGCGTTTTTGCGCTCGATCGAGACGAAACGTCCGTACGTTGTCTTGAAGACGGCGACGAGCCTCGACGGGAAAGTCGCGCTCGATTCTGGTGACAGCAAGTGGGTGACCGGAACCGAGGCAAGACGAGATGTCCACGAACTGCGCGCGACGGTGGACGCCATCATAACCGGCGTCGGCACGGTCATCGCCGATGATCCGGCGCTCACGGTCCGGCTCGACCGCGAGACGACGAAACCGCTCCGGGTCGTGCTCGATCGCGACTTGCGCACATCGCTCTCGAGTCAGCTCGTCCGAACGGCACCCGACATCCCGGTGCTCGTTTATACGATGTGCGACGATGAAGCGAAGCGCGACGCGTTCACAGAACGCGGTGTCGAGCTCGCCGACTACACGACGCTCGATCTCGTCTTACAGGACTTGTACGACCGCGGTGTCGGTCGCGTCCTCATCGAAGCGGGCCCGACGCTCGTGACATCGTTCCTCGACGGACGATTCGTCGACGAATGGGTCATGTATCAGTCGCCGCGCGTGTTCGGAGGCAACGGCGGGGTGTACCGGTCGAATCAAACCGGTCCGCTCGATGCGATCGACTCGTTCACGGTCCGAACTGTCAAAACAGTCGGCACCGATGTGAAGCTCGTCATGCGAAAGGGGGAGGCAAATGTTCACGGGAATCGTTGAAGAAATCGGCAGTGTGAAAGCAGTGAAGCGAAACGGGCCATCGTTACGGCTCACGCTGAGCGGGAAAGTCGTGTTAGAAGACGTGAAACTCGGCGACAGCATCTCCGTCAACGGCATCTGTCTCACCGTGACGACGTTCGATCGTGACAGTTTCTCGGTCGACGTCATGCCGGAAACGCTCAAAGCGTCGAGTCTTGACGGGGTCCGTCTCGGCACGAGCGTGAACTTGGAGCGGGCGATGCCGGCGAATGGACGCTTCGGCGGGCATTTCGTCTCGGGGCATGTCGACGGTGTCGGGCGCATCGTGAAGAAACGGTCGCTCGCTAACGCCGTCTACGTCGACATCAGTTGCGAGCCGTCGCTCCTCCGCTACATCGTCCCGAAAGGTTCGATCTCGGTCGATGGGACGAGCTTGACGGTGTTCGATGTCACCGAACGCGGCTTCACGTTGTCGCTCATCCCGCACACGTACAGTGAGACGGTGCTCGGGATGAAGCAGGCGGGTGATGCGGTCAATTTAGAATGCGACATGTTGGCTAAATATATGGAAAAACTAGTGAATCAAAAACCGATGACGCTCGAATCACTGGCGTCGCAAGGATATGGAAAGGCGGGATGGTGATGTTCCACACGATTGAAGAAGCGGTAGAAGACTTAAAGATGGGGCGTCCGATCATCGTCGTCGATGATGAGGACCGAGAGAACGAAGGCGACTTCGTCGTCCTCGCTGACAAGATGACGGCTGAGACGATGAATTTCCTCATCACAGAAGGAAAGGGACTCGTCTGTGCGTCGCTCGCTGAAGAAGTCGCTGTCCGGCTCGATTTACAGCCGATGGTCGCGAATAGTACCGACCCGCACGGAACGGCGTTCACCGTCAGTGTCGATCATATCGACTCGACGACGGGCATCTCAGCGAGCGAACGGGCCCACACAGTGCGCGAGCTCGCGAACATCAACGCCCGTCCAGCCGATTTTCAACGTCCGGGCCACATTTTCCCGCTCATCGCCAAAAAAGGCGGCGTCTCGGTACGACGCGGGCATACGGAAGCGTCGGTCGATTTGGCCCGTCTCGCCGGCAGTGAGCCGGTCGCCGTCATTTGCGAAATCATCCGCGAGGACGGGGAGATGGCACGGGTGCCGGACCTCGAACGCGTCGCGGAACGTCATGATTTGAAATTCATCACGATCGAGGCGCTCGTCCGTTACATGGAGACAGATCTCGTCAGTCGAGAGGCGGACGTATCGCTCCCCTCGGTGAAAGGGGACTTCCGACTGATCGGTTATCGGAACGTCCTCGACCGGGAAGAGCACGTCGCGTTACTGAAAGGTGAGCTCGGCAACGTCCCGCTCGTCCGTATCCATTCAGAGTGTCTGACCGGTGACGTGTTCGGCTCGTACCGCTGTGACTGCGGACCACAGCTCGACACGGCGATGGCGACGATCGAAGCCGAGGGCGGTGTCGTCTTGTATATGCGTCAGGAAGGCCGCGGCATCGGTCTGTTGAATAAATTAAAGGCTTATGAATTGCAGGAAGGCGGGCTCGACACGGTCGAGGCGAACGTCGCGCTCGGCCTGCATGCCGATCTTCGTGACTACCGTGTCAGCGCGGCGATGCTACGTGACCTTGGCGTGACGACGGTGCGGCTCATGACGAACAACCCGGAGAAAGTCGACACCCTCGAAGCATGCGGAATCACCGTCATCGAACGGGTACCGATTATCGTCGGGGAGCATGCCGCGAATGAGAAATATCGATTGACGAAACAACAAAAAATGAACCACTTTGGAGGAGAAAATAAATGATGCATACAATTGAAGGTAACTTGGTCGGTAAAGGATTAAAAGTCGGGATCGTCGTCGGGCGGTTCAATGATCTCATCACGATGCGCTTATTGGACGGGGCGAAAGACGCGCTCAAGCGCCACGGCGTCGAACAAGAAGACGTCGAGCTCGCGTTCGTGCCGGGGGCGTTCGAGCTCCCGCTCGTCGCGAAGAAGATGGCGATGAGCAAGAAGTATGACGCCGTCATCACACTCGGCGCCGTCATCCGCGGGGCGACACCGCACTTTGACTACGTCTGCAACGAGGCGGCGAAAGGTATCGCCCAGGCGAGCTATCAGTCGGAAGTGCCGGTCATCTTCGGCGTCTTGACGACGGAGACGATCGAGCAGGCGATCGAGCGGGCCGGGACGAAAGCCGGGAATAAAGGCTGGGAAGCGGCGACGTCGGCCATCGAGATGGCGAACATGATGAAACAATTTTAAAAAGAAAGGAGCGCAATGTCGCTCCTTTTTAAATTGATTCTTTATACCTATGCATAATTAGGATAATAGACTCAATTATTCCTCTCGTATAGCCGATACTTATGTATATAAGAATGGTGGAGGGATCCGGATGAGGAAAATCGTTATCGCCCTGGAAGAAGAGCTACGAAAACAAGAAGAATTGCATCATTTAGTCTCGCTTCTACTGAACCGCTTTTTGACGACTTCGTTGGAAGACTTCTCCGACCGGGTGAATCATTCATTGGAGGAGCTCGGACGTCATTTTCAAACGGACCGCGTCTATGTGTTTGATTATGATTTCGACGAGGGACTTTGCCACAACACGTTTGAATGGTGTGCGCCAGGGGTCTCAGCCGAGTTGGATAATTTGCAAAATGTCCCTCTAGAGGCGTTACCCGAATGGGTGGAGACGCACATGAAAGGGGAGCCGATGTATATTCCTCAAGTACATGCGTTGCCGATCGACAGCGGGATTCGGCAAATTCTTGAGCCTCAGCATATCCAAAGTCTTTTAACGGTTCCGATGATGAGCGGCAACGCGTGCCATGGTTTCGTTGGGTTTGATTCGGTGATGCAGGAGCGGACGTACTCGACCCATGAACAACGGGTACTAAAAGATTTTAGTAACGCTCTTCTCGGAGCAGTCGAACGACACCGGATCGAAGCGCAGCGCGAAACAATTTATCAACAACTCATCGCGGCAAAACAAGAGGCGGAGCGGGCGAACATCGCCAAAAGTGAATTTCTTTCAAACATGAGCCACGAGATTCGGACTCCGCTGAATGCGATTCTTGGCTTTTCTCATTTACTGAAACGTAGTGGAGTCGATCAGAAAAGTGAGCGGCGAATCGATGACATTCTTCAGAACGGCGAACACTTGTTGACGCTCATCAATGAGATTTTAGATATGTCCAAAATCGAATCCGGCTATGTACGAGTGGTGAAGCAAACCTTCTCCCTGCCGGTGATGATGCGAGAAGTTTATCGTACGTTTGACATGATGGCACAACAAAAAGGTGTCGCGTTGACGGTCGAGATGGAACAACAAATTCCCGAACACGTCACGAGCGATCCGACGAAAGTAAAACAAATTTTGATCAATTTGATTCAAAACGCGTTGAAGTTTACCGATCAAGGGACGGTGCGGGTCGAACTTTCCGTTTCTGCAGGTGAACTTCGCTTTACGGTCACTGACACGGGACGAGGCGTGGATGGGCAAGAACTCGAATTGTTATTCGAACCGTTTTACCAAAAAAAATATACCGACCAGCATCAAGGAACAGGGTTAGGGCTGCCGATTAGCAAGCAATACGCGACATTGCTCGGCGGGGACCTTCAAGTAGAGAGCGAACTTGGACGCGGCAGTCGCTTCGTCTTTACCTTGCCGGTGGAGGTAGAGGAAGGCGCCGCACAAGCTGCTCGCGATTTTGAAGAATGGACGGACGTGCGGTTTGCCGACATGCACGTCCTCGTCGTAGAAGACACGCCTGCGCAACAAGACATTTTACAGGAACTGCTCGAAGCGGCCGGTTGTAGCGTCAGTATGACTGCTTCTGGTAAACGTGCACTCGAACGGACGGCGACTGAGCGGTACGATATGATTTTATTAGATATGAGATTGCCAGATGGGAACGGGGCGGATGTGGCTGCGGAACTCAAACAGCGTGATGATTGTCCGCCGATCATCTTCATCTCGGCGAACGCTTTCGAAGAGGACCGTCAACGAGCTTTCGCTTCAGGGGCGTGCGCATTCGTCTCGAAGCCGTTTCATCCAAAGCAATTGTTTGATGCGATGTATCGTCATAGAGGGGATATCGTCGTCGATTCCCACGACATGTTGCGAAACGTCCACAAAGCGGTTCAAGAAGGAGATGTTGAAACGATCGAGCGATTTGTACAAACCTATCAGCAAAAGGCCCCTCACTTACAGGTCATTTGGGATGCACTCGATCGGTTTGACTATGAGTTGGCAAGTCGTCATTTGCAACGAGAATTAGGAGCTGATCGTGCTGATTGAAACAAAAAAGAGAACAATTTTTGTCGTTGATGATACGCCTGCCAACTTGCGTTTACTCTATGATATTTTGAGTCAAGCCGATTACCATGTGCGCGTCTATCCAAATGGTAAGTTTATGCTACAGGCGATGGAACAGATAGAGCCTGATTTGATTTTATTAGATATTATGATGCCAGACATGGATGGCTATGAAGTATGTGAGATACTCCGGAGACGATATAATCCGAACATCCCTGTTATATTTTTAAGTGCACTGACCGAGTCATACGATAAAGTACGAGCATTCGAAGCCGGTGGGCAAGATTACATTACAAAGCCGATTCACCCAGAAGAGGTGTTACTGCGTCTAAACGCTCAATTAAAAAACGTGAATGAACGTGAACAATTTTCTTACAATCTCGAAGAAAAAGAAAAACAGTTACAAGAGTATCAAGAAGGTCTAGTTAAAACATTGCTTCGACTATCTGGATTGCGTGACAATGACACGGGTAATCATATCGAAAGAGTCCAAGCGCTTGCGACAAGTTTGGCTGGGATTGTTCAAAAGGAACCGGGGTCACAAGTAAATTCGATGTTTGTCGAAGCGATTCGCTTGGCTGCACCGCTACATGATATTGGAAAGATTGCCGTCCCTGATGCGATCTTGTTGAAGGAGGGCAAGTTGACCGAAGACGAATGGCTTCTCATGAGAGAACATGTTCGAGTAGGGGGAGAAGTGCTTGGTGAGCTACATCTGCAGTTTCCGGAAAACTCCTTTATCCAGATGGCTATGGACATCGCATTGTATCATCACGAGACATGGGATGGACAAGGCTATGTCCATGGTTTATCGAAAGAAGCGATTCCGCTTGCGGCGAGAATTGTAAGTATCGTCGATGTGTATGATGCCCTGAGGACTTTACGACCATACAAACCAGCATACACGCACCTGGAAGCATTGGAGATGATGTGTCAAATGAAAGGCACGTTTGATCCATATTTGTTTGATTTATTCTTGACTCACGACCGGCTTTTCTCCACCGTCTTTGATTCAATCTATGAAGCGGGGCGAGTAGATTGTAACACTCAACCTCTCCTTATCATTTAATAGAGGCAAACAAGGTTCGGCCCCTCACGAGGTGCCGAACCTTTTAGTTTATCTTTACGATCGTTCATGTCCGCCAAAACGATGTATGGTCAGCCTTGTCTTGTATATTGAAGGTGATGATGTCGTTCAATAAACCATAGTCGACAGCTTGATTCCATTTGATGCGAAATAACTGTTTCGTCTGTGTATAGCCGGCGTCTTTGATGCGATCGGCGAACTGTTCGAGTGCGACCGCTTCCGGGGCGACCGCGAAATGGGCTTTGGCGACGCTGAAGGCGATGATGAACGTCCCGTGGTCAGTGAACATCGGTTGGTTCCAGGCGATGCGCTCCTCGAGATGGGGGAACGTCTGGCGTATCCAGTCGAACACGTCGTCCAGCTTGGCGCGTCGCTCCGGGTCGTCAATCGTTGCTAAAAAGTCATCGAACGTTTCCATGAATAGTCCTCCTTATAAAACAAGCCCGGCTCATGATGAGCCGGACTTGATGATTAAAACGTCTCAGATGTCGTTTTCGCTTGCATGTGGAGCTGGATGTAATCCGGTCCGCCTGCTTTCGAGTCCGTACCTGACATGTTAAAGCCGCCGAACGGTTGGTAGCCAACGATGGCGCCTGTGCAGCCACGGTTGAAGTACAAGTTTCCGACGTGGAAGTTCTGACGCGCGTACTCTTGGTTCGAGCGGTCACGCGTGAGGACGGCACCTGTCAAACCGTACTCGGTGTTGTTGGCGATGTCGATCGCTTGTTTGAAGTCGCTTGCTTTTGTGAGCGCGACGATCGGTCCGAAAATCTCTTCTTGCATGAGGCGTGCTTTCGGGTCGACGTCTGCGACGACAGTCGGTTCGACGAAGTATCCTGTCGAGTCGTCCGCTTTACCACCCGTGAGGATGCGTCCTTCTTCTTTGGCGACATCGAAGTACGACGTGATCTTCTTGAACGCTGACGCATCGATGACCGGTCCCATGAAGTGTTCGTTCTTCTCTGTGTTTCCGACCGAGAGTTCGTTCGTCAACTCGACGACGCGGTCGAGCACTGTGTCGTACACGCTGTCGACGATGACGGCACGTGAACAAGCTGAACATTTCTGTCCTGAGAAGCCGAACGCCGACTTGACGATCGACTGGGCCGCGAGCTCGAGGTCTGCTGACTCGTCGACGACGATCGTGTCTTTTCCGCCCATCTCGGCGATGACGCGTTTGAGCCAGATTTGGCCGTCGTTCAACTTCGAGGCGCGCTCGTTGATGCGCAAGCCGACGTCGCGTGAACCGGTGAAGCTGATGAAGCGTGTTTTCGGATGGTCGACGAGGTAGTCACCGACTTCAGCGCCTGGTCCTGGGATGAAGTTGAGGACGCCTTTCGGAAGACCTGCCTCTTCCATCACCTCGACGAATTTCGCGGCGACGATCGGTGTCGTTGAAGCTGGCTTCAAGAGGATCGTGTTACCGGCAACGATGGCCGCGACGGCTGTCCCTGCCATGATCGCGAACGGGAAATTCCATGGGCTGATGACGATCCCGACCCCGAGTGGGATGTAGTCATAGCGGTTGTATTCGCCCGGACGGCTCTCGACCTTTTTACCTGGTTTGAGCTCGAGCATTTGACGCGCATAGTATTCCATGAAGTCAATCGCTTCCGCCGTATCCGCGTCCGCCTCGTTCCACGGTTTGCCCGCTTCCTTCACGAGATAAGCCGAGAATTCATGCTTGCGTTTACGGACAATGTTCGCCGCTTTGAACAAGACGTCGGCACGGACGGCTGGGTCGACGTGGCGCCACGTGTCAAACGCTGTGAGTGCTTCTTGCATCGCGCGCTCTGCGAGTTCTTGGTTCGCTTTCGAGACGCGGCCGATGACCTCTTCTTTGTTTGCCGGGTTATAAGACGTGATCTTGTCGTCCGTCGTCACTTTTTCCCCACCGATGACGAGCGGATAGTCTTTCCCGAGCTCACCGTTCACTTTCTCAATCGCCGCTTGGATGGCTGAGGCGTTCTCTTTGTTTGTAAAGTCTGTGAATGGTTCATGTTTGTATGGAATCATTCTCGTTCCCCCTTAAAAGTGATTATGCGGTTAAGCGCTTACGTCTGTATTGTATCGGAAAATTAGCCGAAATCCTAGTGAAACAATTTTCCAGAAAAGCGTGTCGTTTTCGCTCGAAATCGAGTCATGGTAGGATGAGGACAAGAGAAGTAACGGGAAAGGATGATTAAATGAAGAAGTGGATGATTCCGCTCGTGCTCGTCATGATGCTCGGCGCGTGCGGCAACGAGGAAGAGCAACCGGCCGAGGAAGCGAAACGCCCGCTCCCGGAAGCGGTCGAGACCGTCTATACATCGTATCAACAGGCACTTGAAGCAGGGGACGCCGAAGCGCTCGCCGCGGTCGACTACGCCGGCGAACGGACCGATATCCCGGCGACGGGAGCGGTGGCGCGAGATCTTTCGCCCGGTGACATTTACGAAGGCTGGGTGAACGTGACCGGCGACGTCGCCTATATCGTCCATGAGATGGAAGACGGGGACGGGAACGAGCTACCGAACCGATTGGCGAAAGTCGCCATCAAAGACGGCGATGATTGGAAGCTCGTCGTCACCCCGGCGGTGCTCCCGGTTGACGTGATCGGCGAGGTCGGAGAACTGTTGACAGGCATCGAGGCGAACGAATACGGCGTCAATCCGGAGGCGAACGCCCGTCTCGCCGACGTACCGGAAGATGAGGCCGGACCAATCTACGACCGCGTCAACGCCCAGACCGACTACGTCGCGCTCGAGGCCGACAACAACGTGTTCTTGTTGCTGTCGGAGACGCTCACCGTCCCGGAGAACCAACAAGTGATGGTCGAGTACTTCGAAGCGTACGTGAAGTGGTATGATGAGAATGAAGACGGCTTGCGCGAGGCGGCCGCGACCGAAGACCCGGTCGACTATTTGGAAGTGCTCGAACCGCTCAAACAAAAACTAGAACAAGCGATCGACGGCTATGACGAGCGACTCGTCGACCCGTCGTTCGGCTGAGGAGGCATTCACATGTTAGCACCGACATTCACGTTACCGAACCAAAACGGCGACATGATCTCGCTTGAACAGTACCGCGGCCAAAAAGTCGTGTTGTACTTCTATCCGAAAGACGCGACACCGGGCTGCACGACCGAGGCGTGCGATTTCCGCGACGCGATGCCGAAGCTCGAAGGTGCCGTCGTCATCGGCATCTCGGCCGACAGTCAGAAGAAGCATCAAAACTTCATCAACAAGCATGAGCTCCCGTTCGACTTGCTCGTCGACGCTGACCATGAAGTGTCGGAGCTTTACGGCGTCTGGCAACTGAAGAAGAATTACGGGAAAGAGTATTACGGCATCGTCCGTTCGACGTTCCTCATCAACGAGGACGGCTATATCGAACAAGAATGGCGGAGCGTCAAAGTGAAAGGGCACGTCGACGAGGTCGTCGCGGCCATCACCTCATAAGGATGGGCGGTCTCTTGAAAAGGAGGCCGTTTTTTTGTGCGTGACGTTTACAATTTGATGTCAATTCAGCACGGTGTGATCGTATGTATATGAACGCCTGAGACGGTTTGTGACAAGTTGTTTACGCTGTAATCGACCGATTTGACGCGGGGAGAACTTGACGAGTATGTGAATGTTCTGAAAAATGGGAAGGGCAACGGCACTACATAGGGGGAACGAACAGATGGCACAATTTGAGAACTGGTTGACAGCGTTATCGGACCTTATCTGGGGTCCACACTTACTTATTTTATTGATCGGGACGGGGATCTTTTTGACCGTCCGGCTCGGCTTCATCCAAGTGACAAGACTTGGGTTCGGCTTGAGAGAAGCGTTTACCCCCAAGACGAAAGATGAACAGAAGAAGCAACGGGGGGACATCACCCATTTCCAAGCGCTCATGACCGCGCTCGCCGCGACGGTCGGGACCGGGAACATGGTCGGCGTCGCCACGGCGGTCGTCCTTGGTGGACCAGGCGCCATCGTCTGGATGTGGTTGTCTGGGTTTATCGGCATGGCGACGAAATATGCCGAGGCGATTCTCGCCGTCAAATATCGCGTCGTCGATGAGCGGGGTGAGATTGCCGGCGGACCGATGTATTACTTGGAACACGGTTTGAAAAAACGTTGGCTCGGCATGACGTTCGCCTTTTTCGCGGCCATCGCGGCGTTCGGCATCGGAAACGGCGTCCAAACGAATTCGATCAGTCTCGCGCTCAACACGTCGTTCGGCGTACCGATGCTCGTGACAGGGATTGCGCTCATGGTGCTGACGGCGTTCGTCATTCTTGGCGGCGTGAAGTCGATCGGGAAAGTCGTCGGCGTGTTCGTGCCGATCATGATTTTCGCCTACGTCGGCGGGGGTCTCACCATTCTCGTCATGAACGCGGAGTTGATCCCGTCAGCGTTCGCGACCATCTTCGAGAGCACGTTCAGCGCCGAAGCGATCGGCGGCGGGGCGCTCGGTGCCGCGATTCGATACGGGGTCGCCCGCGGGGTGTTCTCGAACGAGGCCGGTCTCGGTTCGGCACCGATTGCGGCGGCTGCCGCGAAGACCGATTTCCCGGGACGACAAGCGCTCGTCTCGATGACGCAAGTATTGATCGATACACTGATTGTCTGCTCGATCACCGGCTTGACGATTGTCATGAGCGGTCAATACGCGAGCGGTCTTCAAGGGATCGAGTTGACGCAAGCGTCGTTCGCTTACTTCCTCGGCCCGGTCGGGGAACTGATCGTTACCGTCTCGCTCGTCTTCTTCGCCTTCTCGACTGTGATCGGTTGGTGTTATTACGGAGAACGGTCGATTTATTACTTATTCGGTGAGCGGTCGATCGTACCTTACCGAGTCATGTACATCATTGTCGCCGGACTAGGCGCCATGACGACGAACTTGAACCTCATCTGGGCCATCTCGGACGTGTTCAACGGATTGATGGCGATCCCGAACTTGATCGGGTTGTTGTTCTTGTCCGGTGTCGTCGTCGCGGAGACGAAACGGTTTGAACTTGAAATGAAGAAAGAAAAACAGCAAGCCGCATGACAAAAGGACGCATTCCCATTTGGGAGTGCGTCCTTGTCGTTATACTTTGAACTGGCCGATCAGTTCGTTCAACTCGTCCATCTTTTGTTGCGACATCTCGGTCGCCCGGTTCAATTCACCGAATCGATCGACCGAGAGCGTCACTTTCTCAGCGATGTCTTGCGTGCCGAGGGCCCCGTTGTTCACCGTGACGGCGACGTCCTGGATGACGGAGATCATGTTCGACGTCAACTGTTCAAGCTCAGCGGCGGCGTCCGCGAACTCGGAAGCGGTCGTCTCGAACCGTCCCGCATCCTCGCTGTACTGTTCAGCCGCTTCTTCGAGCTGGTCGTAGTCTTTGACGACGTTCGTGTCGAGGAACGTGAGCATCTCGCTCGATGTCTCGTTCAAATGGTCGACCGATTGGAGCACGGTCGCCGAGATCGCTTGGATGCGCTCGACGGTCGTCCGGCTCGTCTCGGCGAGCTTACGAATCTCGTCGGCGACGACGGCGAATCCGCGTCCTGCCTCCCCGGCCCGGGCCGCTTCGATCGAGGCGTTCAAAGACAACAAGTTCGTCTGGGCGGCGATGTCTAAAATGTCGTTCGTGAGCGTCGCGATCTCGCGTACCGCCTTGGCGTCTTGCATCGCCCGTTCTAATCGGTGCCGGGTCGAATCGAGCACGTCGAGGGCGGACGATTTCGCCTCGACGGCATGGCCGCGCAAGGCGACCGCGCGGGCGTCGACACGCTTCGCCTCGTCTTTCCGTTCCGCAGCCATCGACACGATGTGATGGAGCGTCCGTTCCATGTCCGAGGCCGACGCGTTCATCTCTTGGGCGCTCGCGGCCGTCTGTTGCATACCGGCCGTCAAATCCTCGGTCGTCGCCGCCGTCGTCGTCATGTACGTGTCGAGCGCTTTCAGCTCTTCATACGTGTTCGCCGATTGGGCCGCCACGCCGCGGGAGACATCGTTCACTTGCAAGATGAGCTGTCTCAAATTGGCGATGAATTGGTTAAAGTCACGCGCGAGCCCTGAGAACTCGTCACGGCGTTTCACCGGAATCGCCGTCGTCAAGTCGCCTTCGCTCGTCGCGAGTTCACGCATCTTCACTTTGAACTCGTTTAACGGTTCGAAGATCGAGCGGAAGATGAACAGCATCATGAGCACGGTGAAAATGGCAGCGGCGGCTAGGATGACGATGAGCGTGAGCTGTACTTGTTCAAACAGCGCCTCGCCTTGTTCCGTGTCGGAGATGATGGCGTCACGGTTCAAGTTGACGAGAAGGCCGAGCGTGTTCGACAGCGCATCCGCACTCGGCGTCGCCGTGTCGCGGATATAAGCCTCGGCCTCAGTTTGGCCTTCCTCGTTTGAGATGCGCAATAGTTCGGCGATGTTCGCTTGGAATGTCGTCCACTGCGCCTCGGCCTGGTCGAACAGTTCTTGGTCAGCTTGTGTGATGATCGTCGATTCATAGCCGCTCATCCGTTGCTTTAAAATCGTGACGCCCGTCTCGACGTCGCGCTCGACGTTCTGTTTCGTCACTTCGTCCTCGACGAGAGCGTGTCGAATCAAATGGCGCCGTATCTCGAGCAACTGTTTGTCGACTTGATGAATCTGGTCCATGCCTGGCACCCACGACACGGTCATGTCTTCTTGTGCGGCCTTCGAGGCGTTCAAGGCGTACAACGCATAACCGCTCACGCCGAGCAACAAGACGAGCAAGACGGTGAACGCGGCAATCAGTTTATTCCGGATTGACATAGTGATCCTCCCCATATGTACAGTCTTCTCTTTAAGCATAAGGAGATTGGGCCGTTCATCGAATAGCCGTTTTTGGAAACGAGTCAATGTTCGGGTCAGATTTCCCATGTTTGTAAAAAATGAAGCTGATTTTTGCCGGATTGGATTTTCTTTTTTGTCTTATGAAATAGTGGTATGATAAGGAGCGATGTATGAAAACATGTTGGAGGTGTGAAGATTGACTCGAATCACAGAAGATGAAGTACGGCACGTCGCCGGGCTCGCCCGACTGGCGATCACTGATGATGAAGTGACGCACTTCACGGAGCAATTGACAAAAATTCTCGAGTTCGCTGAGCAACTCGATGAGCTTGATACGACGGGCGTCATCCCGACGACCCATGCCCTAGATTTGAAAAACGTACTACGCAAAGACGAGGTCCGCCCGTCGCTTCCGCGCGAGGAAGTCGAACGGATGGCGCCTGATTGGGAAAACGGTCAAGTCCGCGTCCCAGCCGTCTTTGAATAAGGAGGCCCCACATGAGTTTATTCGACCACGGTGTAGCGAAGCTACATACCTTATTAAAAGAAGGCGAGGTCTCGGTGACGGACCTCGTCAAAGAGTCGTTCGATCAAATCGAGCGCACAGATGAGAAAGTCGGTGCGTTTTTAACGCTCAACGAAGATGCGTTCGAGCAGGCGAAACGGATGGACGACCTCGCGAAGACAGCGGACAATCCGCTCTTCGGGTTGCCGATCGGCGTCAAAGACAACATCGTCACGAAAGGGACACGCACGACGTGTGCCTCGAAGTTCCTCGAGAACTTCGTACCGGCCCATGACGCGACGGTCGTCGAGCGTCTTCATGACGCCGGTGCCGTCACGATCGGGAAGCTCAACATGGACGAGTTCGCGATGGGCTCATCGAACGAGAACTCGGCGTTCAAAGTCGTTCGCAATCCATGGGACACAACCCGCGTACCAGGTGGTTCGTCAGGCGGTTCGGCGGCGACGGTCGCAGCCGGCCAAGTGCTCTTTAGCCTCGGTTCGGATACGGGCGGTTCGATTCGTCAACCGGCCGCGTATTGCGGTGTCGTCGGCATGAAGCCGACGTACGGTCTCGTCTCACGTTACGGTCTCGTCGCGTTCGCCTCGTCGCTCGACCAGATCGGTCCGCTCACGCGCAGCGTCGAAGACAACGCCTACTTGTTGAACGCGATCGCCGGACATTGCGAGATGGACTCGACGTCATCGACGGTCGACCTCCCAGACTACACGAAGTCGCTTCACGGCGATATCAAAGGCTTGAAGCTCGCTTTGCCTAAAGAATTCATGGCAGAAGGTGTCTCGGACGGTGTCCGCAAACAGATCGAACAAGCGATCGAGACGCTCAAGTCGCTCGGTGCGACGGTCGAGACGGTCTCGCTTCCGACGGTGAAATATGCGCTCCCGACGTACTACTTGCTCGCTTCGTCTGAAGCGTCTTCGAACCTCGCTCGCTTCGACGGCATCCGTTACGGACGCCGCGCCGAAGCCGACGCGCTCGAAGAAGTGTTCACGTATTCGCGTGAGCAAGGGTTCGGGGAAGAAGTGAAACGCCGCATCATGCTCGGAACGTACGCTCTTAGCTCTGGATACTACGATGCGTTCTACAAGAAGTCGCAACAAGTCCGCACGCTCATGAAGCAAGACTTCGCGAAAGTGTTCGAGAAGTACGATGCGATCATCGGACCGACGGCACCGACGACGGCGTTCAAACTCGGTGACCAGCTTGAAGACCCGCTCACGATGTACGCCAACGACATCATGACGATCCCGGTCAACTTGGCGGGCGTCCCGGCCATCTCGGTCCCGGCCGGCTTGTCAGAAGGACTCCCGGTCGGTCTTCAAATCATCGGGAACCATTACAGTGAACCAACACTCTACCGCGTGGCCCATGCTTTCGAACAAGCAAACGGCGGTTTCAAAATGCCACAGCTTTAAGGAGGACGGACGATGAACTTTGAAACGATCATCGGGATCGAGGTGCACGCCGAGCTGAGCACGAAGTCGAAGATTTGGTGTGGCTGCTCGCGCACGTACGGTGCCGAAACGAATACACAGACGTGTCCGATTTGTCTCGGACACCCGGGCGTTTTGCCTAAATTGAACGAAGAGGCGGTCAACCTCGCTATCAAGGCCGCGATGGCACTGAACTGTGAAGTCGCGACCGACACGAAGTTCGACCGCAAGAACTACTTCTATCCGGACACGCCGAAAGCGTACCAAATCTCGCAGTTCGACCAGCCGATCGGCTTTAACGGTCACGTCGACGTCGAAGTCGACGGCGAGATGAAACGGTTCCGCATCGAGCGCGTCCATTTAGAAGAAGACGCCGGGAAGATGAACCATACGGGCGAGAAGCACTCGGTCGTCGACTTCAACCGGACGGGCTCACCGCTCATCGAGATCGTCAGTGAGGCGGACATGCGCTCGCCGAAAGACGCGGTCGCGTACCTCGAGCGTTTGAAAGAAGTGCTCTCGTTCGCCGGCGTCTCGGACGTCAAGATGGAAGAAGGGTCGCTCCGTTGCGACTGCAACATCTCGGTCCGACCGTTCGGACAAGAGCCGTTCGGCACGAAGACGGAGCTCAAAAACTTGAACTCGTTCTCGAACGTGTTGAAGGCGCTCGACTACGAAGAAGAGCGTCATCGCAAGCTCCTCATCACGGGCGGCGTTATGCGTCAAGAGACGCTTCGCTTCGATGAGGCGGCGAAGAAGACGATCCTCATGCGTGTCAAAGAAGGCGCGGCCGACTATCGTTACTTCCCAGAGCCGGACCTCGTCCGTCTCGAGATCGACGAAGCGTGGAAAGAACGCATCCGGGCGACACTTCCGGAAATGCCGGCCGCGCGTCGCGAGCGGTACATGGACAACTACGGCTTGTCGGCGTATGACGTGAAGGCGCTCACGTCGACACGCGAGTTCTCGGACTTCTTCGAGGCGACGACGGCCGCTGGTGCCGAGCCGAAAGCCGCGGCGAACTGGCTCATGGGCGAAGTGCTCGGGCATTTGAACAAATCGGATGAGACGATTGAGACGATGAAGCTGACGCCGGGCGCGCTCGCGGAGTTGATTCGTTTGATCGGAGACGGTACAATTTCTTCGAAGATCGCCAAACGCGTGTTCACAGCGATGCTCGAGGAAGGCGCCGAACCGAAAGCGTATGTCGAAGCGAATGGTCTCGCCCAAATCTCGGACGAGAACTTGCTTCGCGGCTACATCCTCGAGTTGTTCGAAGCGCACCCACAAATGATTGAAGACTTTAAGAACGGGAAAGACCGGGCGAAAGGCTTCATCATCGGCCAAATTATGAAACAGACGAAAGGGATGGCGAACCCGGCACTCCTCGATGGCTTGTTCCACGAAGAGATTGCCAAACGCTAACGAAGCGGCGAGGCACTTGTGTCTCGCTTTTCGCTCGACATGAGCAAAGGGAGAGAATCAATATGCAACGGAAACGTGCGCGGGTCATCTATAACCCGACATCAGGAAAAGAAGTGATCAAACGGGAACTCCCGTACATCTTGAACCGCTTAGAGGATGCGGGTTATGAGACGTCGACGTACGCGACGAAAGCGATCGGTGACGCGACGCTCGAGGCCGTTCGGGCCGCCGCGGCCGAGTTTGATTTGATTATCGCAGCCGGCGGGGACGGTACGTTGAACGAGGTCATCTCGGGCCTCGCACCGCTTGAGACGCGTCCGACGATCGGGCTCATTCCGGTCGGGACGACGAACGACTTCGCCCGGGCGATGCGGATCCCGCTCAGCGTCGTCGGCGCGCTCGACGTCATCTGCGACGGGTTCGAGATGCCGGTCGACCTCGGGGAGATCGCAGGCGAGAAGGGCGACATCCATTACTTCATCAACATCGCCGGCGGCGGCATCATGACGGAGTTGTCTTATGAGGTGCCATCGAAGTTGAAGACGGCACTCGGACAGCTCGCTTACTACGTCAAAGGGATGGAGAAGCTGCCGCTCATCAAACCGACGTACATCGAGCTCGAACATGACGAAGGGACGTTCAGCGGCGAGGTGATGATTTTCCTCACGTCGAACTCGAACTCGGTCGGCGGATTTGAGAAAATCTCACCGCACGCGTCATTGAACGATGGCTTGTTCGACTTGTTCATCTTACGGAAATGTAACTTGTTCGAGTTCATCCATGTCGTCCGTTTGTTGCTCCGTGGCGAGCACTTGACGAGCCCGCTCGTCGAACATTTCAAGACGAGCCACGTCAAGATGAAGACGACGGAGTCGATGAGCCTCAACATCGACGGCGAGTACGGCGGGGAATGCACCGGCGAGATGCGCAACTTGTTCCGTCACTTGACGGTGCTTGCACCGAACGCGCGCATTCGCGAGATGGAAGAACTGAACGCCCAATATGAGCGCGAACAGATGATCAAACAGCTGTTCAACGTGTCAATCGAGAAAGCAGAATGAGTCGGCTCGGCGTGGCGCACACGTCGAGCTTTTCGTTCGCCTCGAACGGGTAAACGGTATATACAGGAATTTTGATTCAAGAAAGGAGAGGCACATGCTACCAGTGAAAAAGAATGACCGTCTCGACGTCGACATCCACGACCTCACCCACGAAGGGGCAGGTGTGGCGCGCGTCGACGGCTATACGTTGTTCGTCCCGAACGCGCTCCCAGGGGAGACGGTCGAGATCGTCGTGACGAAGACGAACAAACAGTACGGGTTCGCCCGCTTGATCGATGTGAAACAAGCGAGCGCGGACCGCGTCGAGCCGCCGTGCCCGATCTTTTATCAATGTGGGGGTTGTCAGCTCCAACACTTCAGCTATGACGGCCAGCTCCGCCAAAAACGGGACCGTGTCGTCGATGCGTTGAAGCGACTTGGCCAATTCGATGTGCCTGTCCACGAGACGATTGGCATGCCGGAACCGTGGCGATACCGCAACAAGGCACAAGTGCCGTTCAAAGACGAGGCCGGTCGCCTCGTCGCCGGATTCTATCGTCCGCGTTCGCACGATATCGTCGAGATGAAGGAATGCCTCATCCAAGACGAGCGCAATGACGAGGCCGTCCAAGTCGTCCGCGACGTGCTCGCGGCACACGATGTGCCGGCGTATGATGAGAAGACAGGGCGCGGTGTCATCCGCCACGTTATGGCCCGTTATGGATACCATTCGGGTGAACTGATGATCGTCCTCATCACGAAGACGACGAAAATCAAAGGCGTGAACGAGATCGTCGCCGACATCTTGAAGCGTCTCCCGGACGTGACGTCGATCATGCAAAACGTCAACCCGGACAAGACGAACGTCATCTTAGGATCGACGAACAAACTCTTGTACGGTCATGAGACAATCGAGGACAAGATCGGCGGACTGACGTTCACGATTTCCCCGCACTCGTTCTTCCAAGTCAACCCGGTCCAGACGGAGAAATTGTACGGCAAGGCGCTCGAATACGCGCAATTGACCGGGACCGAGCAAGTCGTCGACGCCTATTGCGGCATCGGGACGATCAGTCTGTTTCTCGCGCGGAAAGCGGCGCACGTGTACGGCGTCGAAGTCGTACCGGAAGCGATCGAGGACGCGAAACAGAACGCGCTCGTCAATGAGATCGATAACGTGACGTACGCGTGTGGTGCGGCGGAAGATGTGTTGCCACAGTGGAAGAAAGATGGCATCAACCCGGACGTCATCGTCGTCGACCCACCGCGGAAAGGCTGTGCCGAGTCGTTCCTCGAGACGATGGTCGAGATGAGTCCGAAGCGGATCGTCTACGTGTCGTGTAACGTCGCGACGCAAGCGCGCGATATGCGTTACCTCGCCGACCGTGGCTACCGCCTCGTCGAAGTGACACCAGTCGACATGTTCCCGCATACGGCGCATGTCGAGACGGTGGCGTGGATGGAAAAAGTATAATAAAAACCCTTAGCTTTTCCGTTTTCATACGGTTCAGCTAAGGGCTATTTTATTGCCTTAATAATTAAAGCGCCTTTATAATCTTTGGGCTAGAACTCACGATTCATCGTAGTCTGTAGAGAACGGCTTCTCTTCATAGTTAGAAACGTTGTACGATCCAATTGTGCGATATTTTTCGGGAGAGGAATCGTTCTCTGCCAACTTGTTAGAGACATCAGTGGCCAAAGCGTCATTTATAATTCTGTGTAAATAGCTCGGGTCTGGAGCTTCGTTGATGGCAGCCATGACAAGTGCATTTCTAAGGTAACCGGCATTATTGGAAAGCAGTTCTGCATTAAAAGGCAAATTATGATGTTGAGCAAAAAGTTTCATAAAAACAGAAACAGTGCGGGTGTTCCCTTCACGGAAAGGATGGACCCGCCACAAGTCTGTCATTAGCTTAGCGAAATAGACAGGGAGGCGTATATTTTTATGCTCCCATTTGATTTCTTGTTGCCAATCAAAAATAGACTCTAAATTTGTTCGAATATGCTTAGAATCACTATAGATCACAGACAAACCGTCCAAAATTCGCTCATGTTTATAAATATTGATTGAACGAAATTCACCGGCCCACTCATACAGTTCATTAAATAGATGTCGATGGAGTTGTTGCAAAGAATGATAACTATCGAAATCCACTTCCGAAATGAATGACTCTACTTCTAATATGTTTGCAATGATGAGCTGTGCTTCAACAGTAATCAGTTGTTGTTCGTCAGTAATCCCAAGCTTATTTATAAGCACACTCGTGTTGGGGTATACGTAAGGATCCATTAGGATTGACGTGCTTTCGTGTACTTCTCCATAATGGCTTGCTTAAACTGGGCTGAAGTGATTTCGCCATCT
This sequence comes from Exiguobacterium sp. ZOR0005, assembly GCF_000798975.1. Taxonomy (NCBI): domain Bacteria; kingdom Bacillati; phylum Bacillota; class Bacilli; order Caryophanales; genus Exiguobacterium; species Exiguobacterium sp. ZOR0005. The sequence continues at coordinate 165,530 of NZ_JTLB01000012.1, read as the reverse complement.
TCATATCGCTCCAGCAATTTTTGTGTAAAAGGACTTGGTTTTCCCCCATCGATTGCGGCCATACCAACTGCAAATTTTACTTGTTTTTGACGTTCGATATATGAGTTCTGATCCATTTTTTTCACCCTTTTCACTTCGATTAACTTATTAGTAATTATATCATACACGACGAACTATAAAATCGTGTGCAACTTCTCGCGATTAGTATGAACTCGAAGGCAGCGGACGAGGCTTTGTGAAGAAAGTGCTGTGTTTCAATTGACGAATGTCTGAAAAGAATAACAATCATTCAGCGTGAACAAGGGAATAAGATAACGATTGAACGTCATATGGAGAAGGGGGCGGGTTATAAAATTGATCAGCGAAGGAGGGCACTCGGTTTGAAACCATTGACTGAGTTGATTCAAGCATATACGTCGACCGTCAAACAAGGAGACATGCCGCTCGCGTATCGAGGTATCCTTGAATTTCTAGGGCACCTGCGATCTCGTTTCATGAAGAGTGGATACGAGGTGAGCGGTCTGTACCCAGGCTATATGGATATGTCTTACGTATCGGTAAACACATCGTCTTTGAAAGAGAGAGGGCTTAAAATCGCAGTTGTCTATCTCCATGGTACAGGGTGCTTTGAGGTGTGGTTGTCCGCTCGCAATAGGACACTGTCGGAACAGTACGCGACCACGTTTCAAACAGTACAAGGCTTCCATAACGATGAAAATCTAGATGCCATTCTTGAGCGCGCATTGACATCTTCTCCCGATTTTGATGAGCCGGAGCAGTTGGCTGAATTGATTGAGCGGGAAGTCGAACGGTTCATTCAAGATGTGGAAACAATACTCGAGGGAGGGCGCTGATGGATTGGATGGCCGAAGTAGAAATGAGACTGAAGCGAGGTAATCAACTTCTGTGTGCGAAAGACAATACGTTTTTGGAAACATCCGGCAGACGGGTATTTGATTCCTATAGGAGCGACAAATCTCTATAACCTGGTTTTGTCGCACGCTGTCAGTCAACGTAAGGCGCACCAGTAGAAGCAGCAAGGAAGGGTTGGTCAAAAACAGGATATGAGGAGATCGTGTAAATGATGAAACAGACTAAAATGACAACTGTAGATGAATACATTTTACAATTTCCTGTTGAGGTTCAAGCAATCCTCCAGACGCTGAGGAAGTTAGTAAAAGACATCTCCCCTGAGGCAGAAGAAAAGATGAGTTACCAAATGCCCACGTATTATTTAAAAGGTAATTTGGTGCACTTTGCAGCATATAAAAATCATATTGGATTTTATCCAACTCCAGCAGGCATCGACGCTTTCAAAGATGAGTTATCCGACTACAAAAGTGCAAAAGGTTCTGTTCAGTTTCCGATTGATAAACCGATTCCTTTCGAATTAATAAAGAGGATAGTTGAGTTTAGAGTGAGTGAGATGAACGGTGACGCCGTAAAAAATAAAGAGTGACCGAGATATCGGCTTTATTTCCTGCCCACGAGATCGAAGTCGGTTGAAGTTACTAGAGAACTACGCGAAAACATGCAAAAAGACGGGCATTGAGGCCCGTCTTTTGTTTACAACACTTTACCGATCGCGGTTTCCCGTTCAGGAACTGCATCTTCACGCATCGCGTTGATTTCTTTATACTCGTTCGTATCTTTCCACAACTCGTCTTTCAACGGATTGAGTTTGTATTTGACGATCCGTGTCACTTGCCAGACGGCGAGGACGACGTTCAGTGCTAGACTAACAAGGGCAAGGGTCCAGTTCGCTGCCGGATTATACGACACGCTGACGTTAAACGTGCTGCCGACGGCGAAGAAGTAAGGGAACGTCATGACCCACATCATCCAAAACGATAGCGTTTGGGCACGGTTTTGCATCCATGTCCCTTTCGCCCAAAGAAGAACAGGGACCGTCGCGGCGATGTTCAAAGCAAAGCCTGAGTAGAACGCGTTGCCCGGTGCGCATGAATAGACGTAAGCGATATTCCAAATGCCGTACGCGACAATCCATAGCTTCGTTTGGTCCGGCCAAAGCATGTCTTTCTTCTTACCTGATGTGGCGAAGATGCCGACCCAGCCACAGATGAGGAGCAAGTTCAAGATCCCGGCGACGGCGTTCACATAGTTCCAGCCGCCCGAGATGTATTCCATCCCGTCGACCATTCCTTCAAACCCCATGATGCCGACTTGGAACTCCCGGACGACGGCCTCGGCGATGTTGAGCGCTAAAATTCCAGGCACGAGGATCAGGTACCACGGATGTTTCTTATGATAATCCGTGAAGCGGATGACCATATAAATCAAACTACCGGCTAATGCCGAATACACTTTCACCCAATGGAACCATGAGGTGATCTCAGGGTCGGCGGTGAAGACCCAAATCGGGGTCAAGGCAATCGGTACGACCATAAACATGAAGATACTCGCTTTTTTACTAGACCGGACGATTTCATTCAACCCGATCAACAAGCCGAACACGACGAACCACATCGCGACGTTGTACCAAGGAATCGATTCAAAGAAGAACATACGTAACGCCCCTTTCATTTCTAAAGTGTAGTGGAAAAAATGATTTCTAAAACATACCGAACGTTCGTTATGTTTATGTGAAAAGTGTAACAAACTTAAGAAAGCGTTGTCAATCGAGTTTGGGACGTCACAGTGACATGTCATAAATCCGTCAAATCATTATGATATAATTAGCCATTATTGTGTGAGGAGCGTCGAGCAGATGATGAACGAAGGAAAGCAAAAAATATTAGAGGCGGCGCGAGCGACGATCGTCGAACACGGGATTCAAGGAACGACGCTTCGGGGGATTGCCAAGCGAGCGGGTCTGAGTACGGGTGCCATCTATCATTATTACAGTTCGAAAGAAGCAATTCTGTACGATGTGATGGATGAAGGGCTAGGAGAGATTCGCCGGATCGCGACCGTGTCTCTTGAAGATCAAAAAGAAGTGAAAGAAATCATTCAAGAAATTTTTGCTGGGATGCAGGACCGATTAAAAAAAGATGCGGAGAATCGATTACAGTTTTACTTGGCCCATGAGGCGATGCTCGGGAACGAGGAACTACAACTCAAGTTCAAGCAAAAGTACGAGGATTGGATCAGTCGGGTGGAAGCCATCTTCGTGCGGGCATACGGCGTCGAGCATGGTCCCTCAACACGAGCGGTCGCCGCGTGGACGATGGCGGCCATCGATGGGATGGTGCTCCAAACGTTGTTGAATGTTCAAGTTGTCGAATCGGTTCATACGAATCGGGTACTGGAGTATTTACTACAGGACGGGTTTACGCACTTCTTTAAGATCATCCAAAATGATCAGCGTTGAGATTCTTAAAGTATTGTCAGTTGATACAACCGGTCGAACATAATAGAATGGATAAAGTGATTTGTTGGACCAGATAGGAAAGGGAATGATTTGACATGAACGAAAACTTCTGGCGCGATTTGCCGCGTCCATTCTTTATACTTGCCCCGATGGAAGACGTCACCGATGTCGTCTTCCGCCACGTCGTTGCCCACGCGGGACGTCCTGACGTGTTCTTCACCGAGTTCGCTAACTCGGACAGCTACTGCCATCCGGAAGGGAAAGGCAGTCTGCGCGGACGGTTGACGTTCACCGAGGATGAGCAGCCGATCGTCGCCCACATATGGGGAGACAACCCGGACTACTTCCGTGAGATGAGCATCGGTATGGCCGAGATGGGCTATAAAGGGCTCGACATCAATATGGGTTGCCCGGTGCCGAACGTCGCCAAACGCGGGAAAGGGAGCGGACTTATCCTCCGTCCTGACGTCGCGGCGGAACTCATTCAAGCGGCGAAAGCCGGCGGCATCCCGGTCAGCGTCAAGACACGACTCGGCTTTGCAAAGCTCGACGAGTGGCGCGACTGGTTGACGCATCTCTTAAAGCAAGATATCGCCAACTTGTCGATTCACTTGCGCACACGCAACGAAATGAGTAAAGTCGACGCGCATTGGGAGATGATCCCAGACATCGTGAAACTGCGCGACGAAATCGCACCAGATACGCTCATCACGATTAACGGCGACATTCTCGACCGCCAGATGGGATTAGAACTCGTCGAGAAGTATGGCGTCGACGGCGTCATGATCGGCCGTGGGATCTTCAAGAACCCGTTCGCGTTCGAAAAAGAGCCACGCGAGCACTCGATGGAAGAACACCTCGACTTGCTTCGTCTCCAACTCGATTTGCAGGACAAGTTCCAAGAAGAGGTGCCACGTTCGATTTCGAACTTGCATCGTTTCTTCAAGATTTACGTGAAAGGGTTCCGCGGGGCGAGCGACCTCCGTGTGAAGCTCATGGATACGAAATCGACGGATGAAGTGCGGGCACATCTCGATGCGTTCGTTGAGAACTACCATAAAGAAGAAGCGGCACTCGCCGAGGCGGCGTTGACAGTCGAATAAGGGATGATGGGATTCAGCAGATGCTGGGTCCTTTTTATATGGGACGATGGAAAAATGAAACATGTATTGAATTCGATGCGTATGAAATGAATGGAAGGGGAGGATGAACATGAATGAATGGCGTGAATCAGCGGTCGGGCTTGGTCTTGTGTTTGGAACGGCTGGCGGGTTGGTCATCTCTTTATTATTCGATTTTCCGTCTGTATATGGCATCGTCATCGGTTCAATCATCGGATATTGGATTGGACTGCTGATCTCCATCCGTGCGATGAAACGATGACGCCCCATTGATTAAAACATGAGGAGGTTTCCACTTGAGTGAATTTCAATTTATAACGAGTACACAACCATTACAAGAAGTTGAAAATCCATATATCGAGTTCTTATCAATCAACGAGGCCATCAAAAAAGGTGTCATTTTGCCTGAGATGCTCACAGGCGACGAGGACCTCGATCGTGATGAGAAGATTTTGATGAACGTCGAGTCGGAAGAGCAGCTCGACGAGATTGAGATGAAGCGAGATCTCTATTATGACGTGGAGAACGTCGAGGCGTATTCTTCAAAACTGCACGTCGTTGAATTGCGCTGGCGCTATTCCGACTCGAGAGCCGAACAGCTTGTCGAGTATATAACCAACCACTTGCAGACAGCGGATGAGGTTGAGATTTGGAAAGTATGGGTCGATGAACAGACGGAACCAAGCGTCAAGACGATCACACGCGACGAGTTGACGATTGATTCGTTGCGATTTTTAGGGGACGTCGGATTTGAACGACCGGAGTGCCTTCGGGTGACAAAAGCATAATCTGACCGAACGAGTACTTTCGTTCGGTTTTTTGTTTTGTCTCCTCACTTGAAAAAGACTGCTATATTATGAGAAGAAGAGTCAGGAGGGAACACCATGCACATTTTAATCGTTGAAGACGACCGGACGATCGCGTCCGGACTCCAATATTCGCTTGAACAAGAACAATTCACGACGACGTTATGTCAAAACGTGGCCGACGCGACACGTTTGATTGACCAACAGTTACATACAATCGACCTGTACCTCTTTGATTTGTCGTTGCCGGATGGGAGCGGCTATGACTTGTGTCGGCTCGTGAAGCAAAAACACGATACGCCCGTCATTTTTTTGACGGCGTTTGATGACGAAGTCAATGTCGTCATGGGACTCGACATGGGCGCGGATGATTACATCACGAAACCGTTCCGGGTCCGTGAGCTTATCTCACGGATCCACTCGGTACTGCGTCGCTACAATAAGCAGGCCAGTTCGCCAATTCTGACAATCGGGTCGGTCGAAATCAATCCGCAAGACGCCAAAGTCAAAAAGGACGGACACGAGATCTTGTTGACGGCGCTCGAATATCGGTTATTGCTCATCTTTGGGAAACATACGGGACAAGTGTTGTCACGGGCCCAGCTGCTCGACCAGATGTGGGACGTGGGTGGGGACTTTGTGAATGACAATACGTTGACCGTCTATATCAAACGGTTACGTGAAAAGCTTGAGGACGACCCGCAGCACCCGACGTTGATTAAGACAATCCGCGGGATCGGCTATAAGGTGGAGGGCTAAGATGCTGCGAAACCGAGAAATCCGTATGTATTTGCTGAGTCTCTTTGTGATTATTAGTTTAGCTGTGGGCGCGGCACTGTTCATTTCGATGGAGGTCACACTCCTCGTTGCCGTCCTATCAATCGCATTCGTCGCCGTGACATATCGGTTCACGACGTGGCGGTATCGCGAAATCGAACAGCTGTCGAGCTACCTCCAAGAGATTAGCAACGGCAACTATAAACTCGACGTTCGCGACAACCGCGAAGGCGAGCTCAGTCTGTTGAAGAGCCAAATCTATAAAGTGACGAAGATGCTGTCGGAGCAAGGGACGCATCTCGAGGAAGACAAGCAGAAACTGACGGATGCGATTTCCGACATCTCTCATCAGCTGAAAACGCCGCTCACGTCGATGACGGTCATGGCGGACTTGCTCAGTGACCCGCGGCTGTCAGATGACAAGCGTCAAGAGTTCACGCATAACGTGCAAGTGCAGCTCGAGCGGATGGAGTGGCTCGTGTCGTCGCTCCTCAAGCTGTCTAAAATCGATGCCGGGACGATTCATTTTAAACGGGAACCGGTGTCCGTCCCCGAACTTGTTCAAGCCGTGACGGAACCGATGCTCGTGCCGATCGATATAAAAATGCAGCGGCTTCAGATTACGGGTGAGCGTGACGTCACATTTGAAGGTGATTTGAAGTGGACGATTGAGGCGCTCATCAACATTTTGAAGAATTGCGTCGAACATACACCGGAAGAAGGGGAGTTGTTCATCGAGTTCAGTGAGAACACACTCTACACGGAAATCATCATCCGCGACACGGGGAGCGGAATCGACAAACAAGACGTCCCGTATATCTTCCAGCGTTTTTATAAAGGTGTGAATGCGAGTGACGACAGTGTCGGAATCGGGCTCGCCATGGCCCACAGTATCATCACGAGCCAGCAAGGTGAATTGACTGTCCGCAGTGAACGTGGAGTCGGGACCGCGTTTCAAATTCGATTCTACAAAGCAATCGTCTAATCGTGTAAGTGACAAAATAGTCACTTTCGAGTCACGGACGTGTCACACTCGCTCGGTACACTCGAAGTAGATCAAGTACTGGAGGGTGCAACCATGAACATATTAGAAGTGAAGCATTTATCGAAAGTGTATGGGAAAGACGAGATGGAAGTGCGGGCGCTCGATGACGTGTCGTTCACCGTGAAAAAAGGGGAGTTCGTCTGTATCGTCGGACCATCGGGTTCAGGGAAGTCAACGTTGTTGCATTTGCTTGGCGGTGTCGACATCCCAACGAGCGGACAGGTTTTAATCGATGACACGGATATTTACAAGTTAGACGAGACACAGCTCGCCATCTTCCGGCGTCGTCAAATCGGCTTGATTTATCAATTTTACAATTTGATCCCGATTTTGACGGTCGAGGAGAACATCACGCTGCCGATGCTGTTGGACGAGCAAAAAGTCGACGCCGCCCATTTGGAGCGTATCATCGGCATCCTCGGGCTGTCGAACCGATTGACGCATCTGCCGAACCAACTGTCGGGCGGGCAACAGCAACGCGTTTCGATCGGACGAGCGCTCATCAGTAATCCGGCCATCATCTTGGCCGACGAGCCGACAGGGAACTTGGACAGTCAAAACAGCGAAGAGATTATGAGCCTTTTAAAACTGTTCAACAAGAAGTTCAATCAGACACTCATCGTCATCACCCACGACGAGCGAATCGCGTTGCAGGCGGACCGAATCATCTCGATCGAGGATGGGAAGATCGCGAAGAATGAGGTCGTCCGCTCATGAATATCATCCAAAAAATGACGATGCGGCATTTGCGTGAGAATAAACGGCGTTCGCTCGTCACCATCATCGGTGTGATCATCTCGGTGTCGATGATCACGGCCGTCACGACACTCGGCTCGTCTTTTCTCGACTTGATGATTCGTCAAGATATCGCAGACAACGGGGAATGGCACGTCAAATATGTCAACACGAATGCCGAGCAGGTCGAGGCGATTCGTGGCGACGCGGCGACCAAAGACGTCATTCTATCAAGTGATGGTTATGCGGAACTAGAAGGTTCGCAAAACGTATATAGACCGTATGTGTACATCCGGAACTATAACACGTCGGGTTTGAAAAACTTTCCGGTCGATTTGACGGAAGGACGCTTGCCGAAACGAGAAGGAGAAGTCGTCATTTCCGAGGCAATCCGTCAAAACGCTCTCGTCACGTACAACATCGGTGATCAGTTGACGCTCGATATCGGGGAGCGCATGGACGACACGTCAAATCGTGAGTTGACGCAAAATGATGGGTTGATTCGTGAAGGGGAAGATGTCCTCGAACGTTTGAAAGTCGATGATACGGTGACGCTGACTGTCGTCGGAACGATGGCGCGTCCGGCATGGGAGCCGACTTGGGCGCCGGGTTACACGGTCGTCGGATTCATCGATGACAAGGCGCTGAATGGGTCGACCGTCGATACGTTCGTCGCTTTGAACGATGTCAGCAACTCGATTTATGAAAAGACGGATCGATTGATGAAAGAACAAGGGATTGAAGGAGTTGCCTATAACACATCACTCCTTCGCTATTATGGGGTGACGGACGATGGCGGTCTACGCAAAACGCTATACGGATTCGCCGGGATCATCATGGCGGTGATCGTCATCGGTTCGATTTCGCTCATCTATAACGCGTTCGCCATCAGCGTGTCCGAACGTTCGCGTTATCTCGGGATGCTCGCAAGTGTCGGGGCAACGAAGCGACAAAAGCGGAACTCGGTCTATTTTGAAGGACTCATCATCGGTGGGATCAGCATCCCGATCGGTATCCTTGCCGGGGTGACCGGCATCGGGGTCACGTTCCTATTCATCAACGCGTTTGCTGAGAAAGCACTCAACTTGACGGAGAAGTTTGAGGTTGTCGTCACACCCGTCACGCTCATGCTGACGATTTTGATTTCGAGCGTGACGATTTTCATCTCCTGTTATCTTCCGGCCCGTCGCGCCTCTAAAATTTCAGCCATCGATGCGATTCGTCAGTCGCAGGACGTTCGATTGACGTCGAAGAACGTGAAGACGTCAAAACTTGTCCGGCGTATCTTCGGTTTGGAAGCAGAAATCGGATTGAAAAATACGAAGCGCAACCGGAAACGGTATTTAGCGACGGTGTTCTCGCTCGTCATTAGCATCGTGCTGTTTTTAGTCGTCAGTTACTTCACGGACCGGCTCGAACAATCGCTCGAGATGTCGCAAGGCACGTACGAGTTCGACATCCTCGTGAACGGGGCGAATCTTAATACGGATGACTTACGACGCTATGAGACGTTGGACGATGTGACGAACGGGACGTACTTCGAGAACACGACGGTTCGTACCTTAGTCAATCAGACACGGCTACCCGATACGATTTTGGAGCAAGAAGGTGTGACGGATTCATTTGTCGATGGAGAATATGACTACTACGTGTCGCTCTATCAGTTAGACGACAAAAGTTTTGACGACTATTTGAAACAGATTGGGGCATCCACTAGCGATTTTGCAGACGGAGAAATCCCGAGTGCCGTCTTGATTGATGAAGTATCCTATCAAGACTTCGATAAGAAAAAGTTCGTCACGTCAAAAACGATTGAGACAAAACTCGGCGATACGCTCGAACTACGGGACGAGAATGCAACGGATGAGGCGGCACCGCTCAAAATAATCAAAATCGCCGCCATGACCGACGTCGCCCCGACCGGTGTGATGACTAGTTCCCTCGGATGGCTCGATGTGATCGTTCGAGAAGGGACGTTTGGAGAGGATGCGATTGGTAATTTGTTGAAACAATCGAGTCCGTCGATTGCGTTGAACACGAATGACCCGGATGCGACGCAACAAGTGATTGAAGCGGAGCAAAATATGGATCAATATATCTTCAACGTGTCGGAACAGCGTGAACAACAAGAGCAAGTGTTATTGCTGCTATCGATTTTCGTCTACGGGTTTATCGTCTTGATCTCACTCATCTCGGTGGCGAACATCTTCAACACGATCTCGACGAGTGTCTCGCTCCGGCGCCGCGAATTCGCGATGCTGCGATCGGTCGGGATGACACCGAAAGGGTTCAACAAGATGGTGTACTATGAGAGCATCTTCTACGGCGTGAAGGCGCTGGCATATGGACTGCCAATCAGTGTGCTCATCATGTATCTCATCTACCGCGCGCAAATCAACACGTTCGAAGCCCCGTTCTCCTTGCCGTGGGCCGACATCTTATTCGTTACGGTCGTGATTTTCCTTATCGTCGGTGCTTCGATGCTGTACGCCATCTCGAAAGTAAAGTCGGATAATATCATCGACCGGTTGAAGCAAGAGAATAACTAATACGAATGCATAGGGATTCAGTGTCTACTGGGTCCCTTTTTTTGTAAAATGAGAATGAAGAAAGAGGTGAGCGAATGGACATCCGAGAATTATTGACCGAGGGGATTTGCGGTCAATTGGCCATGTCGACGAGGTTGTCGACATCGTGGGGGACAATCCGGACCGATTCGAGGAATTGATGACCGGCTTGACGGACGACCGTCCTGTCGTCCGAATGCGGAGCGCGGATGCGGTGGAGAAAGTGACGCGACGTCATCCAGAGCTGCTTCGACCGCACCAAACGACATTGTTCCAACAGCTGCATCTCGCCACCCAACAAGAAGTGAGGTGGCATTTGGCGCAACTCGTGACACGGATGGCATGGACCGAGGAAGAGGCGGCCGACATCGTCCGTGTACTCACTGGTTGGATCGACACCGAGACGAGCAACATTGTCATCGTCAATGCGCTTCAAGCGCTGTTTGACTTGAGCATGATACATCCACGATTCCGTGACGATGTAATCACGTTGCTCAAGGAAAAACGAGAGTCGGGGAGTCCAGCCGTGAAGAGCCGCTCAAAAAAACTTTTACGAAACGTGTGACCGATGCGTTTCGTTCCCGGTCTATAGAGATGAAGGTGAAAAGGAGGGGTTCAGTTGGATGATGGAGCGATTATCGATTTATATTTCGCCCGCTCCGAGCAGGCGATTGCGGCGACGGCGGAGAAGTACGGGGCGTATTGCCACACGATTTCATACAATATTTTGCATAGCCGTGAAGACGCCGACGAGTGTGTGAACGACACGTATATGAAAGTGTGGCACGCGATCCCACCGACACGACCGCGACGGTTTTCGGCCTACTTGGCGAAACTCGTCCGAAATGTCGCCCTCCATACATATGAGAAGGCGCACGCTAAAAAACGAGGTGGCAGTCAAGTGCCGCTCGTCCTCGAGGAACTCGAGCACTGTCTGTCGTCGTCGACCGATGATACGGAAGTGGTCGACTTGTTGAACGGATTTTTGGAACAGTTGCCGCAAGAGACACGACAGATTTTCATGTCGCGCTATTTTCACTTTCAATCGATTAAAGAAATCGCAAACGCGCGACAGTTGAGCGACAGCAAAGTGAAGATGGTGCTCATGCGGACGCGAAACGAGCTGAGGGACAAGTTGGCAGCGGAAGGGGTGATACGATGAGCGGGAAACGGTTGGCGCAGTTGATAGGGGAAGTCGATGATCGGTTTGTCGAAGAATCGATGCAGGGAAGTGTCAAGAAACGACAACGCGTCAAGTGGGTTGGAGGAATGATTGCAGTCGCCGCGGTCTCGCTTTTTGTGTTCTCGTGGGACGGCTTCAAAGAACGAATTCCGCTATCAGACAACTCGAGTAATATGTCGGTCGCCTATGTCGATGAAGGGGACATCGATGTCGGGATGTCGTCCGCGAATCTGATAGAGATGAGTGAGGAAGAACTGTTCTCGAAATGGGAACCGGCTTTGGTAAGAGGCGTCGTGACGCAAATCGATCACATCGAGCTCGACTTTAACGGACAAGAGGAATACCGGTCGCTCGTGACGATCGACGTGACAGACGTCTATCGGGGAGACATCGAGCCGGGCAGTGCAATCCAAGTGCTTACTGTCGCGGGCGTTGGTTCGGAGGTGTTGCAGTCGGATGCGGATGTCGTCTCCGAGCTTCGGTTAGGCATGGAAGGGATTTTTATGCCGATTCCATACGATGCATCACACATCTGGTCACAAAATGGGGCTACGCTTCAATTGACGGATGTGAGTGATTACGGTTTTCCGGACGGTGAGCGGTATATGTTCTTGAATACGGAACAAGGTCTCGTCTTCAATCGAGACGCTTATCCGTCCTTGTCGGGGGCTGAGACGATTGAGGATGTGGAAATGTTCATGATGAAACAGGCTCGATAAGACCAAAATAGGGAGAGGGGTGAATATCATGGCAACTAGTGAATGGCGTCAATCTGCCGTCGGGTTAGGGCTCGCGTTCGGGTCGGCTTTCGGGGTCATCATCCCGCTCATTTTTGGGTTCGAACTCGTCTATGGGATTGTGATTGGTGCGACCGTGGGCTGGATCATCGGGACCATCATTTCACTCAAACGAAAGTGAAGCAAACGTAACTGGAACCGTAATTACGTATGAATAGATGAAGTACGCAAGAGGGATTGTACTGATAGGAAAAATGATAGAAATGCAGAAAATGATTGTACTGAGAAGGAATCAAAGCGAAATCGAGAAACAGAACAGTGAGGGAGGAAGCCTATTGAGAATGTTACGAGCCAGACATTTTGAACAAGCCGAACAAACGATTGTGACATACGGAAGACCTTTAGAAATCGCATGGTTCAATCATTATTTTAACGAGCAATCACAGGAACACGTCGTACTTGAACTGAGTAAGTATCAAAACGACGATGGTGGATTTGGGCATGGGCTTGAGTCTGATTTCAGAGCCCCAATTTCCTCGCCGATGGCGACATCTGTCGGGTTGCGCCACTTGAATGAACTAAGCGGAATAGATGCGACAAAACCAATGATCGAAGCTGCGATTCACTATTTGGAAAATACGTATGACACATCGCGAAATGGTTGGTTTGCTGTGTCGAAAGATAGCAATGATTTTCCTCATGCTTTTTGGTGGCACTATGACGAGACCGAAAACATGACGATGATTGATCGAAATTGGGGAAATCCTTCCGCGGAGATTATTGCTTATCTTTATAAATATCGTGAATACACCACTCACTTAGACGCCGAGCGACTCGTCGAAGATGCTATTCAGTATATAAATCGGAAGCCCTTGTTCAATTCAGAAAATGAAATCTATTGTTTTATCAGATTGTTTGATGTGGTGCCTGAGGCGTGGCGAATGCGTCTCGAGAGTGGTCTCATCGATGCTGTCGGCCAAGTCATTGATTACGAAGAAGAACGTTGGCACGAATATGTCCCAACGCCGCTTAGCTTCATGTGCGCGAAAACGAATAACCGTTTCGGGATAAACGAACGGAAACTAGACGCCCACTTACATTTTGTGATGGATGAACTGGAAAGGCACGGAAAGATTTTGCCTCCATGGGGCAAAACGTATTATGAGACTGATTTGAACCAAGCCTATCCAGAATGGATTGGGGTATTGACGCTTAAAGCGTTACTTTCGTTGCGACGGTTTGACAGATTGGAGCCGAGCCGATGAAATGAGTCATTGAGGGGCTATGACAATTCAGCAATGAGGAATGCGATAGGGGGAGAAAAAATGGAGCGCACGATCACAGTAAAAGGTACAGGGAAAGTGTCGGCCAAGCCGGATTTGATTGTGTTGAGAATGGATGTGACGTCACGGGCGGCACGCTACGAAGAGACGATGAACGAAGCGGCGACCGCAATCACCCGGCTTCTAAAAGCGATTGAAAAGGCAGATTTTGAGAAGTCCGCTTTGAAGACGACCGACTTCTCGATCGACACGGATTATGAGAGCTATCGCGATGAGGACGGCAATTATAAATCCCGTTTCCGCGGTTACGTCTGCAACCAAAGCACGAAGCTCGAGTTTCCAATCGACACGAAACGGCTGTCGCGTGTCATCGAAAACATCAGCAATTCGCTGGCGGAACCGAAACTGTCGATTCACTTCACAATCAAAGACGCGGACGCGGTGCAAGACGAACTGCTTGCGAGCGCCGCCGAGAATGCGCGGCATCGAGCCGAACTGTTGGCCAAAGGGGCCGGGGCGACGCTTGGTGAGTTGCTTCGGATCGACTATACGTGGGGAGAGCTGCACATCTTTTCCCCGACGCGTATGACGTTCAGTGAAAATATCCTCCACTCAGAAGAACGCATGCCGGAACTCGAACCGGACGAGATCGACTTGAGCGACAACGCCACGTTTGTCTGGGAAATCAAATGAGACGCGTCCCTTGGCTCAGCGTCATGTTGTTGTCGGTCACCGTCTCGGTCCATGCCTTGTCGTGGGCGTATGCGTTCGTCGTTTTGGACGGACGATTATATGAAGTGATGGACGTTGTCGTCACGGAGGCCGAGCTAGGTGACGTCGTCGGAGAAGTCAAGACGATGGCCGACGATATGACAGGACGCCATTATGGCGACGCATCCAATATGTATCCAATCGGCACGAAGTATCGAGAAGTCATCGGAGAGCCGATTGAAGACGTGATTGCGGTCGAGGACGGATCGGAGTGGAAGCGGGCCGAATATATCCGTGACGCCCCGTTCAGCTTACGAAATCATATCGATACGATCGTCTTTACCGCAATCGGGGTCGGGCTGTGCATTTTCATCGTCAGCCGGATTAGGAGAAGAAGATGACTGTATTTGATTTTGAAGCGAGTGAATTTGAACACCTCGACAGGTTCATCAAATTGTTGAAAGAAGAAGGGCGGTAAAATGATAGACGCTCCTCGAAAACGGGAACAGATTCTGTGTAACGTCGTCTAAGTTCATATAGAGAGAAGGGATCGGTATGCACATTCTCATCATCTATGACTCGATGTACGGTCACACGGAAAAAGTTGCCCACGCCATTAAGGACGGGTTCAGCGAGTTGCACCATGTCCGGGCCGAACAAGTCGGCCATATCGGCTACGGGGATTTGGCCAACCTCGATTTGCTCATCGTCGGTTCGCCGACGCACGGCGGCCGCGAGACAGAAGACGTGAAGACGTTTTTAGACGGATTGTCAGACCATGCGCTTCGCGGGATGCGGGCCGCCGCGTTTGATACGAGCATGGCGGAAGACGACCAGGGCTTCTTTGTCGGGAAAATCGTGAAATGGTTCGGCCACGCCTCGACACGGATCGAGCGGGAGCTGCTCGAGAAAGGGGCGGAGCCTGTGCTCAAAGAATCGTTCCTCGTCCTCGGTAAAGAAGGACCGCTCAAAGACGGGGAGCTCGAACGGGCACGTGATTGGGCGAAGCAGCTGTTCCAAAATTGAGTGAACGCATTCCAAGCGGAGTGCGTTTTTTTGTGGGGTGCGTGAGACGAAACGATTCGAAAACGGGTAAATAGAAGTATGGATTCCATCAAGAGAGGAGTGGAAATAAAAAACGAAGCAAAGTTTGTTTGCCTCGCCTTGTTGCTTTATTCGTTTGGCATGATGATGCTTTGAACAATTACTTTCAGTCTCTCGGTAAATTGTTCGATTTCGTAAACATGATTGATTTTATAACGGACGTTTGGCTCGTCACGGAACGTGATGTATTTATTCGTCAACGAATTCAAATGCAAACGACACACCCACTTCCGGTTGCTATCATCGATTAAAATGTTGAAGTAACTCGCGTTGTCTCGATAGAAAATACGGTCTTTATCCACGACCGAACCTAAAAGGACTTTGACAGTGGCATATCCTTCGATTTCTTCTTGCGTCGTTTCGATGACTGGTTGGGATGGGAGATCGATTTCATCAGTCTCGACATCCAGGTCGGACGCCCCAGCATGTTCTTGTGTCGTTCCACTGGAGGTGGTTTCAGGTTCCCCCGAAATCACGTGTTTGATACGTTCATTCATATTCTCATTTATGAATTGATTGAAGGCTTTTGCGACAATTGGTCTGAACTTATCGACCACAGTTTGCGTTTTCATTCCTTGGTAGCACTCTTGAATAAGGAGACGGATCAGTTCATCACTAGGGGATTGAGATAACGACTTGAGTTGATCTTTGATTGCGCTCAAGTACTTCAATTCCTCGGCCGTCGAAAGAATCGTATTCACGTTGAACTCTTGTTTCTTGAATTTATAGAGTTCCTTGATTTCATTGTCTTTAATGTTCGAGAGTGTGATTTCAAAGAACGGCACCGTATCCATCACGTTTGGCGTTTCTAGGTCCGTGTAAAATCGGTACATGTCCCCATTGGTTAAAATCGCAAATTTAGCTTGCGTTGTACCGTAGTATCGAAACAGCTGTGAATCATGCCTAGTCAGTGGTTCACGAATGGATTTGGCTTCAATGAGAATTGTCGGTTTTCCTTCCTCCATAATCGCATAGTCTACTTTCTCACCTTTTTTGATGCCAACATCGGCTATGTATTCAGGTGTAAACTCGGCTGGATTGAAGACGTCATATCCTAACGTTTGAAAGAACGGCATAATCAAAGCGGTCTTTGTCGCTTCTTCGGTCGATATGGAATGTCTAAGCTGTTGAATTCGTTGCGAGACAGTACGAATGTCGGAAGAAAACTTTTCCATTATAATAACCTCCATTATTTTCATGATTAATCTAATAATAACCTTTTATTGACTTTAAGTAAATTTATGTAAAAAACCTTCGCGTTGTATAAGCTTTACGAGTAGGTTGGATCAAATTGACGTACGCTCACGTCTAAATAAAGGAGAGGGACAACATGAAAAAATGGGAACGGGATGTCCTCGTCGGTTGGATTGTCGTGTTGCTCGTGCTTGTCGCCCACTATTTGATCACCGTGTCACTCGGAAACACTTATTTCGCCGAAGCGACGCTGAACCGGATGCTATGGTTCTCGAGCTTCCCTGCCTTCTTGATCACCTTTATCGCAGCGCTCCTCATGAAAACGGGCACGCTCACACTCGCCGTCCGCCGTGGCGTCATTTGGACGGCCGAGCTTCTCGTCGGATTCGCCGTCATCGCTTGGTTCTTCCGCGCGTTTGAAGCGATATTCGCGAGTCCTGGGGCGTACTGGTTGTTCGGGGCCGTCCTGCTCGCCCCGCTCGTCTATTTATTCGAGTTCCGGCGTCAAAACCGCGGCACGAAAGCCGGGGCGCATTGACTTCACAAAACGCCGCCGCAAGGAGGCGTTTTTAGCTTGTCTTGGAATGGGAATGGGATAAGGAAGACATGAGGAGGGATTTGACATGAGCCATTATTTTTCAAAATCTTATGAGGAGTCGCGAGAGAAGTTTCTCGCGCTGCTCGATACGGTCAAACAATATTACCCGAGTGCCCGGACGATGACGCACACGATTGGGGACGGGACGATCGACGTCATCATCGGGGAACCGCCGGGCTCGCGTGAGTCGATGCTGCTCATGACGATCGGCGAGCACGGGATCGAAGGGTATGCCGGGGCGGCCGTGACGCATCAATTTGTCGCGGAACAGTTGCCGCATGTCCGCCACGAGTCGACAGGTGTCTGTTTCATTCACGCCGTCAATCCGTGGGGGATGAAACATTTCCGCCGCGTCAACGAGCACAACGTCGACTTGAATCGAAACTACGTCATCGACCGGGAGTCACTGCCGCGTAACGTCAACAAAGAGTATGAAGTGATGCGGCATATGTTCGTGCCGGACGGGGTGATTGACGACTACCATGAGGCACGAGAACACATCTACTCATTCCTCGGCTCCGGCATCAAGCTCGACGGGTTCGATGCGATGACCGCGGCGAAAGGGATGGGGCAATACCAGTTCCCGAAAGGTGTCTATTACGGCGGGGAGGCGGATGAACCGTCGGCGATTTTCATGAAAGAGGTTCAATACGACTTGCTCGACCGTTACGACCGAATCGTGCACATGGACTGGCACACCGCCCTCGGACCGACGAACGAAGTGACGATGGTCGTCAGTGAGCGGGATGGGCGCGATGTCGACACGCTAAAAGAAAAGTACGGGTTACCGAACATTCAAACGTATGACCCGCAGGATGTGCTCGGCGACTCGACGAACCACTTCTATTACGTACGAGACACGCAGTTCCCGGACAAGCAGCTCGTCTCGGCGTTGTTCGAGTTCGGGACGTTCGGGACGTCGACGAAGGCGTCGATTCGTGAATTTTTGACGATCATCTTGGAGAATCGACTGTATTTCGAAGGGACGAAAGACCCGACGGCACGGAACGAGATTCAAAAAGAGTTCATGGCGATGTTTTATCCGGACGATGCCCAGTGGCGCAAGTCGGTGCTCCGAGAAGGGGCGACGACGATTGAGCACGTCTTGAAGGCCGAATCGCTCTGGTGCGAGCGTTGACAGGTTTTCACTTCGAGGAATCGGGAAAAGTCGCTTGTGGGCAACAACAGCTCAACATGAAGATGCGGAGGTCATATGATGGGGAACTATATTACGGCACACGATGGGACGAACATTTACGTCGACGACGTCGGCACGGGAGACGCGGTCGTCTTCTTGCACGGTTGGCCGGCGAACAACAATATGTTCGAGTATCAGAAGAATGCGTTGCTTGACGCCGGTTACCGCTATGTCGGCATCGACTATCGCGGCTATGGGAAGTCAGATACACCAGCGACAGGATATGACTATGCGACGATGGCGTCCGACATCCATATGGTCGTCAACGGGCTCGGCGTGAGAGACTTCACGCTCGTCGGTTTCTCGATGGGCGGGGCGATCGCCATCCGTTACGCCGTCGACTATCCGGACGACGGGTTGAAAAAGCTCGTTCTCGCGGGTGCCGCGGCCCCGGTGTTCACACAACGGCCGGACTATCCGTACGGGATGACGAAAGAAGAAGTCGACGCCTTGATCGAAGATACGATGAAAGACCGTCCGAAGATGCTCGAAGGGTTCGGGGAGATCTTCTTTGAAAAAGAACACTCGAAGCCGATGCAAAACTGGTTCCATCACTTGTCACTCATCGCCTCGAGCCATGGGACGATCGCCTCGGCGAAAGCGCTCCGTGATGAAGATTTGCGGGACGACCTTTTGAAAGTGTCGGTCGAGACGCTCATCATTCACGGCGTTCACGACAAAATTTGTCCGTTCGAGTTCGCCCTGGAGATGGAAAAGGGGATCCCGAACGCACGTCTCGAGCGGTTCGAGGAGAGTGGGCACGGTACCGTTCTCGACGAGATGGACAAGTTCAATCAGACACTGCTCGGATTCATTTGACGGCACAAGACGCCTTCGATTAGGCGTCTTTTTTTACGTCTTCTGACGGGTAGCACAGAATCGTTTCGGGTATACATAATATGGGAGACTTGTTGCCGGATTTGGTCATTCGGCAAACGTTTTCAACTGGAACGACCGATTGATGAACAATTTCATGAAAGGTTGGTGAAACAATTGTGGGGAGCGACCATTTTTTGCGGTCGGACTCACGATTCATGGTACAATGATGGGGTGGATTAACAGATTGAGGAGAGATTTGAGATGAATATCGCTTTCTTTTTATATCCGAAAGAAGACGTCAAATATTTAGACCCGGAGTCGACGGTGCGTCAAGCACTCGAGAAGATGAAGCATCATCGCTTCACCTCGGTGCCGCTCGTATCCGAGAACGGTTTTTATGCCGGGACGATGACAGAAGGGGACTTACTCTGGGCACTCGCCGAGCAACTTCGCGGGGAAGAAGACTACGAAAAAGTGCTCCGGACACGATTGAAAGACATCAAGCAGCGCGTACGCTATAAACCGGTCGCGATCACGGCGCAAATCGAGGAGCTCGTCGATGCGATCACCGATCAAAACTTCGTGCCGGTCGTTGATGACGGTAAGTATTTCATCGGCATCATCCGGCGCCGCGACATCATCGAGTATTACTCGACGAAGTTAAAGCAGCTTGAGAGTAAAGTAAATTAAACGTTGAAGCCAAGTCGATGGATGACTTGGCTTTCCTATCGTTCACGTAAAATTGAAAAGAGGAACTGAAAATGAATGAAGAAGAAACGTTTGTAATCGAGTCGGTCTCACCAAATGAGCGCTACGTCTGTGTATTCGAAGATGATGGGGAGACGGGATACGTTTATTTTTGTCCACTGGATTCTTCAGGGGAGATGGAGGGAATCGCGGACGCGCTCTGGATTTACGATCAAATCGCACCGCCGATCGAAGCGTGTGAAGAAGTCGGATTCGCCTGGGACGACCGTTCGTCGAAAGTCGCGTTCATCGTGGACGGAGAATGTTGGGGTATGTTGGACCTGAACACGAAACGGAAACTCACCGCACCGCGTGAGCATAACGCCATCGTCTCGCTCCCGATTGAACTATGGGAAGCAGGCATCTCAGCGTCAGAGGGCGAGGCTCTACAGATGAGTGTTGAGAGCTGACGTTCATGAAAAGCATAGTAAAATATATGGTCGTGATTGTCTTGGCCATCGTGCTATTATACGGCTACAATACGTCTGTTCCGAAAAATCTCCTGACATTTATCATCGGCCTCCCGATTTATGTCGGAATCCTTCTTTGGGTCGTGAGTCTCTTTGAGAAGAGGCAGAGTGTGTCTTAATTCTGACAGGGATAGAAGTGTTTTTAGAGAATGTTTACGAATACCTGAGACAAGAGACGAAGTGTGCAATAAATCGAGCTGTAACGCAAAGGACGACTTCCACTAGGAAAGTCGTCATCATGTGTCACTTGATTAAAAGGGAACGCCGGGCGAGCGAGTTGAAGAAACTCATGCCGAACATCACATAGAAAATGCTCACGCAACAGTTGCGCGAGCTCGAGGCAGACGGGGTCATCATCCGCACCGTCTATGAACAAGTTCCGCCAAAAGTCGTCTATTCACTTTCCGATTATGGCTGGTCGTTGTAACCGATTCTTGACGCGATGTGCGCATGGGGGGAGGGGCATATCGAACAGACGGGAGAAGAGGTGATTTCTTAAAGAAACGAAAAGACAGCACTTCTTGAGCCAACAAGAAGTGCTGTCTTTTTTATCGTTAAGAGGCAGATACGTCTTTAGAGGCAGTCGAATGTTTACTCCACAACGTCTCCATCTCTTCAAGTGTCTTACCTTTCGTCTCCGGAACGAGCTTCCAAACGAACAAGGCAGACAGCACGCTCATCACGCCATAAAAACTATATGTCATCGTCCCGCTAAACTCCATCATCATTGGGTATGTTGATGAAATGAAGTAGTTGGCTGTCCATTGGGCAGCAACAGCGATGGCGACGGCTTGTCCGCGGATTTTGTTCGGGAAGATCTCTGAGATGAGCACCCAACAAATCGGTCCCCATGACATCATGAATGAAGCCGTGTAGATGACGATAAAGATTAACGTACCAATACCAATTGTGTTCGTATAGGCCATGGAGGCAACACCGAACATCCCGATGGCCATTCCGACCGATCCGATGATGAGGAGCGGCTTCCGGCCGACTTTATCGACGAAAAGAATCGCGATAATCGTGAAGACGACGTTGACCAGTCCCATGACGACAGTCTGCATCATCGAAGCGTCTTTGGCGGCGCCCATGCTCTCAAAGATCCGCGGTGCGTAATAAAGGGCAACGTTGATGCCGACGAACTGTTGAAACACAGAGAGCAGGATTCCAATCGTGATGACGAGCTTACCATAAGTGAACAATTTGGCCGAGGAATGACTGACGGACGATTTAATCTCTAGCATGATTGCTTCGGCCCGTTCTTTTCCATTGATGCGGCTAAGGATGTGAAGTGCTTTGTCTTCTTCTCCTTGAAGCGCCAAGTACCGAGGTGTCTCCGGAACGATCAGCAAGAGAGACCCGAAGAGAAGGGCTGGGATGGCTTCTGAGGCGAACATATACCGCCAGCCGATATCGTCAATCCAAGCGGCCGTTTGTCCGCTCGTGATGGACCAGTTGACGAAGTAGACGACGAGCATCCCGAGGATGATCGCGAATTGGTTCAATGACACGAGTCGTCCGCGGATCGCGGCAGGTGCGACTTCACTAATATACATCGGCGTGATGGCTGAAGCGAGACCGACTCCGATTCCTCCGATGATGCGATATAAGTTGAACGTTAACAAGAGGGCGATCGTCGGCTCACCTTTCGTAAAGAAGAGCACTTCCGGGTAAGCGGAACCGAGTGCTGAAAAGAAGAAGAGCGTGGCCGCAAAAATTAACGATTTTTTACGACCGAATCGACTGGCGAATATCCCGGAGATGACCCCACCGATAATACAGCCGATCAATGCCGAGGAAGTAGTGGCCCCGTGGACGAGCGAGCTCAAGTCCAGACCTTCAATGAAATACTTTTCGAGTGATTTCTCTGCGCCTGAGATGACGGCAGTATCATAACCGAACAATAGACCGCCCAACGTTGCGACGAGCGTGATGGTCATGAGGTAGAGCGTGTTTTGATTTTGTTTCATCACGTGATGCCCTCCTTAAAATTGATAACGCTTACAATATCAGTTTAAAAAATAAGTTAGTTTGTTTGACGGATAAACTAACTATCCTTATCATACAAAATAGAACTCGAATTCTCAACTATATTTTTTCAGTTTTTGTATAATAGAAGTAGAGAATAAGGGGAAGCGTATGGAAGCGATGCGCGCAATGAAAAATTAGTTCGTATAAAGGGGAGACAAAGTCATTGGTGAAGCGAGACATAACTGCTGATCAGCAACTGGTGAAGAAAATGAATAAAACGGTGTTGCTAAATGAAATTATCCGGAGCTATCCGATCTCACGAGCAAAACTTTCTGAAGTGACAGGCTTGAACAAATCGACCGTCTCGGCTCAAATAGGCGTGTTACTAGACGAAGAGCTCATCTTCGAGATTGGACAAGGTCATTCTAGCGGAGGGAGACGTCCGGTCATGCTCGTATTCAATCAGCAGGCCGGATTCACAATCGGAGTCGATTTAGGAGTGAAAGCCATCAACGCCGTCTTGACCGATTTGAAAGGCAACGTCATCGAGTCACTGACCACCGAGTGGGCAGAAACGGACGAAGACGCGGAACCGAAAGTACGGGAGGCCATCGATGCCTTGCTTGTGAACATGCCTTCTTCTCCGTACGGATTGATCGGGATCGGTGTCTCCGTGCCGGGACTCATCAATCGAGAGCAAGAAGTCGTGTTCGTCCCAAACCTTCGTCCGGACGTGACAGGCTTGAAGCATGCGTTAGAGAACTGTTACGACGTGCCTGTCAATCTAGAGAACGAGGCCAACGCGGGGGCTTACGGCGAGCGGCGGTTTGGGGCAGGGAAAGATCATGAAGAGATGATCTTCGTCAGCTTAGGGACGGGCGTCGGGACCGGCATCATCTTGCATGGCGAGCTGTATCGAGGCGAGGAAGGGTTCGCCGGGGAGTTTGGCCACATGTCGATCGAATATAACGGACCGAAGTGCACGTGCGGCAACCGCGGTTGCTGGGAACTGTACGCCTCTGAGAAAGTGTTATGGGACAAGTACTTGCCGGCTCATACGGTCGACACGTTACAGCAAAGCTTGCAGGCGAACGAGGCGTCCGTATTGAACGAACTGCAAAAATGGTGCTTCTATGTCGGGGTCGGATTGAACACGGTGTTGAACGTCTACAACCCGAAAGTGATCATCATTCAAAGTCGCGTCATCGAGTCGCACCCGATGGTGTTGAACATGATTCGAACCGCGATCTCGTCGCGTGTCTATACGCAAGCCGATCACGCCTTCGAGCTCGTTCCGTCAAAGCTGAGTGATCATGCGTCAGCCATCGGGATGGCATCCCTTGCCATCGAGCAGTTTTTACAGCGTCGGATGATGCAATGACAATAAGCCCGTCACCTTCAGGTGGCGGGCTTTTCGTTATGACGTGAACGTCCACGTCGTCTCGGTCCGGTACGTCTCCCCAGGGCGCAGCACGACTTCACGGTCAATCAGGTTCGGGGCTTTCTGCGTCTCTAAGCAAAGACCGGTCTGTTTCTGATCGTCTGGAAGCATGTTACCGGAGTAGAACACGACGCAAGGATCTGTTGTCTGAACGGACAGCGTGCGCCCGGAAGAATGACGAAGCTGAATCTGGGGGTCGTCCGTTCGTAAAAGACGGAACGGATGATCGAAACCGCCGGCGATGTGAAGCTGTTCATCGTCAGAAGCGAGACCATCCCCAATGCGTTTTGATTGTCTGAAATCAAAGGCGGGAGAATCCGTCACTCGCTGCACGTGATGGGGGATGAGTGCCTCGTCGAGTGCATAAAACGCTTCACTCGCGACCCGGAGCGTATGGTCGTGAATCGGCGCAGCCGTTCCCGACAAATTAAAATACGTATGGTTTGTCATGTTCATGACGGTTGCCGTGTCGGTCGTCGCCTCGTGACGGATCGTCACGGCGCCAGGGCGAATCTTGTAAATGACTGCGACGTTCACATGTCCCGGGTAACCGTGATGGCCATCCGGGAACGCCCGTTCAAACCGGATCGTCACGTGTTCGGCGGACTGGTCGACCGAAGGGACCCAGACGGCTTTATGAAAGTCATCGCCGTGCAAATGGTGCACCCCATCGTTCGCCGGCAAATAAACCGTCTGGCCATCGAGTGTGAACTGTGCTTGTTCAATCCTGCCGGCGGAGCGACCGACGACGCAACCGAGGTAATAGTCGTGACTCATATAATCTTCGAGCGTGTCGAGCGCCAATACGACGTTGTTGACGTTCCCGGCGCTGTCGGGCAAGCCAATTTCCGTGATCGTGCAACCATAATCGATACAAGAAAACGCGAATGAATCTGCCATGACCCGATGGCGCCGGACTGGTGTGTCATCGATTGTCCCGTAAAGGTCTGATTGATAGTCCATGGCTGCGCTCACTTCCGACGGAACGCCGACAAGCCGCTCGATAGCTGCTGCGTCGCCGGATAAATGTGTTGGTATAGGTCAAACAAGGCACGGTAGCGCTGGACGTTGTCCGCAATCGGTTCGTATCGCTTCGCCTCGTGGATGAATACTTCACTGCACGCCTCTAAACTCTCGAACCACCCGCATCCGTAAGCGGCCAACATAGAGGCGCCGAGCGCGCACCCTTGCTCGTTGGACAGCTTGATGATCGTGGCCTCGAAAATGTCTGCCTGCATTTGAAGCCAGTCCTCGTTTTTGGCACCGCCTCCGATTGAGACGATCGACGTGATCACTTTCCCTTCCGCCCGAAACAGTTCGAGGGATTCTTTCAATGAGAAAGTGATGCCTTCCAAGACGGCACGCGAGAAGTCGGGGAGACGATGTGTCGAGTCCATCCCGATAAAGCTACCGCGCACCATCGCATCCGCATAAGGGGTCCGTTCTCCGACGAGATAGGGGGTGAACAAAAGACCGTTTGCACCGATCGGGACGTGCTTCACCGCAGCGAGCAATTCCTCGAACGACACGTCCGGTGCGAACGTCTTCTTGAACCAGGACAAGCTGTGCCCGGCCGCCAACGTGACGCCCATCGTGTAGAAAGCATCTTTTTTAGCGTGGTTGAAGTAATGGACCTTACCCTTGAAATCGAGGGAGGCGGCCGACTCATACGACAAGACGACGCCCGAAGTCCCGATGCTGCACATCGTTTGTTGGTCTTTTAAAATGCCCGCGCCGATCGCGCCACACGCGTTGTCGGCCCCGCCGGCGAAGACGCGGACGTGCGGAGACAGCCCGGTGCGTGTCGCAAAGTAGGGGCTAATCGTGCCGACCGCATCGGAAGACTCGATGAGCGGTGGACAGAGGGATCGGGGGATGCCGACTCGTTCACAGATGTCCTCGCTCCATTCTTTCGCGGCGATATCTAATAATAGCGTTCCTGCTGCATCAGAATAATCCATATGCAATTGACCGGTCAACGCATAGCGGACGTAATCTTTCGGCAACAAGAAGACGGAAGCTTGAGCGAACAAGTCCGGTTCATGTCGCTTCACCCACAACAGTTTAGGCAGCGTGAAGCCTTCGAGCGCTGGATTCTTCGTGACTTCGAGCAGCGTTGGTCCTAACAGCTCTTTAATGTCTTCGCATTCTGCGGTCGTCCGTGTATCGTTCCATAGAATGGCGTTCCGCAACAGTTGATGCTGGGCATCGAGCAAGACGAGCCCATGCATTTGTCCGGAAAAGCTGATTCCTTCGATGTCTTCCCGGTCCCCTTCAAATCGCATCACGAGTTCGGCCAAGGCGTTGACCGTCTGTTCGACCCAGGCGGACGGGTCTTGCTCGCTGAAGCCTTCCCGTTCTTGAATGAGTGGGTACGGGCGGCTCGCTTCACCGTGGATGTGTCCTTTTTGGTCGACGAGGATGGCTTTTACCGCGCTCGTCCCTAAATCGATTCCGATGACATATTTCATCTGTCTCATCCTTTCATACTTAATATGATGTAAAAACCCAGACCCCATCGTGGAGTCTGGGCGTAACGGTTAAGGGCGTTGTACATCCAACAAATATTGGTTCAGGATGTGACGGAGCTGTTCTTGACGTCCTGATTTATTTTGGATATCAGTGAGACCTAGGGCGTGGGCCTCTAGTTTGTGGAAGTTTGTTTGGCCCGAGACGATATCTTTCCCGATTCCCTCATTGTAACTGGCATAGCGGTCTTGGATGATGTTTTCGAACACACGGTCGTCAATCAGGCGTTGTGCGACTTTCGCACCGACCGCGAAGCTGTCCATGCCGGCGATGTGGGCGTAGAACAAATCTTCCGGCTCGAATGAACCACGACGTACTTTGGCGTCGAAGTTGAGACCGCCGCTGCCGAGGCCGCCATTCAACAAGATTTCATACATTGCGAGCGTCGTCGAGTAGAGGTCGGTCGGGAATTCGTCTGTGTCCCATCCGAGAAGCGGATCCCCTTGGTTCGCGTCGACCGAACCGAGCATACCGTTCACGCGGGCGACACGGAGCTCGTGCTCGAACGTATGGCCGGCGAGTGTGGCGTGGTTGGCTTCGATGTTGAATTTGAAGCGGTCTGCCAAGTCGTATTTCTGTAAGAAGGCAAGGCCCGTTGCGACATCAAAGTCGTATTGATGCTTCGTCGGTTCTTTCGGTTTAGGTTCGATCAAGAACTGGGCGTCAAAACCGATTTCTTTCGCGTAGCTGTCGGCCATATGGAAGAAGCGAGCCAAGTTGTCGAGCTCAAGACCCATGTCCGTATTCAAGAGCGTCTCGTATCCTTCACGGCCTCCCCAGAACACGTAGTTCTCGGCGCCGAGCTCTTTCCCGACTTCGAGCCCTTTTTTCACTTTCGCGGCCGCATACGCATACACGTCTGCGTTTGGTGCGGTAGCTGCCCCGTGGATCCAGCGCGGATGCGAGAACATGTTAGCCGTGTTCCAAAGTAATTTGGTGTTACTCGTCTTCATGTACTCTTTGATCATCGAGACGATGACGTCGAGATTCTGGTTTGTTTCGGCGAGTGTGTCGCCTTCAGGAGCGATGTCAAAGTCGTGGAAACAGAAGTACGGGACATTTAGTTTTTCAAAGAACTCGAAGGCCGCTTCGACGCGGGCTTTGGCGAGATCCATGCCTGATAAACGGTCGTAAGGTCGGATCATCGTCCCTTGTCCGAACGGGTCGCTCCCGTCGGCAGTGAACGTGTGCCAATATGAGACGGCGAAACGAAGGAGCTCTTCCATCGACTTCCCGCCGATTTGCTCTTTAGGATTGTAATGTTTGAACGCGAACGGGTTCGTTGAAGCCGGCCCTTCAAATGCGATTTTTCCGACACCTTGGTAATATTCTTTCTTTGTATGAATTTGCGACATGCTTGTCATCCTCCTCAGTGTTGTAATCGTTTTCAGGAATAGAATACACCAATCCTTTTAGTTTGTCTATCGAACAAACTAAGTTTATTTGAGAATTTTTTTGAACTTTCTCTTCGTGAGTTGGCTCACAGGTTAATCTGCCGTGAACTCGGGTACAGTCACAAAGACAAGGAGGGGACAAGATGGAAGTGAAAGCGTATCGATTTGAAGATGACGGTTCAATCCCGAACAACCCGTATTTCCCGGTGTTGTTATATAAAGAGGCGTTCACGGAGACCGATGCCATCCAGTCGACGTTCGAAAACAACGGTTGGGGCAACAGCTGGGTGAACGGCGTCTTCGATTATCATCACTATCACAGCAACACGCATGAAGTGCTCGGCGTGAAGTCGGGACGGGCCACGGTCCAACTCGGCGGGGCGACAGGGGACCTCGTGTCGCTACAGACCGGGGACGTCTTGATTTTGCCGGCCGGCACCGGACACCGACGGCTCGAGGCGAGCGACGACTTCGCCATCGTCGGGGCGTACCCGGACGGACGCGATTACGACACACTGACGGGGAGCCCGGAAGAACGGCCGGAGAACGTGAATCGAATCGAAGCGATCGACAAACCAGAGACCGACCCCGTGTTCGGGACGACTGGTCCGTTGCATACCGAATGGAACAAGGAGGAAACGACATGAACCGCATTCCACATTCATTGATTTTAGCGACATTGAAACAACAAGTGGTCGAGTTGCCGGACGGGCGTGAGGTGCGTACGCTCGGACAAGGCACGTGGCGGATGGGCGACGACGACTCAAAACGAACAGCTGAGATCGAGGCGCTCCAGACGGGGCTCGATTGCGGGTTGCACGTCATCGACACGGCCGAGATGTACGGGGAAGGGAAAGCCGAGTCACTCGTCGGGGAAGCGATTCAAGACCGGCGCGAAGACGTCTTCCTCGTCTCGAAAGTGTATCCGCATAACGCCGGCGGCGACAAGCTCGTCCAGGCGTGTGACGCCACGCTCGAACGGCTCGGGACGGACTATCTCGATCTTTACTTGCTCCACTGGCGCGGCGACATCCCGCTCGAGGAGACGGTCGACGGACTCGAGCAGCTGAAAGCGGACGGAAAGATCCGGGCGTGGGGCGTCTCGAACTTTGACGTCGACGACATGAAAGAACTGCTCGCCTTGCCGAACGGGAAACACTGTGCCGTCAACCAAGTGCTGTACCACCTCGGCAGCCGCGGCATCGAGCACGACTTGTTGCCGTTCCTGACAGAGCAGCGCATCCCGATTATGGCGTATTCGCCGCTCGCCGAAGGCAGCGACGTGAAAGAGAAAATCTTCAACGACGAGACGGTGAACCGGATCGCCGAGGCGTACAGCGCGACACCGACTCAAATCTTGCTCGCCTGGACGACGCGGAGCGGCAACGTCATTGCCATCCCGAAAGCAGGGCAGGCGGCGCACGTCGAAGAGAACGGCGCGGCGATGCTCCTCAACTTGAGCGAGGACGACTTTCAGGCACTCGACGAAGCATTCCCACCGCCGAGCGGGAAAGAGCCGCTCGATGTGATTTGACGAAAATGGGTGAGCCTTCGGGCTTACCCATTTTTTATGTCGACTTCAGAGAAGATGAACGTCGTCTTCGTATGCGCGTAGGGAATCGCGTCATCGATGAACTGCTCGGCTTCGGCGAACGTGGTAAAGCGCATTTTCAGGAGGAAACAAGCATCCCCAGAGACCCGGTAGCAAAATGCGATGTTCGGATACGCCTGAAGGAAACGGGTGAACGCCTCGTAGTTGCCGTTCTTCACGGTCGCCTCAATCAGACAATGAATCGGTTGGCCGAGTAATTCGTGGTCAAGCTCGATCGTATATCCCTTGATGACACCGAACGATTCGAGCCGACGGACGCGTTCGCCGACGGACGGGGCCGACAAGTTAATACGACGTCCGAGTTCACTCATCGACAGACGGCTGTCTTTCGTCAATTCATCCAGCAGAAGACGGTCCGTTTCATCAATTTTTAGCATCGAATGAATTCCTCCTTATCTCGTTCTGTTTGATATGTATTGTATCGTGAACACATTATGGATGGAATGGGAAACACGACACATGCCTTCTATACTTGGAGAAGGGGGGTGTTGAAATGAGTCGAATCGAACCAGCCCGTAATGGTGATACGCCATTCGAACGATTGCTCGGACACGACGAGGACTTGATGCGACATTGGTCCGCACTCGGAGACACGTTAGCAGCCGACGGGAAACTGTCTGCCGCATTGAAAGAACAAGTGCGACGGACGCTCGCGCAACAGAACGGATGTGACTACTGTAAGGCGAAAGGGAAGCCTGAACCGGAAGCGTTCGATGAGCGAATCACACTCGCCGTCGGATTCACTGATGTGTTCATCCAACTGAAAGGCGATACGCCGGCCTCGTCGATCAGTGTGCTCCAAGATGTTTTCACGGATGCCGAAATCAGTGAACTCTGTGCCTTTATCGCCTTCATGACAGCCTCGCAATACGTCGGAGCGATGCTCGGATTGGAACGAGAAAACCCACTCACGTCAACGTGAGTGGGTTCGTTTCAGTTCGCGAGCGGATGCTTCAATAGATAGTCTTCAATCTGGTCGAGCGTCTCTTTCAACACGCCGTCCTCGAAAGGCGACTTGAGCCCGGCGAGGTCGACGAGCTCGAGGAACGAGCGGCTGCCGCCGGCCTGGCAGAGCGTGAGGTAATCGTTCCATGCCGACTCGCGGTCCTCATGCATGCGCACCCAGAACTGGAACGCGCACACTTGGGCGAGCGTGTAGTCGATGTAGTAGAACGGGCTTTGGAAGATGTGTCCTTGTTGGTGCCACCATGCGCCCGACTCGAGGTATGCGTTCTCCTCATAGTCACGGTGCGGGAGGTACACCTTCTCGAGGTCACGCCACGCTTGGCGACGCTCAGCGGCCGTCATGTCCGGATTCCGATAGATGACGTGCTGGAATTCGTCGACGAGGACGCCATACGGTAAGAACGTGACGCTGCCGGCGAGGTGGTTGAACTTGTACTTGTCGACTTGGTCGCCGAAGAACAGCTCCATCCACGGCCAACAGAAGAACTCCATCGACATCGAGTGGATCTCACACGCCTCGTACGTCGGGAACGCGTATTCCGGTGTCGTCAAATGACGGCTCTCGTACACTTGGAAGGCGTGGCCGACCTCGTGCGTCAGGACGTCGATGTCCCCGGCCGTGCCGTTGAAGTTCGAGAAGATGAACGGCAGTCCTTCCGACGGCAAGTACGTGCAGTAGCCGCCGCCCGATTTGCCCGGTTTCGCCGTCAAGTCGAGGGCGCCGCGCTCTTGCATGTATTGGAAGAACTCGTCCGTCTCGCTCGAGAGCTCACGATACATCGTGTTGCCGCCTTCGATGATGAACGACTCGTCGCCTTTAGGCGTCGCGTTGCCGTCCGGGAAGACGAACGACTCGTCGTAATACGTGAGCGTGTCGACGTCGATGCGCTTCGCTTGTTTCTGTTTCAAGCTCGAGGCGAGCGGGACGATGACGTCACGCACTTGTTTGCGGAAGTTGGCGACCATCGACTCGTCATAGCCGACGCGCTGCATCCGGGCGTAGCCGAGTTCGACGAACGACGGGAAGCCGAGGGCGTGGGCGATTTCGGTGCGGACGCGGACGAGTTCGCCGTAGATACGGTCGAGTTCGTCACCGTTGTCGGCGAGGTATGTATAACGCGCCTCGGACGCCGCTTTTCGTACCGAGCGGTCAGGGGACTGGAGATACGGTCCGAACTGGGACAAGTTGAGCGTCTTGCCGTCGAACTCGATCTGTGCGGCCGACATCACTTTTTGATAGCTCGTCGCCAGACGGTTCTCTTCTTGCAGTTTCGGGATGAGTGACTCGTCGAACGTCACGAGCGCCCGTTCCGCGAGTTCGAACAGTTGGGTGCCCCATTCCTTCTCGAGGGCGCTCCGAAGATCGTGCTCCGTCAAGACGCGGTAATACGCCTGCACTTCTTTCTCGTACACCGGCAGCGCGTCATCGAAGAACGTTTGCTCGGCCTCGTAAAAAGCATCGCGCGTGTCGACCGAATGGCGGATTGCGACGAGCTGGCTTTGCGTCTCGAAATCGTTCCGTTCTTGATTGATTTGGCGAATGAGTTCGTTCGCTTCTTCGAGCGTGCTCGCTTGCTGCAATTCGACTGAATAGTCCGACAATCGGCTGTTTAAAGCGTCCAAGTCGGGCCGTTCATATGACAATTTTGTGAAAGTCGTCATTGTAAGCGCCTCCATGATGTGAAATTTTTATAAAGTGTAAAAAGGGCTTGCAAAAGCGATTGCACACTCGTATTCTTACGATGTGTAAACGAATTCGCACTACCTTATTACAACTATACCGTTTATAGGGTAGGGATTGAAGTAGGAGCTTTTCGGGTATAAAAGCTAAGACTTTGATTAACAGAACATGTTGGAGGGATTAAGCTATGGGATTCTTTAAAAAACTTTTTGGTGGTAAAGAAGAACAACTTAACGCGGTTTCACCGCTTACAGGGAAGGTCATCGACATCACGAACGTTCCTGACCAAGTGTTCTCACAAAAAATGATGGGTGACGGCATCGCCGTCGAGCCGACAGATGGTAAAGTCGTCTCACCAGTCAACGGGACAATCGCAACGGTGTTCCCGACGAAACACGCGATCGGCATCAACGCGGACAACGGTGCGGAGTACTTGATCCACATCGGTCTCGACACGGTCAACCTTAAAGGTGAAGGCTTCGAGACGCACGTGACTGAAGGTCAAGCGGTCAAAGCAGGCGACACGCTCGTCACGTTCGACCTCGACTTCATCAAAGCGAACGCGCCGTCGACGATCACACCGGTGATCATCACGAACCACGACAGCTTCGCTGTGAACAAACTCGTCGCTGAAGGCGACAACGTCACGGCTGGTTCTTCGGAAGTCGTCGAATTGACGAAGAAATAAGTCGAAATTGTTACTCGGAGGCGTCTGCTTCCGAGTATTTTTTTGTCGTTTCGGGAACTATAATGGAAGAGAGGGGGAGAGGCATATGGATGGAAAAAATGCACCGTACCGGGGTTACGGGGACCGGATCCGGATTTTGCGTGAGCGGGCCGGCATCTCGATTGAAGCACTCGCCGAGCGGATCGGTGTCGCCCCGTACTTCGTCCGCCGGACCGAACTGAGTGAAGTGTACCCGACGATGCCTTACATAGAGGCGCTCGCCGAGGCGCTCAAAATTGACGCGAATTACTTGGCGCGACACATTTGGACCGGGGAATCGTTAAAAGTGCTCATGAAAGGCAAGGTACCTGAGCTCGAACAGATGAAACTCGCCTACGACGAGGCGATGCATGGGAAGTCGACCGAGGACATGCAGCACGAGCTCGAGGCGCGGATGCGCATCTTCGATTTGATGCACGAAGAAGAGTTGCGCCGCATCTTCGCGGAAGACGAAGAACCGACGAGCCATCACGCGCTCGAGGCGCTCGTCGACGCTGTGCTCGACCTTGGCCGGGCTCAGGACACGTCGCACCGAATCGTCCCGTTCGCCCGTTACGTCGACCGGCTCGTCCCGGAGCAGTTCACGGATAACTCGTTCCAGTACGCAGAGTTCGGGTTGAGCGATAAATCGTATAAGTTGCAGTGAAAAAGCAGCCGTTCAATGTGAACGGCTGCTTCTCGTTTAGCGCGACATGCGCGCTTCATAACGGACTTTCGGTTTCGTCCCGGCGAGTAAGAAGCCGAGGACGATGTTGAGAATCGTGAGCACCCAACCGACGTAACCGAACGTGTAGGCGAGGCTCGCGAGCATCGTCTGCCAGTCGAGTAAGGATGCGGCATCACCGCGAACGGTGAAGCGGATGATCGTGAACCCGATGAGCGTCGTCGCCGTGATCAAGATCCCGATCCACGCCCCGCCGAAGCGTGACGTCTCGGCACGGCGGCTGACCGGGTACCAGAACGCGAGCGTCCCGAGGAACGTGCTCCCCGCGTATGCGAGCAAGATTTGCCACAACGCATCCGCTTCCAAGAAGACGGTATAACAGATGAACGTCGTGAGCGTCGTCATGAATGTAAAAATCAAAGCTGCGAGTAATCGTGATCGCATAGTTCGTTTCCTCCTCATTTTGCACATTCTTTAGAGTATACGAAAACGAAAATGCTGTAAACGTTATTGACGATTCTGTAATATTTGTCGCCATTGTTTCATCGCGTTGTTGCCATAGAACAAGACACCGCCGCGATAAAACTTCGAGCCGACCCACAAAATCACACCGATCGAGCCGAGCATGATCCCGATCGAGAGGGCGACTTCCCACACCGGCACGTCGACGAGCATGACGCGGAGGAACATGAGCATCGGCGTGAAGAACGGGACGAACGACAAGATTGTCACGAGCGGCGCGTCCGGGTTGTTCAAACCGAACATGGCGGCGAGGAACCCGGCGACGAGGAGCATGATGACCGGCATCGTCATCTGTTGCGACTCTTCAACGCGACTGACGAGCGAGCCGAGGACAGCGAACATGGCCGCGTAAAGCAAATATCCGAGCGCGAAGAACGTGAGCAAGTAGAGGACGGCGCGCGCGTTCCCCGCATTGTCGATGACCGACTGGGCCATCTCGTTGCTGCGGGCGCTGAAGTAGCCGAACCCGAGGAAGATCCCGATTTGGAACAGGGCGAGCGTCCCGATGGCTGAAATTTTGGCGAGCATGTGCGTCACCGGATGTGTCGTCGAGATGATCAACTCCATGACGCGCGACGATTTCTCGGTCGTCACCTCGGTCGAGATCATCGAGCCGTACGTGATGATCGAGACGTACAAGAGCATGAGCATGACGTAGACGAAGGCGAACGACGAGAACAGCTCGTCCGAGTTCTCACCGCCGCGGCCGAGGTATGACTCTTCGATCGGTACCGGTTCGTTGAGCGAGGCGACGACGGCCGGATCGATGTTTGACGTCTCGATCAACTCGGCGTTCCGCACTTCGCGGAGCGCTGTTTGCAAGAGCGTCGTGAACTCCGTCTCCGGGCGTTCCGATAAGACGCGGGCCGAGTAGCCGTCGATGAACGCGACGACCTCGTAATCACCGTTGCCGAGCCCTTCGCGTGCCTCGTCTTCGGTGATGTCGGCTGACGTGACGTCTTCATAGCCGAGCGACTGCATGACCGTGGCGAGCTCGGCGTTCTCGGTGACGAGGACTGCCTGCGCGCTGTCCGTGTCTTCAAAGTTCGACAAGATGCGATCGATGTTCGTGAAGCCGAAGATGAACAAGATCGTCAGCAACGTGGAGATGAGGAACGCCTTCGAGCGCAGTTTCGAACGAAGCGTGAACGAATAGAGTGGTCCGAAGTTATGAAACATGTTGGCCGACCTCCTTGATAAAGATGTCATTCAATGAGACGGGTTGACGCATGAACGTCTTGATGGAAGCACCCGCTTGGACGAGGGCACCGAGCACGGCGTCACTGTCGTCGAACGAAGCGAGACGGACAAGGTGGCCCGTCTTATGCGGTTCGACCGCTCGGACGAGTGGCAGCGCCGTGATGACGTCGATCCGATTCGTCTCGAGGAAGAGGACGGGCTCTTCATACCGTGATTTGATCGTCGTGACGTCGCCGCTGACGACGGCACGGCCGCCTTTCAATATACCGATGTGTTGGCACAGCTCCTCGACGTGCTCCATCCGGTGGCTCGAGAAGACAATCGTCGTCCCGGCGTCTCGAAGGGCGAGCACTTCCCGTTTCAAAATCTCGACGTTGACCGGGTCGAGGCCGCTGAACGGTTCGTCTAAGATGAGCAGTTCCGGGTTGTGGATGAGCGCTGCGACGAGTTGGACTTTCTGTTGGTTCCCTTTAGACAGCTGTTCGACGCGCATTGTCTCATATTGCGGGATCTCGAGCCGTTCGAGCCACGACTTGACGGCCCGTTTCGCCTCGGCCGAGCGCATGCCTTTTAAACTTGCGAGAAAGACGAGTTGGTCGCGGACGGGCGACTTCGGATACAGTCCGCGTTCTTCCGGCAAATAGCCGACGAGGCGGTGGTCGACGGCGCGGCCATCCCACGAGATGTTCCCGTCACTCGGTTTCAAGATGTCGAGGACCATCCGGAACGTCGTCGTCTTCCCGGCGCCGTTCGCTCCGAGCAAACCGTACATTTCTCCTCTAGGGACGTGAAAGCTTAAGTCATCGACGGCCGTGAAGTCGCCGAATTGTTTTGAGACGCGGTCAATGTGTAACGTCATCTATATACCTCCTCCAAAAAAGTGTCTACCCTTAGCGTACGCCAACGTGAGCAAAAAGTTTCACTTTTGTTTGAAAATGATTTATCTTGAAATCAAGATAATAAAAGGAGGACATCACATGAAGCTACAATCAGCGGGCATCCATCACATCTCGGCGATGGTTAAAGAACCGCAACGCACGATCGACTTTTACGGCGACGTCCTCGGACTGCGGTTCGTCAAACAGACGGTCAACTTCGATGACCCGGGGACATATCACCTCTATTTCGGGGATGAGGAAGGGACGCCGGGGACGGCGATCACGTTCTTCCCGATTCCCGGGTTGAATCAAGGCAGCGTCGGCAGCGGGCAAGTCGGTGTCACGGCGTACCTCGTGCCTGAAGGGAGCCTGACGTTTTGGGAAAGCCGGCTGAACGCGCACGGCGTCGGCACGGTCGCGACCGAACGGTTCGGCGAGCCGTCGCTCTTGTTTGAAGACCCGGACGGACTCGTCGTCGAGCTCGTCGCACGGAGTAGTTCGAAGCGGACGAAATGGGTCGTGCCGGGCATCACGACGGACGAGGCGATCATCGGATTCGCCGGCGCGACGTTGTTGTCGAAACAGCCGGAGGCGACGGTGCGGCTCATGACCGAGTTGTTTGGCTTCGAGAAGGTCGGGGAAGATTCGGAATGGGTCCGGCTCATCGGGTCTGCCGACTACGGCAACGTCATCGACGTGAAAAAAACCGTCCTCCCGAACGGGGTTCCGGGGACGGGTACGGTTCACCATATCGCTTGGCGCGTCACAGATGGCGCGGACTACGGCACATGGCAAGACGCCATCTTCGAACGAGGGCTCCGGCCGACCGAGGTGAAAGAGCGGCACTACTTCCGCTCGGTCTATTTCCATGATGAGGGGCGCATCTTGCATGAGCTCGCGACGGACGCCCCGGGCTTCCTCGTCGACGAGACGATCGAGTCGCTCGGCACGGCGTTGCAACTGCCGGACTGGTTCGAGTCGAAACGCGACGCCATCACGAACACGTTACCACCTATCACGATTCCAAAAGGAGAGATACTATGATTCATCAATTCATTAAAGGCACGACCGAGGCGACGTTCGTCCTCTTACACGGCACAGGCGGGACGGAACAGGATTTGATTCCGCTCGCGAAAGAACTCGACCCGAACGTGAACATCCTGACGCTGCGCGGGGACGTCCTCGAGAACGGGATGTCGCGCTTCTTCCGCCGCCACGCGGAAGGCGTGCTCGACCTTGAGGACTTGAAGAAACAGACAGAACGGTTCCTTGCGTTCCTCGACGAGGCGGCCGCGGAGTATGGGATCGACCGCGACAAGATGATCCCGCTCGGCTATTCGAACGGTGCCAACTTGATCGGCTCGGCCCTCTATCGGGAGAACGCGTTCAAGGCGTCGCTCTTGTTCCACCCGATGGTGCCCGACCGTTCGCTCACGCTCCCGAGCCTGTCAGGCGCGAACGTGTTCATCTCGGCAGGAGAGCGCGACCCGATTTGCCCGAAAACAGAAACAGAAGAGCTCACATCGACACTCCGGACAGCCGGGGCGGACGTCGAGCTCTTCTATCACGGAGGCGGGCATGAACTGCGAATGGAGGAAGTCGAGGCGGCCCGGGCGTGGGTCACCTCATATATCGGTTGACGGTCACGCCATCTTCTTCGGCTTCGAAGGCCGTGAGTAGACGACGAGCACACCCCGATCAATCAAATAGGCGGCGAACAGACGTTTCGCCTCTTCAGAACGGACAGTTCGGTCGATGTGGATATACAATCGGCCGAGCTTTTTTTGTGACGTGCGGGTGAGGAGCCAAATCGAGTCGAGCGTGTACTGCCAGCTCTTGAGCGTGTCGGCCCCGATGTAGAGGTAACGGTTCGAGGTGCGCTCGAGCAAGTAGTTGAGCCACCAGACGTCGCGGGCGAGTTTCATGGCGACACCGACTAAAAACGAAAGGCCAAGGAGCGACAGGGCGTTGACGATCGGATGCATGGCGGTGAACCGCTCACGGAGCGGTTCGAAGGCGACGATGAACAGTCCAACGGAAAAGGCGCCGATGAACCACCAAAATCCGAAGTTAGAGAATGATCGTTTCGGGTCATGGACCATGTGATGACGGTTGCGGATGACGGAAGACATTCTCTACACCTCCTTTTTTAGAATATTCAGACTATTTAGTAAAACTACTATACTATACATTACCCAAACTCGTCTATTTGAATACGCGATAAACGTGCTGCTTGATGAGCATTTTTTGACGAAATCGCTTGTCGGCGATGAAATGTGGGAATGATGACAGTGACGTCATCATTTTTTCGTGAATTCGTAATTTTAGGAAGGCGAAAAATCGGCTATGATAAGTGAGGAAAAAATTGTGGGCGGGTGAATCTCGATGAAGAAGATGAAAGTCGGCGAGTTACGGACCGAGTTGAAACAGTTCGACCAAAACGAGTTGATTGAGCTAATCGTTGGATTATATAAACAGCATGCCGATGTGAAAGTGACGCTCAATCGCTATTTCATGGAAGGGTTCGAGGGCGAAGAAATGGTCCGACTTTGTAAAAAAATCGTCAAACTGACTGAAGGTAAAGCATCCTACTTCGCGAACTTCAATCTGTTGCGTGAAGGGGCGGCCATTGTCAAAGAGGCGGAGCGTTTCAAGGACAAGTTGCTTACGGAACGGGTGCGCATCTTTTATCTCACTCACTTTGCGGGATACGTCGCAAATGTCGGCCAGATGCTCGAACGACAGGCGCCACGTGAACTAGAGGTGTTCTTCAACCATTTCGAGAAAGTGATGGAGCTCATCCAGCAAGACCCGGGACTTTTGTTGCCAATCGAGGACGAGGTGGGCGATATGCTCGAGGAACTCCCGCTCGAACAAAAGGAAGACATCATCGCTTTTTGGGAACATCAAAAAGAATGGGCGAGACAACAACTAGGAATTTGAGGAATGTTTATGCGAAACCATTGGTACGACAATATTAAAGGCGTGCTCGTCCTGCTCGTCGTGTTCGGTCATTTGTTGACCGATGTGCGCGGCGCCTATGACGACTTGTTGCCGAATTGGATTTATTTATTCTTATACACGTTTCATATGCCGTTGTTCATCATGCTGAGCGGTTACTTCTTCCGGGAGAACCGTTATTTGCGCGTCATCCAACTGTTCGTCGTCTATGTCATCTGGCAAGTCATCCTCGGTTCGTGGTTCGCCTTCACCGAGGGCATCCCGCTCTTGTCGATCGACAATCCGGGACTGAACGTGTTGAAGCCGTACTGGGCGCTCTGGTACTTGATGGCGATCATCATCTGGTACGTCATCACACCGTACGTCACCCAGTTGAAAGGGTACGTCCTGTACGCGCTGTTGTTCGCGCTGTTGTTCGGCTTCCAGGCCGAGTCGACCGGATTCTTCGCGCTCCGGAAAGTAGTCATGTTCTATCCGTTCTTCTTGATCGGCAACTGGATGAGCGCGCGTGACACGTTGAACTTCTTCGAGCTCCCGAAGCGCGCCGAGCAACGAAATCGTTACCGTATCGGCGGGGCGGCCGTCTTCACGACGCTCACGCTCGGTCTGCTCGCCTCGATGAGCTTTCAAAAAGAAGACGCGTTCTATCATGTCGGTAACTTGTTCAAGTTCCGCTTCGCCTATGAGACGGCGGTGCCGGAGGCGATGTGGAGCGGCCCGTTCGCGTTCCTCATCGTCTACACGGTGTCGCTCCTCATGGCGATCAGTTTCGCCCTCATCATCCCGGGGCGCGAGTTGCCGGTGTTCACGAGGGCCGGCAAGTACAGCCTGTACGTCTACTTGGTGCACGTCTTCCTCGTCGTCGGATGGAAAGCGTTCGTACCGGCCGCGTTCATGCCGACGTCATGGCTCCAGCTCCTCGTCTTGTTCGGGGTGGCGTTCGCGATCGTCCTCCTCATCATCAGTCCACCCGCGGTCCGGCTTTTGCGTCCGCTCGTCGAGATCGATGTCCGGCGCGTACAGGACGATCGGGCGACAAAGGCGTAAACTCTTTTCTAAACGCGCGTTTTCCGCTACACTTTACATTAGGGTAACGAAACTAGAGTTAAGGAAGTGACACCATGCCATACGGAAATGGAATGAACAGTACTGAAGGAGACGTCAACGTCTCGCGCCACGTCGTCGAAATGATCGCCGCCGTCGCGGTGAAAGAGACGAAGTACGTCTCGTTCACGCAAGAAGACACGAAATTGTCGGAGCGCGCGCTCATGAAGCACGTGAAAGTTGATGAGACCGAGGAAGGCGTCGTCATCCAGCTCGCGGTATACGTCGCGTACGGGCAGTCGATCATCAAGACGATCACGGCCGTCCAAGAACGCATCACGCAAGACATGGACACGATGCTCGCGATGACACCGCTCGCCGTCAACGTGAAAGTCGTCGGCATCCAATTGTAATGATGATTAGAAGGGCGACCATGCCCTTCTTTTTATTTTTTTCTGCGAAAGCGGTTGCATAGATGAGTCGATATCCGATATAATAGAAATCGAACAAGTGCAACCGTTTGCATCGATGACCAACGAGCAGCGGGTACTTGTCAAGTTCCCTAAATGTAGTCTGACGACAGAAACATTTGAAGGAAAGGCGGAAAGCATGTATGTCAACGATTGAAGCAGTCATTTTCGATTTGGACGGTGTCATCACCGACACCGCGGAGTACCATTACCTCGCTTGGAAACAACTCGGGGAAGAGCTCGGCATTCCATTTGACCGTGAGTTCAATGAGACGCTAAAAGGCGTGAGTCGTACTGACTCGCTCGAACGCATCCTTGCGCTCGGCGGAAGACAGTCTGACTTCACACCGGCTGAAAAAGCGGAACTCGCGAACAAGAAGAACGAGCATTATGTTGAACTCATTCAGCACATCTCTTCTGACGATTTGCTACCGGGCATCGTTTCATTCCTCGATGAAATTAAAGAGGCTGGTCTCAAAATCGGGATGGCGTCCGCTTCAAAGAACGCATTCGCGGTCGTTGACGCACTTGGCGTCCGTCATTACTTCGACCACATTGTCGATGCAGCAACTGTCGCCGACTCAAAACCACATCCCGAAGTGTTTTTGAAGGCTGCCTCTGCCCTTGGCGTGAAACCCGAACATGCCATCGGCGTTGAAGACGCAGCCGCAGGCGTGACTGCGATCAAAGCGGCAAACATGTTTGCTGTCGCCGTCGGGGAAGAGTCGATGCTCGGTCATGCAGACCTCATCGTTTCTTCGACCGACGAACTCTCGCTTGGACGCATCCTCGAACGCATCCGAGCGTAAAGACTACAATCATCTTCCGTGAGATGGCGACTGCCCCGAACAGTCGCCATCTTTATTTTTTTGGGTAGAAAGTCCCTAATAGACAGATATGCCCAAAAACTAGATGACAAGTACATTACAAATCCGTTACACTTTTATATGGAAACAAGGAATTATTAGAAATTCTTGATTTAAAATAGGTAATCAAGGGTTTTAAATGGATGTAGAAGGGGATTTGTGCATGGAAACTACGAACGTCAACGAACACATCTATCGGGAACTGATGGAGATCGAGGAGTCGTATCGTCAATTGCAACGCCGCGCCGAGTATTTGATCTCGGAGCTGAGCCGGGATAAAAGAGAAGATGACGTCATGTCGGATGCGACGAAACGGTTGCGCCCACGTCGTGTTAATCAACGTTACCCGCTCGAAGTGTACGTCCATCAAGTGACGGATTTATTGAAAGAACGGAAGACGATGAGCGTCCGGGATATCCAGATGGAGCTCGAGCTCCGCTACCGGCACCATATTAGCAATATCTATCAGCTTATGGTGAAAATCGAGTCGGTGAACCCGGAAATCAAGAAAATCGGCCGCGGCCTCTATACATATGAAGCAGCTGAGAACGTCACGACGGAACCAGCGCACGCATGACTTTTGCCCGACGAAGTACTCGTCGGGCTTTCTTGCCTGTAATATTTCTGATACGATTTCGGTGACGGGAAATATGCTATAATTCGCCAGAGTCTATTTTTATTGAGAGAGGAACTGTGGGCCCATGCTATGGATTGCCATGTTGGTCAGTTTTGTGATGGCCATCTTGATCACACCGCTCGTGCGCCGGTTTGCGTATTTGATTGGAGCGGTCGATCACCCGAACGCCCGAAAAGTTCATATGCGGCCGATGCCGCGAATCGGCGGCCTCGCCATCTTCATCTCGTTTTTGATCGGCTATGCGCTCCTATTGCCAGCGAGCCGTTACAATGACGCCATCTTGATCGGTGCCGTCGTCATCATCCTGACCGGTCTCATCGATGACCGGTTCCAGCTGTCGGCCCGCGTCAAACTGATGGGCCAGATGATCGCGACCGTCGTCGTGCTTCATTCCGGCATGCGCATCGAGATGATCAACTTGCCGTTCGACCAACAGCTATATCTCGGCTCATGGAGCATTCCCGTGACCGTGCTTTGGCTGATCGGCATCACGAACGCGATCAACTTGATCGACGGGCTCGACGGGCTCGCCGCCGGGGTGTCGAGCATCGCCCTCGGGACGATCGCGCTCCTCGCGATCATCCAAGGGAACGTCTATTTGACGATGATGGCCCTGCTGCTCCTTGCGAGCACGCTCGGCTTCCTCGTCCATAACTTCTATCCGGCGAAGATTTTCATGGGGGACACCGGGGCGCTCTTCCTCGGCTATATGCTCGCCGTGTTCTCGCTCATCGGGTTCAAGAACGTGACGTTGTTCTCGCTCGTCGTACCGGTATTGTTGCTCGGCCTGCCGATCTCGGACACGATCTTCGCGATCGTCCGCCGGCTCGTCCAAGGGCGGCCGCCGATGTCACCCGACAAGTCGCACATGCACCACCAATTGATCGACATGGGGTTCACGACGCGGCAAGCGGTCCTTCTCATGTACGGGATGACGTTCTTCTTCGGCATCGCCTCGATCCTGTTCGCGAAGACGACGATGCTCGGGGCGGTCATCACGTTCGTCATCGTCTTGATCGTCATCGAACTGATCGTCGAGTCGACGGAGTTGATCCATCCGAACTATAAACCGATCATCCAGACGACCCGGCGCCTGCTCGGCCGGACGAACGTGTCGGATTGACACTAAAACGACCGTAGACATGATGTCTACGGTCGTTTTTTAATACGTCGTCGTTTCACTGAGCCCGTCGTCGTCCGACTCTTCTTCCGTGTCAGAATCGGTGCCGGCCGTGACCGGAAGTCCGAGTTCGGTCTTGAGGAGCGCTTGTTTGTCGGCGAGGTCCGCCTCGTCGATCTCGTAGTAGTAGACGCCGCCGATCGTCAAGTCGTCACCTGCGAGCGTCTCTTGATTGAACGAGCGGAGCGACTTCGTGTACGGCTGGAGCTGTGACGCCTCTGCGAGCGACATGTTCGTCCGGATGTTGTTGCCGACGGCGTTCATGATCCGATTCAGTTTCGTGAACGAGTTGATCGTCGTCGCCTCGTTGATGATCGCCTCGAGCACTTGCTGCTGGCGTTTCGCACGGCCGACGTCACCCTCGGGGTCGTCTTTGCGCATCCGGGCGTAGGCGAGCGCCTCTTTGCCGTTCAGCGTCTGGACGCCCGGTTCGAGCTCGACGTTTCCGGTCGCTCGGCCCGAAATCGGGATCAACACGTCGACCTCGACGCCGCCGACCGCATCGACGAGGTCTTCGATCCCATCAAAGTTGATGGTCGCATAGTAGTCGATCGGGATGTCGAACAAGTTCTCGACCGTGGCGATCGTCGTGTCGATGCCGCCGTACGAGTAAGCATGGTTGATCTTGTCCTTGAACTCGCCGTCCGTCGTGACGATGTCGACGTACGCGTCACGCGGGATGCTGACGAGTGTGACTTGGCGAGATTCCTTGTTGAACGTCGCCACCATGAGGGAGTCGGTCCGTCCTTCCTCGAGCGAGGCACCGCCATCGACGCCGGCCAAGAGGACGGAGAAGTGATCTTTCGTCAAGTCGACCGTGTCGTCACGACGGTCCGATTTGTCGCCGCGGTTGAGCTCATCGTTCGTGTTCTCGGCCGTCTCGTTCGCCTTGAAGACGAAGTAGCCGAATGCCGCACCACCGAGGGCGATGACGATGCCGAGGGCGATGATGATGGCTTTCCATGGGGGACGTTTCTTACGAGGGGGTTGTTCCATGTCTTCTCCTCATTTCAGTCGTTTCTTTTAGTATACGTGACCTACCGCACAAAATCACGTTCGATGATACGGACGTCCTGGGTCTCGAGTCCCCCTTGTCCGTTCGTCAAGTCGACGAGCCAGGCGAGAGCGGTCTCGGTCGCTTCGACCGGGACGGAGACGTGGAACGTGACATCCTCGGCATAGACGATGTCATCGAGGAGATAGTCCGATTGGCGCAGTTCGTTTTCGACTTTCCCAATCCAGCCGTAATCGACCGACAGCGTCAGCCGTTGCATCGGGACACGCTCGACGATACCGACCGCATCGAGCCCTTCGCTCACCGTACCGCCGTAGGCCCGGATGAGCCCGCCGCCGCCGAGTTTGATGCCGCCGAAATAACGGGTGATGACGACGACCGTGTCTTTCAACTGTCGTTTGCGCAACACTTCAAGCATCGGCATCCCGGCCGTGCCGCTCGGTTCGCCGTCATCGTTCGCCTTCTGGTGCTCGTTCCGTTCTCCGATGATGTAGGCCGAA
Organism: Exiguobacterium sp. ZOR0005; assembly: GCF_000798975.1. Lineage (NCBI taxonomy): Bacteria > Bacillati > Bacillota > Bacilli > Caryophanales > Exiguobacterium > Exiguobacterium sp. ZOR0005. The sequence continues at coordinate 120,846 of NZ_JTLB01000012.1, read as the reverse complement.
CAGTTATGGTTGGCGTTCCAATGCGCCTTCTTGATCGTCTGGATGAACGCTTGCGCCTCTTCTTCGGTCTCGACCCGTTTGAAGTGGGCGATGAATTTTGACTTTTGAATGACGACCTCGTATTCTCCATCTTGTTTTATAGTATAATTTGGTTCAGCAGACATTTCTGAAAATTCTCCTTTCTATTTTTGAATATTTTTTTTAGAATTCAAGTAGGCGATTCCGCCTCGTTTGGCGAATTTGGCTAAGGAGACCTCTATGTGACACTGTAACATTCGCTTTTTGAGACGATAATAGAAACGAGGACTAACTACCGACGTATTAGGGGATGGCATCGTGAATCATATTACCGATCGTACAGCTTTAGAACATATCATAACAAATATGATTGATACGGTGACGGAAAGTAAAGAGGAGATCGTCCGGATAACCGAGAGTTCGGCCAACGAGTATTCGTTGATTCAAAACGAGTTGAAAGATTTGACGGAAAAGATCGAGTTTTATATCGCGGAATCGGACCGGCTCGATTTGCTCGTGAAAGCGGCGAAGAACAAGCTCGTCCAAGTGAGCAAGAAGTTTCATATACATAGCGAACAAGAGATCCGGGACGCCTACGAGCGGGCGAACCAGATGCAACTCGAGCGTTTCCTCGTCCAAAAAGAAGAGATGAACGCCCAGCAGCGCCGAAACGACCTCGAGCGCAGATTGCTCGTCCTCGAGGACACGATCGAACGGGCCGAAAAGCTCGTCAGCCGGGTGTCCGTCGTCTTGAACTTCTTACGTGACGACTTGCAACAAGAGTATTCGGACATGATGAAAAAACAAGAGATGGCGATCAGCGTCTTCGAGGCGGCGGAGCGCGAGCGGCGCCACCTCGCCCGTGAGATGCACGACGGACCGGCGCAATCGCTTGCTCATATTTTAATTCGGGCCGACTTGATTGAGAAGACGTTTGACAAACGCGGCAAGGACGAGGCGTTCGCCGAACTGCATGAGTTGAAGCGACTCATAAGAGGCGCCCTCGTCGACGTGCGGCGGCTCATCTATGACCTCCGTCCGATGTCGCTCGACGACCTCGGCTTCTTGCCGACGCTCGAGCGTTACCTTCATCAGACGGAGGAATACACGACGATCAAGACACGGCTCAACTATCGAGGCAACCGGGCGCGTCTCCCGGAGAAGCTTGAGATCAACGTGTTCCGCCTCGTCCAAGAGGCCGTCCAAAACGCGATCAAGCATTCGAAGACATCAGAAATCATCGTCAACGTCGAACAAGCGCACGACGCGATTCACATCCACGTGCGCGATCACGGCGTCGGCTTCGTCCCGAGCACGATCGGGGAAGAATCGTTCGGCATCGTAGGGATGCGCGAACGGATCGAGCTCGTCAATGGCAGCATCACCATCGATTCGGAAGTCGGCAAAGGGACGGTCGTCCGCATGTCGATTCCGATCACGTAACGGAAAGAACCAAGGGGGAATCATACAATGGAACTGACACAGACACGCATCGCGATCGTCGATGACCACGAGCTGTTTCGCGAAGGCTTGAAACGGATTTTTGATTTAGAGGACGAATTTTACGTCGTCGCCGAAGGACGCACCGGGCTCGACGCGATCCGTATCGCAAACGAGCACAACCCGGAAATCATGATTCTCGACATCAACATGCCGGACTTGAACGGGATCGAGGCGACGAAACAGTTGTCCCTCCTCTCGCCGGACACGCGCGTCCTCATCTTGTCGATCCATGACGATGAGTCATACATCACGCATGCGCTCGAAGCGGGCGCATCTGGCTTCTTGCTCAAAGAAGTCGCCTCGACCGAGCTCATCTCGGCCGTCCGTTCGGTCGCCAAGGACGGGGCGTATTTGCACCCGAAAGTGACGACGAACGTACTGAAAGAATATCGCCGCCTTCTGCAAATCAAAGATGAACATGCCGGCCGCAACGTCGAGAACCGCACGGACGATCCTGTCTATCAGTTGTTGTCACGCCGTGAAGTCGAAGTGCTCCACTTGCTCGCCGATGGCCGTTCGAACCGCGACATTAGCGACATGTTGTTCATCAGCGAGAAGACGGTCAAAAACCACGTCTCGTCCGTCCTTCGTAAAATGGACGTGAACGACCGGACACAAGCCGTCGTCGACGCGATTCGCCGCGGATGGGTCGAGATTTGACCGAGACCGATGCTTTACCTCGTTTTTGTGTTACAATATGGAATGGAATCCTAACATAATTGGAAAAATGAAACGATGTAAAGTGAGGATATAGAATGGGAAACATAGCTATTTTGACCGACAGTACCGCCTATTTGCCGGCCGATTTTTGTGAAGCGCGCGAGGTGCACGTCGCGCCGCTCAGCGTGATTTTTGACGGGGAGTCGTTCCGCGAAGCCGTCGACATCTCGACTGAGGCGTTCTATAGCCGTATCGAGGCAGGGAACTTGCCGACGACGTCACAGCCGAGCATCGGGGAGACGGTCGAATTGATCGAACAGCTCCCGAATGAAGTGACCGACGTCATCGCCATCACGCTCTCGAGCGGGATCAGCGGGACGTACCAGTCGATGATCGCCTTGAACGACATGGTCGACGTCAACGTCCATGCGTTCGATTCGGAAATCTCTTGCATGCCGCAAGCGTTCCTCGTCGAAGAAGCGGTCAAGCTCCGTGACGCCGGTGCCTCGGCGCAAGAGATCATGGCGCACTTAGAGAACGTGCGCGCCTCAATCCGTGCCTATTTCGTCGTCGACGACCTCGACCACTTGCAGCGCGGCGGGCGATTGAGCGCGGCCCAGGCGCTCGTCGGCTCGTTCCTTCAAATCAAGCCGGTGCTCCATTTCCAGGACCGACTCATCGTACCGTTCGAGAAAATCCGGACGTACAAGAAAGCGGTCCGTCGCATCGAAGAGATGATGGAAGAGACGATCAAAGGAGACGGAGAAGGGTACTGCATCGGCATCATCCATGCCAACTGCCCGGAGCGTCAAGCCGAAGAGATTGCCTCGATGAAAGCGAAGTTCCCGAAAGCGCACATCGCGGGGAGCCATTTCGGACCGGTCATCGGGACACATCTCGGACCGGGTGCGATCGGCATCACGTGGTATCGCCGCAACTGGTAACAAAAAGACGGCCGAACGGTCGTCTTTTTCGATGAAAGGAGAGAGGGCACGTGGCCAAATATCGACAAATCTACGAACAGCTCGTTGAACAGATGCGAAACGGTGTCCTCGAAGCGGAGTCGAAGTTGCCGTCAGAGACCGAACTCATGCACACGTACGACGCGAGCCGCGGCACGGTCCGCAAGGCGCTCGATCTCTTGCAAGAGCACGGCTACGTCCGGAAGCATCACGGCAAAGGCGTCTTCGTCTTGCGGCGCGACCAGATCGAGTTTCAGTTCAACGGGATCGTCAGCTTCTCGGAAGTGTACGCGAGCATGCTCGGCCGTTCCATCCAGACGACGGTCGCGTCGTTCGAGGAGATCGAGGCACCGCCTTGGCTCGCCGAACGGATGAACCTCGAGCCGGAGACGAGGATGTACCGCATCGAGCGGGTGCGAAATTTCGATGGCGAGAACGTCATCTTGGACGTGAACTACTTCGTCAAAGACCTCGTTCCCGGCCTGACGAGAGAGATCGCCGAGCGGTCGATCTATGAGTACGTCGAGCGTGAGCTCGGCCTTCAGATCAGTTACGCCAAACGAAAGATCGCCGCCGAGGACGTGACGGCGCTCGACCGGATAAGGCTCGATCTGCACGACTACGACTACGTCATCGTCATCACGAACGACACGTTCCTTTACGAGGGACGACAGTTCGAATATACGGAGTCCCGTCACCGGCTCGACAAGTTCCAGTTCAGTGACGTGGCCCGCCGCTAAGGCTCTTTCTTCGGAAAGGGTCTTTTTTTTGTCGTTTCGAATCGACACGAGAGGGAACAAAATGAGTGAACGACTGTCACACGTTTGTCACGATAACTTATATAGATAAGTTGTTGACACAACTCGTCTATATAAGTTAAACTTTTTTTGTAATCATATGTAACCGTTCTCAACAAACGCTTTCAAACAAAGGAGGCCTACATTATGAAGGCAGATTATCGTCAAATCGCGGCGGATATCCTCGAAGCCATCGGGGGCAAGGATAACGTCGACAAGGCGGCGCACTGTGTCACGCGGCTCCGTCTCTCACTGAAAGACCAGTCGAAAGTCGACGAGGCGAAAGTGAAAGAAGCCGACCTCGTCAAAGGGGCATTCGAGAACTCGGGTGTGTACCAAGTCGTCATCGGGGCGGGGGACGTCGAACGCGTCTACGCCGAGTTCATCAAGCTCGCCGGACTTGAGGCGGCGACGGTCGCCGAGGTCAAATCGGCCGGCGGCAAGAAGATGAACCCGCTTCAAAAACTCGTCAAAGTATTCTCGGACGTCTTCATGCCAATCATTCCGGCCATCATCGTCGCCGGTCTATTGATGGGGATCAACAACTTGCTCGCGTCGGAAGGCTTGTTCGTCGACAATGCGACGCTCATCGAGGCGTACCCGAACTTGCAAGGGCTGTGGGACCTCATTAACATGATGGCGAACACGGCGTTCGTCTTCCTGCCGGCACTCGTCGGTTGGTCGGCGACGAAACGGTTCGGCGGCAGCGAAGTACTCGGGATCGTCATGGGTCTCTTGCTCGTCCACCCGGACCTATTAAACGCCTGGGGTTACGGTCAAGCGGCGCTTGAAGGCGACGTTCCGACGTTCGACATCCTCGGCTTGTTCGAGATCGAGAAAGTCGGTTATCAAGGTCAAATCTTGCCGATTTTGGCTGCGGCCTTCATCTTGAGCCATATTGAGATCTTCTTGAAGAAACATGTGCCGAACGCGATCCAGCTTCTCGTCGTGCCGATCACGGCCATCGTCGTCACCGGTTTCCTCGCGCTCGCGATTGTTGGTCCGGTCACGCGTGGTCTCGGTAACATCATCGCGATGAGCCTCGTCAACGTGTTCGAGGCGATTCCGGTCGTCGGGGCGCTCCTCTTCGGATTGTTCTATGCACCGCTCGTCGTCACGGGGATGCACCATTTGTTCATTGCCATCGACTTGCAACTCGTCGCCGAGACGGGTGGTACGTTCATTTGGCCGATGATCGCTTTGTCGAACATCGCCCAAGGTTCGGCCGCACTCGCGATGTTCGTCGTTTACAAGCACAACGCGAAACAAAAGAGCATGGCGTCGACGTCGGCGATCTCCGCTTACTTTGGGATCACCGAGCCGGCCATGTTCGGGGTCAACTTGCCGAACAAGTTCCCGTTCTACTCGGCGATGATCGGATCGGCGACAGCCGCCATCTTTATCACGCTCAATAACGTCCAAGCGATCGGAATCGGTGTCGGGGGACTCCCTGGTTTCCTCTCGATCTTCACGGACAAGATTCTTCTCTTCATCGTCGGGATGATCATCGCGATCGTCGTCCCGTTCGTCTTGACGCTCGTCTTGTCGAAACGTTACATGAAGAAAGGTGAGATCGAACAGAATAAAGTAGCATGATGACTCGGGAGGGAGGGACGGCAGTTCGTCCCTCTTTTCCATTGGAATGAAAACTCTTACAAAAAGGAGACTACACACATGACACAACAAAACTGGCGCAAATCCGTCGTCTATCAAATCTATCCGAAAAGTTTCTACAGCCCGGAAGGCAACGCCACCGGATCCATCAAAGGGGTGACCGCGAAGCTCGACTACTTGGCCGAGCTCGGCATCGAGTACATTTGGATGACGCCGGTGTACAAGTCGCCGCAAAACGACAACGGTTATGACGTGAGTGACTATTACGCCATCGACCCATCGTACGGGACGATGGACGACCTCGATGAGCTCATCCGCGAGGCCGAGGCGCGCGGCATCGGACTCATGATGGACATCGTCGTCAACCACTCCTCGACCGAGCACGAGTGGTTCCAAAAGTCACTCGCCGGGGACGAGCGCTACCGCGACTACTACATCTGGCGCGACGAGCCGACGAACTGGGAGTCGAAGTTCGGCGGCAACGCCTGGAAGTACGACGAGAAGAGCGGCCAGTATTTCCTCCACTTGTTCGACGAGACGCAAGCCGACCTCAACTGGGAGAACGAACAGATGCGCGAGGACGTCTATGAGATGATGCGCTTCTGGCGCGAGAAAGGCATCAAAGGGTTCCGTCTCGACGTCATCAACTTGATCTCGAAACAGCAAGACTTCCCGGAAGACGACTCGGACGGCCGCAAGTTCTATACGGACGGGCCGCGCATCCACGAATTTTTGAAAGAGATGAACGAGGAAGTGTTCGAAGGGCACGACGTCATCACGGTCGGGGAGATGTCGTCGACGACGCTCGACCACTGCGTCCGTTACTCGAACCCGGACGAGAAAGAGCTCAGCATGACGTTCAGCTTCCACCACTTGAAAGTCGATTATCCGAACGGCGAGAAGTTCGTCGCCGCCCCGTTCGACTTCGTCCAGTTGAAAGACATCATGTCGACGTGGCAGGAAGGGATGCACGGCAAGGGCTGGAACGCCATCTTCTGGTGCAACCACGACCAGCCGCGCGTCGTCAGCCGCTTCGGCAATGACACCGACCATCGCGTCGAGAGTGCGAAGATGCTCGCGACGGTGCTCCACGGCCTGCAAGGTACGCCGTACATCTATCAAGGCGAGGAGATCGGTATGACGAACCCGGGCTTCGACTCGCTCGACGATTATCGCGACATCGAGACGCTCAACATCTACAAGTTGAAGCGTGAGCAGGGCGTGTCGCACGAGGACATGATGGCCGCCATCAAGCAGAAGTCGCGCGACAACTCGCGGACGCCGATGCAGTGGGACGCGACGCCGCACGCCGGATTCACGAGCGGGACACCGTGGATCAACGTGGCGCCGAACTATACCGACGTCAACGTCGAGACGGCACTCGACGACCCGAACTCGGTGTTCTATCACTACAAGAACTTGATCTCACTCCGAAAAGAACTCGACGTGTTGACGGACGGGGACTATACGCTCTTGACGCCGGACGCGCTCGACGTTTGGGCGTACACGCGGAAGACGGATGAGGAAGAAGTGCTCGTCGTCGCCAACTTCTACGGCCCTGAGACGACGTATGAGATTCCGGAAGGCTTCACGCGGGCCGACGTCGTCAGCCACAACTACGACGTGCCACAACTCGACGGGACGACGTTGTCGCTCCGGGCGTACGAGGCAATCATGTTCTACAAGAAGTGAATCGAAGGGGTGATCGGTCCGATTTGAATCGGGCCGGTCGCCTTTTTTCATTAAGAGGTGGGACGGGGGAGGGGCACGACTCGATTTATCAAAACGAGTAAACTGATCGTAGCCCTAGACGATTGTTCACGTCCGGGATTACAGAAAAGTCTACGAAAAGAACGGAGGATTCGATGATGGAATCGATACGCTATACGACGGAGCCGCCTGCTGACTTTGGAGCATTGTTAACCATCTATGAAGAGTTAGGATGGAATTCACTTGGGTTGTCCGCCGAAGAGCTGGAGAAAATGTGTCGTCAAAGTTGGCATGCGCTGTATGCGTTTGACGATCATCGGTTGGTGGGGATGGGGCGCGTGATTTCAGACGGGGTGATTACCGGCATCATATGCGGTGTGTGCGTGTCACCGAGCCATCAGGGGAAAGGGATCGGCAAAGACATCATGGTTCAACTCATTCAGCACTGTGACCGACATCGTGTCATCCCTCAGCTTATGTGTGTGGAAGAACTGGAACCGTATTATGAGAAGCTCGGATTTGAAAAGTTTTCAATTGGAATGACGAAAAGACGAACCGCCTAGTGATTGGATCGGTTATTTGAACGTCAACGAAATATTCACGGACTCAGCGATGCGGCCTTCCGTCGATTAAAAGGTGTACGTGAAAGAGTTGCCTGTCGTCCACCTTGACGTCCAAGAGGCATAACAAAAGGTTCATCCGCGTATGTCGTGGATGAACCTTCTCTAATTGTTGAGACGTCGTTCTAAGTGATCTACAAAATCAGGTGAATCGATGTCGTCATAGAAGATGTCCTCAGTATAACGCTCGACCCCATCGATTGTGACTTGGAGTTTGATGGAGTGGAAGCGAATATTACGGTCGTCCGCCTCCCATTTGAGTTCACGTAACAAATCCGCCACCTCTTCATAAGTGTACGATTTACTCCCCACACGAGCAAAGAGGATTCCGTATCGCGCTCCATAAAAGGAGAGCCCCGTCACTTGGTCCACCTCTAGGTCGTCAAGGTCAATTTTGTTTACTTCGTCTTTATTTTCATCCCATTGTAAATACGGTAATTCGCTCATAAGTGAGATACGGCCTGAGAAGGCTAACCGGAGAGCATCTTGCACAGCTCGATCGTAAGCTTCTTGGATACGCGTGTATGTATTGAACTTTGAGACGACATCTTCTTCATAGCTATCATCGACAATCTTGCCGCTTCGGGTCACCCTTACCGTAAAATCGGTGTCGATGCTCGTGTCTGAAGCCATTCTGATGTGATATTTCGGATCATATAGCGATAAATACATGACGTCTGTCACATGGAGCGTTGGATCTGGATAAGTCTGGTGCACATAGTCTTTGGCAGTTTGGATGGCACGCTGTTCGGCTTTCTCGCTTCCGTCTAACACATACCATGCCCACCATACTAACAAAAAGATGCCAAGCATCTTCAAGCCAATCTTGATGAAGTGAATCGTTCGTTTTTCCATTTATTCGAATGCCATCCGTTCGTCATGATTTCGTTGCAGTCTTTCGGCCAACGCCTCCTCGTCAATGTCTTCCGCGTTGACGCGTCCCGAATAGAATGACTCGTTCCCGTCTTGAATCGAGATGAGGAGCGTCCGGAACGGCACATCGGCCTCGTCGAGCACGCGTTTGACGTCACGCATCCGTTCACTCGCGTGCTGTGCGGTCGCGTTTTCACCTTCAATCCAGATGACGAGAGAACCGTGATCGCGTCCGATTTGTTTGATGTCGTACGGGTGATCGAGGATGAGCGTCGCTGGGTCGAGCGCCTCTTCGGCCGAGCCTTCGCCTTCATAGAGGGTCAACACTTCTTCATACAAATCGTGCTTGAACGAGAGCGAGCGGAGGGCTGTTTCCACGAGCGGGCGATACTCCGTATTCAATCGATTGAACGTCACCATCCCGGACAGGACTTGATCATAGTAATCGGCGATAATCGCTCCATCCCCGTTTACAACTACGTCAAACTGTGTGTCCTCGCTCGCCTGCGACACGAGGGTCACGACGTATGTGTCGCTGCCCCAAATTTGTAGACCGGCGCCAAGTGGTGACAACTCGATATGTGGATACGTCGAAGCGACGTATTGTTCCGCCGCCGCGATCGCCCGCCGTTCGTCCCGCGGATCACCGAACAATGTGTGTGACAGGAGCGTGCCGACACCGTATAGGATGAGCCCCGCTCCGATCAGTGTCCCGAGAAAACGACGCATGTATACCACTTCCTCACTAAAATAGTCTGTTTCTTCCATCATCGTAATCGATTCCGTGCATGAACACATCCGCCTTAAGAACGAAACGGGGCGACTTGCTTGCGATAACGGGAATGTCATGGAAGCAGGCGGCCTGGTAGCGTCAGAGAAAAAGGACTGATCTCATGGGACAACTCGTCATCGATACGACCGGGACACCGGCAATCCGCTTCGGAGTCTGCCAACGCTGCTTGAGCATGGACACCCGCTCATTCACGTGTCACCACGGCAATTGCCGCTATTGCCGCAACTGTCTCCACCTCGGGCGCGTCTGCGGCTGCGACTTTTTACGAGAACTCGACGTCACGACGCCGATCGAGCCGACCGAGCTCGTCATGCCGTTCGAATTGAGCGACGGCCAACGTCATGTGAGTGAACAGCTCCTCAAATGGTGGGGCGACAAGTCGTCCGGGCTCGTCCACGCCGTCTGCGGGTCCGGCAAGACGGAGATGGCGTTCCCGGTCATCGAACGTGTCGTAAACGTTGGGAAACGCGTGCTCATCGTCTCGCCGCGGCGTGACGTCGCCATCGAATGGGCCGATCGTTTGGAGCGGGGCTTCTCTGTCCCGGTCACGCGGCGCTACGGCGGCGGGGAGAAAGACACGATCGGCATGATCACCGTCGCGACGGCACCGCTTCTGTTGAATCTGAAACATGTCTTCGACTATGTGCTCGTCGATGAATCGGACGCGTTCCCTTTCGCCTTCGACATGGCGCTCTGGTGGACGATCCGACGCGTGGGGAAAGGGGTCTTCTTATTCGTGACGGCGACCCCGACCGTCTGGCAGCGTCAGTTCCCGACCGTCCACTTGTCACGCCGCTATCACGGGCACGACTTGCCCGTCCCGACGCTCGTCAAACAGACGGACGAGGCGATCGTCGCGTTTTGCCGACGCGAGACGCCGCGGCTCTTGTTCGTCCCGACGAAGGCCGACCTCATCCGGTACGGGGAAGTGCTCGAAGCGAACGGATTCACCTATCAGGCCGTCTCGGCCGACACGGATGAGCGGACGGATGTGCTCGAGTGGCTCGCCTCTGAGAACGGGGTCGTGCTCGCGACATCGATTTGGGAGCGGGGCATGACGGTGCGCGGGGTCGACGTCGCCGTGATTGAGAGTGAACACGTGCTCTTCACGTCACGCGGACTCATCCAAATGGCGGGCCGGGCCGGACGGAAACCGGACGCGCCGACCGGGGACGTCGTCTTCTTTTACAACGAGCGGACGTTCCGGCAAGACCGGGCCATCGAAGCGATCAAACAGGCGAACCGCCGATGAACTGTCTCGTCTGTCGAAAACCGATGACGGTGCCGTGGACGCCGGGGACGTTGCTCCGGCGCGACTGGGTCTGTTCCGATTGTGAGTCGTTGCTGACGCCGCTCGTACCCGGTTGTCCGCGCTGCGGCCATCCGACCGAAGACGGACGGACGTGCGCCGATTGCGTCCGTTGGCTCGGCCTCGGGTTCGACCTGACCGTCCGTTCGTTTTACGCCTACGACGAAGCGGGGGCGAACTGGTTGCATCGGTACAAGTTCGGCGGAGACACGGCGCTCGTCGAACATGTGCGATCGGTCCTCCGAACGTGCCGCGAACCGGGGACGATCTATGTGCCGATTCCGCTCGGAGCGGAACGGTTGAAGACGCGCCGGTTCAACCAGGCCGAGCTGCTCGCCCGCGCCATCGGACCGACGGCATCGCTTCTGGAAAAGAAGGAGGTTTCAAGTCAGCGTGAACTTGGGAAAGAACAAAGGCGACACCGTCCAAACCCGTTCGCTATACATAAGGCGTCCCGGTGTGAGAAAATCGTTCTCATCGACGACGTCTACACGACGGGGACGACGCTCCATCAGGCGGCGTTCACGCTCAAGAAAGCTGGCTATGAAGAAGTTTCTGCCGTTTGCTTGTTCCGGGCGCTAAACAAATCAAAAACGCGTCCGATATAAAGGGCAGAGGTGAATGACATTGGAAGCGACAACTTGTCAAACGTGCGGGCGCTTGTTCATGAAACAAGGCCGCTCGCCATACTGCCCGTCCTGCGCTGAAGTCGATTTTCAAAACTTCTTGAAAGTGCGCGACTTCATCCGCGAACCAGCGAACAAACAGACAACGATTGGAGCCCTCGTCGAAGCGACAGGCGTCTCCGAACTTGATATCACGCGATACATCCATGAAGGACGCTTGATCATCAAGGACAATCCTGCACTTGCCATCAGTTGCGTCCGGTGCGGTGAACCGACGAACGCAGGCAAAGTATGTGCCAGTTGCCAGACCGACATGCAGCAGGAACTTCAACACTTGCAAGCCAGTGTCACGAAACCGAGCGTCCGCGCTTATCGTTTGGACTAACATCATGAAGAGGGGGGACACGCATGCGCATCGATTCTGCCAAGTGGGTACATTTACCGAACACTTACGAGAAGAAAACGCAAGCCGAGACGAAGCCCGAGCCAACACGCCAAACGGACCGACTATCGATATCGGCGGAAGCCCGCGCCCGGTTTGAAGAACCGGTGAAACATCCGGATCGCCTCGAGAAGATCAACGCCTTGAAGGCCGAGATCGACGCGGGGACGTATTCACGGGACGCGCGCGACATCGCCAAACGCTTTCTACAAGGATGAATGGAAGCGAGGTCCGCTTGAGGCCTTCGCATGGATAACACGGCACGGAAGCTGACTAGACAAGGGAACCCCTTTTTTAGTCGGCTCTTTTTTTGGAAAAAGGAGACCATTATGCTCACATTACATACACGTTTGCTCGAACTCGCCTACGACAAAGAACAGCTGTTGATCAAAGGCGACATGCCCGCCTTCACGGCGCTCGTCAAAGAAGAAGCGAAACTCGTCCGTCAAATCGCACAAAAAGAAGCGGAACGACTTCAAGGTTTGCTCGTTTTGGACGATGAAGAGAAAGAAGCACTGAGACCGGTCTTGTTCGAATTGAAACGGCAGAACGAATTGAACGCCGCGCTGCTCGAACAGTCGCTCAACTACATCAACTGGCATCTCGACATGCTCATGCCAGACGCAGACGATTTCACTTACGGCCAACAAGCGTTCGAGACACGCTCGTTCAGCCGCGACGTATAAGGGGGAAGATTCATGGGTTCAACATTTATGGGATTGGAGACGGCACGACGAAGCCTCTCGACGCACCAATGGGCGCTCCAGGCGACCGGCAACAACGTCGCCAACGCCTCTAACCCGGGCTATTCGCGCCAACGCCTGACGATCGGCATGACCGAGCAGTTGAGCGTCAGCTTCGGCGGCACGAAGGCCGGACAGTTCGGGACCGGTGTCCGCGGTGAGACGCTCGCCCGGATTCGCGACTTGATGATCGACCAGCAGTATCGGGACGAGTCGGTGAAGAACGCCTTCTACGCGACGAAACAGGCCGCCTTCGGCCGGATGGAAGACATCATCAACGAGCCGTCGGAGAACGGCCTCGCCAAATCGCTCGACTTGTTCTGGGCGTCGCTCCAAGACTTGTCGGTCAACCCGGACGACACGGGCGCGCGCAGCGTCGTACGCCAACGGGCGATGACGCTCACGGAGACGTTCAACTACATGTCGTCGTCGCTCTCGAAAGTCCAGGACGACTTGAAATCGGAAGCCGACGTCGTCGTGAAGAAGATCAACGACCTCATGACGAAGATCGCGAACGTCAACCGCCAGATCGGCGACTCTGAGCCGCTCGGCGTGTTGCCGAACGAGCTGTACGACGAGCGCGATCGCTACATGGACGAGCTCGCCCAATACATCGACTTCAAGCGCGTCCCGGTCGACTACTTGAACGGAGAGACGCGCGGGAACTCGCAACGTGTCGCCGAAGGCCGTCTCGACATCCGCGTCACGATCAACGGGCAAGACGTGACGCTCGTCGACGGCATCTCAGGTGGCGTCGGCAAGTTCGACAACTTGGCGATGACGGACGCGACGGGTGCTTCGACAGACTTGACGCACGCCGACATGCCGAACGGGAAATGGAAGGCGCTCGTCGAGATGTACGGCTCGGCCGACGGTCCGGAAGGGGCCGACGGGGCCTTCACGACGATGCTCAAAGACTTGGACGAGATGGCGAAACAGTTCGCCACAGCGTTCAATGATCTGCACAGTCAAAACAAGGACGCCAAAGGGACGGACGGGACGAGCGACTTCTTCGCGAACGTCGATAGCGCCGCCACGATCAAAGTGAGCGACGCCATCATGAAGAACCTCGACTTGATCGCCGCGTCAAAAGACGGCAACATCGGGGACGGCAGCGGGGCACTCGCGCTCGCGAACTTGAAGACGACAGCGCTCGCCTTCAACGGCTCGGTCACGACCGACACGTCGATCGGCAAGTATTATCAGAACGTGATCGGTAACATGGCCGTCGCGGCCGACCAGAGCGGACGGCTCGCCGCGAGCACGTTCGCCCTCATGGCGAGCTCGGACCAGCGCCGCATGTCGGTAAGCGCCGTGTCGCTCGACGAGGAGATGACGATGATGATCCAGTACCAGCACGCCTATAACGCGGCGGCCCGGAACATCACCGCCGTCGACGAGATGCTCGATAAAATCATCAACGGCATGGGAATCGTAGGGAGGTAATGACTGATGCGTGTCACACAGACGATGCTCACACAGACGAACTTGAAGCACTTGTCGTCGAGCTATAACACGCTCGCGAAAGTGCAAGAACAACTGATCAGCGGGAAACGGATTCAACGCGCCTCGGAGGACCCGGTCGTCGCGATGCAAGGCATCCGCTACCGGACCGAGGTGCGCGAGATCGACCAGTTCCGCCGCAACGTCAGCGAGGCGACGAGCTGGATGGACTTGACCGATTCGACGCTGAACGAAGTCACGGAAGCCGTCAAACGAATCCGCGAACTGACGACGCAAGCGTCGAACGACACGTACGAGTCGTCGCAGCGGGCGATCATCAAGAGTGAGATTGACCAGCTCGTCGAACATATCGGTTCGCTCGCGAACGCGAAGTCGGGCGAGAAGTACATTTATAACGGCACGAAGACGGATCAACCGCTCATCGACATGGCGGCGCTGAAGGCGTTCCTCGCCGACCCGGCCGCGGACGTCGATTCGATTTATACGGGCGGTGTGCCAACAGACAGCGGCAAGATCGCCTTCGAGGTGTCAAAAGGCATCACGATGCAAGTGAACATGCAGCCGGAGACAGTGTTCGGCCGGGAGCTGTTCGAAGGGCTCCGTGACCTCAGCCGCCTGCTCGGCGACGAGACGACGGGCGGGGCCGACTTATCGGCCCAGCTCGCGACGCTCGACACGCTCGGACAGAACTTGATCACGGAACGGGCCGAGCTCGGTGCGCGCGCGAACCGGCTCGAACTCGTCGACAACCGTCTGCAAGACCACGAGATCATCGCGAAGACGATCATGTCGAACAACGAGGACATCGACATCGAGCGCGTCATCATGGAGCTCAAATCCCATGAGACGGTGCACCGGGCCGCACTGTCGGCCGGTGCCCGCATCATCCAGCCGACGCTCCTCGATTTCCTTCGGTAACGGCGGATGAATCTCGCGAGGCTTGAGATGCGGCAGACGCATGCCGCCATCCAAATGACGTCGAACCGGCCCGTGCTCGAAATGCGCCAAGGCCGGGCCGACATGACGATGACGCAAGGGAAGGCCGAGATGACGCAACGGACGACACAAGGGACGCTCGAGGTCGACTCGTCGGTCGCTTGGAGCGAGAGCAACTTAAAAGGCGCGCTCGAGCTCGGCCGTCACTTCGGTGGGCTCGGTGAGCAAGGGGCGCGTGAGGCGACGAGCATGGCCGCCCGCGAAGGCGACCAGCTCATGCGCATCGAGAACGGCAACCCGATTCCACAGATCGCCGCGAGCAAAGTGAACGACCCGTATCCGGTCGTCGACCTCGACTTCATGCCGAAGTCGATCGACCGCGTCAAGTTGACGTACACGCCGGCGGATGTCAAAATCGAGTGGAACGTGACACCGGCCCAGATTGATGTATCGCTCACCCCGACCGACATCTCGTTCACGCCATGGACGACGGACATCTCGCTCCGTCAACAGGCGTCGCTCGAGATGTGGGCGGTCGGTGGGATGTATGATGAGACGCGTTGAAAGTGAGGAAGATCCATGTTCATTGAGACAGATTATTTTGGCAAGATCGAAGTGAAAGAAGAAGAGACGATCTCGTTCGTCAGTGAGATCCCGGGGTTCCCGGAGTCGAAGACGTTCGCGCTCATCCCGTACGGTGACGACCTTCCGTTTTGGTCGCTCCAGTCGCTTGAGGACAAGGCGTGCGCCTTCGTCGTGACGAACCCGTTCTGGCATAAGCCGGACTACGCGTTCGAGTTGACGGACGGGGCGAAAGACCAGCTCGGCATCGACGAGGCCGAACACGTCTCGGTGTATGCAATCGTCACCCTCCGCGAGCCGTTCGAGACGTCGACGCTCAACTTGAAGGCCCCGATCGTCATCGAGACGAACGAGCGCCGCGGCAAACAAGTCATCTTAGACGATGCCTATCCGGCCCGCTTCCCGCTCGGCGGCCAGAAAAGTGAGGTGCGCTGATGCTCGTATTGAAACGAAAACAAGGCGAGGCGATCCATATCGGTGACGACGTGACGCTGACGGTGCTCGCGATCGAGGGCGACCAAGTGAAGCTCGGCATCGACGCGCCGCGCCATATCGACATCCATCGCCACGAAGTGTACGTCCAAATGCAGGCCGAGAACGAGTCGGCCCGGGACAGTGCCAACTTGATGCGACAGATGATGCAAAACAAGTCGGAAGCGTGAGCTTTCGGCTTTTTGGCGTCATGATTTTTTGACAAGGATGACAGACGTCACGCCAATACGATACGATGGATGGGAAATTTCGGGGAAAGGACGCGGTCGTTTGGGTCAAGTTGTCAATATCTTCTTCATCAATATCAGCATCATCTATCTCGTCTTGTCGCTCACGCTCTACTTGATGCGGCACGTATTGCCGGTGCAAGTGGCGTCGCCGCTCGCTGTCCGGGTATGGTTCGGGCTCGCGATGGGGGTCGCGGCCGTCTTGTTGACCGTCAACTCGTTCTCGGTCGGGGAGGCGCGCATCGACCTCCGTATCATCCCGCTCGCCTTGGCGGCGGCGTATGCCGGACCGGTCGGGGTCGCCGTCACGATTGGGCTGACACTTCTTGGTCGCTTCGGGCTCGACGGCATGACCGATCAGTTCATCCGCTCGCTCGGCACACTCGGCCTGTTTTTCGTCTTATCGCTCGTCTTGAATCGATTGTCACTGCGGCGCGGTCACTTATACTCGGCCTATCTCGTGTTTGGGGCCGTGCTCGTCTTATTCCGCATCGCCGGGAATATTCCGATGCACGCGTTCACGAATGTGTTCCTGCCGTATTTCGTCATCACATTCTTCGGCGGCTGGATGTGCTACTGGGTCGCGAAACAGATCGAGACGCATTTACGCATGTTCCGGCTCCATACGCAACGGGCGACCGTCGACGAGTTGACAGGGCTACCGAACCGTTATATGACGCTCGAACGGTTGAACGACGTCGAGGCGTCGGGCCTCCCATGGGCGCTCCTCGTCATCGACGTCGACCGATTCAAACAGTTGAACGATACATATGGCCACCGGGCCGGGGATGCGGTGTTGCGTCGAATCGGGACGACGCTCCGCGACCATTGTCCGGAAGCTGGCTTCGTCGGACGTTACGGCGGGGAAGAGTTCGTCATGGTGACCGAGGACACGCATGATGCCGATCAGCTCGCCGAACGCCTCGTCCGTGCGGTCCGGGAGACGACGTATACGTTCGAGGGCCAACCGATTCCGATGACGATCTCGGTCGGGGTGTCGATCGCGAATGCCGAACCGGGCACGGTCGTGTTCGAGCGGGCCGACGCGGCGCTCTATCAGGCGAAGGCGGACGGGCGCGACCAAGTGAAGATCGGGTAAACAAAAAATCGGCCGCGGCCGATTTTTTTAGTGGATATTTTTCTTCTTGAACTGTCCGCCCCGGACGTCGTGGATGTTGCCGATGGCGAGGAACGCCTTCTCGTCATAGTCGTCGAGGATGTCTTTCAGCTTCGTCTCCTCGAGTCGGCTGATGACCGTGAAGACGACTTTCTTCCCGCCGCCCGTATAGGCGCCTTCCCCGTGCAAGTACGTCACGCCGCGGCCGAGCCGGTCCATGATCGCCTGGCCGACGTCTTCAGGTGACGTCGTGATGATCCACGCCGCCTTCGATTGGTCGAGCCCCTCCAAGACAACGTCAATCGTCTTGAAGGCGATGAAGTAAGTGAGGAGGGAGTACATCGCCCGGTCCCAGCTGAAGACGAAACCGGCCGTCCCGAGGATGAAGATATTGAAGAACATGACGATCTCGCCGACCGAGAACGGGAGCCGGTTCGTGAAGGAGACGGCCAAAATCTCGGTCCCGTCGAGCGATCCGCCGGCGCGGATGACGAGGCCGATTCCGACGCCGAGCAAGAAGCCGCCGAAGACGGTCGACAAGAGCAGGTCGTCCGTGAACGGCTCGACGTTATGTAGCAGAATCGTGAAGCCCGACATGAGCAGGATCGCCGTCAACGTGACGACGGCGAACGTCTTCCCGATCTGACGATAACCAAAGTAAATGAACGGCAAGTTGAAGAGGACGAGCCAGATGGCGAGTTTCGTGCCGGACAAGTACGACACGATGATCGACACCCCGACGATGCCGCCGTCGATGATCTGGTTCGGGACGAGGAACGCCTCGAGCCCGATGGCGAAGATGAAGGCGCCGAACAAGAGGAGGAGTCCTTTGGCGACGAGTTCCGTCCCTTTGATCGGGTTATGTTCGCGCTTCAAGCGCGTCACTTCCTCCGGTGACGGGGAAGGCATCGGTGGACGCTGCATGTGACATCCGCCCCTTTCCTTTTTTTTATTTAGTATAGCATGTCGACCCCGGATGCGAACGACACCATCTCGTGAATTTAGTTATGTGTTATAACTAAAAATATGCTAGACTGATGAAATGTAAGGAAAGGAAGGGTACTATGAAACGAACAAAATGGAGCGTCAACCTCATAATGAACGTCATCGGGGGTTTGATCGCCGCTTATGGACTCGAGTCGGTCCTTATCCCGAACAACGTCTCCGACGGGGGCATCACCGGCCTCAGCATCGTCGGTTCTCAGCTGTTCGGCTTGCCGCTCGGGATCTTCATCGCCATCTTGAACGTCCCGTTCATCTATCTCGGCTATAAACAAATCGGCAAAAGCTTCGCGATCTTGTCGGTCACCGGTATCGCCTCGCTCTCGATCGGCACCGTCGTCATGCACCACGTCCCGACGATCATCGAAGGGGACGCGCTCCTCATCACGGTCGTCGGCGGGATCATCATCGGTCTCGGCATGGGGCTCGCGCTTCGGAACGGGGGCGCGCTCGACGGGATCGACATGCTCGCCGTCTTATTGTCGCGGAAGCTGCCGTTCAGCACGAGCGACTTGATCCTCTTTTTGAACGCGTTCGTCTTCATCGTCGTCTCGACGGTGTTCGGGCTCCAAGGCGCGGTCTTGTCAGCCATCGCCTACTTCATCGCCTCGAAAGTGATTCATATCGTCGAGGAGGGCCTGAGCGGGGCGAAGACGTTCAACATCATCACGAGCGCACCCGACGAGATGGTCGAGACGATTCGCGACCGGCTCGGACGGAGCGTGACGCGCAAATCGATTCAAGGCTCGTACTCGAAAGCGGCGTACCATGAGATCACATGCGTCATCAACCGGCTCGAGGAGCGGAAGTTGAAAGACATCATCGATCACGTCGACCCGGAGGCGTTCGTCGTCGTGTATGAAGTGACGGAAGTGAAAGGCGGCACGTTCCAAAAGCGCGACATCCACTGAACACCTGGCCGAATCTGGTCCGGTGTTTTTTTGATTTGGCAGGAGAACGGGCGGGGCGCATTGAACTAGTGGGGATTCAGAAAGGAGGGATGCGATGCGTCCGCTCATCCTCGGCGTGTTCGCCGCGCTCTTTTTTGCGAGCACGTTCGTCTTAAATGAAGCCATGCATATCGGGGGCGGCCACTGGGCGTATAGCGCCTCGCTCCGCTTCTTGTTCATGATTCCGCTCCTCGTCTTAGTCGTCGCCATGCGCGGCGGATTGGGACGGGTGCGAAAGGAACTCGCAAGCGACCCGGTGCCGTGGCTCGTCTGGGGGACGGTCGGGTTCGGCCTGTTTTACGTCCCGATCTGTATCGCCGCCGTCGAGGCGCCGCCTTGGCTCATCGCCGGCACGTGGCAAGTGACGATCCTCGCCGGGGCGCTCTTGTCGCCGCTCTTCAAAAAAGCGGACGGGACGCGCGAACAGATTCCGTGGACGGCGATCCGATTCTCCGGGATTATTCTGTTCGGTGTCGTCCTCATGCAAGTCGAGTTTTTACAGACGTTCGAGCCGCGCTTCCTGCTGATCGGAGTCTTGCCGGTGCTCGTCGCCGCGTTCGCCTATCCGCTCGGCAACCGGAAGATGATGGCCCACACCGACCTCGACGTGTTCGAGCGCATCCTCGGCATGTGCGTCGGCTCGCTCCCGGTATGGCTGCTGTTCTTCGGCTACGGGCTGACGACCGGTGTGCCGTCGGGGGCGCAAGTGTCGCAGACGCTCCTCGTCGCGTTACTGTCCGGCGTCATCGCGACGGTGCTCTTCTTCAAGGCGACCGACCTCGTCAAACACGACATGGGCCGGCTCGCGACGGTCGAGGCGACACAGGCGCTCGAGGTGCTGTTCGCGCTCGTCGGCGAGATTTTGATTTTACAGGCGGGGCTGCCGTCAGGGCTGTCGCTCCTTGGAATTGGGATTGTCATGCTCGGCGTCACGTTGCATAGCCGGGCTTCACTCAAAGTGATGGAAAGGTCAGTCGCGATCGACCGTTACGGGAAGGAGGGATGAAGATGGCATATGGAATGATCGGCAAGTTGACCGCGATTCAAGGAGAGCGGGAGACGTTGCTGGCGATATTGCTTGAGGCCGCCACGGCGATGGAACAGGAAGCGGGGTGCGAGGCGTATCGGGTGAGCGTCTCGCTAGACGACGACGCGATCGTCGTCTATGAAGTGTGGGCAAGTGAGGCCGCCCACCAACAGTCGCTCGCGCTTCCAGTGACAAAGCGATTGATCGATCAGGCGAAGCCGATCTTGGCCGGTGTCGAACGGCTCGTGACGATTGAGCCGAAAGGGAAGCATTAAAAGAACCCACGTCCGCGGACGTGGGTTTGTCAGTTACGATTTTGTGAGGCTGCCTTTGACTTTGGCGTAGAAATCGTCCATCATACCAGTACGGCTGCCGAGCTGGCAGACGAGTTCGAGCGTCTCTTTATAGAACTTCTTGACGAGCCCTTTGTTTTTGATGGCTGGCATCGATGCGAGCGTCTTCTCTAAGTTCTGCAAGATCTCTTCGATTTGCGCGTCCGAGTCCGGCTTCACGATCGTCATGTTTTCCGGGATCTTGACGATTTTGTCTTGCTCCTGGTGACGGAACGAGGCGCCGAAGCCGAGGTTCTCGATGAAGAGGTGCGGCATTGCCTTCTGGCCGAAGAACTGTTTATGCCAGTCCGTCGCTTTCATCGTGTCCATGTCCTGCTTGAACGTGGACGCCGTCGAGACGTACTGTTTGAACAGGTCGGTCATGAACTTCTCGATGACCGGGATTTGAAGGGCGAAGACGTTTTTTAAGAGCGCGTCGAGCTGCGCCCGTGACAATTGGGATTCGTTAGACATGTCGGTTCCTCTTTTCTATAATGCGATACTTTTATCGTATGGGATTGGGGAACGTGCGTCAACGCATCCCGAAACATTTTTTCAGAATATTTAATGATTTGCCTGCATTTTGTGCGATAATCGTCTCATGGCAGGAATAAAGAGGAGTGGATCAACATGAACAAAACATTGAAGTGGGCCGTCGCGCTTGGCGTGACCGGGGCCCTTGTCGCAACGGTCGGTGTCGTCTCGTCCCGGGGACGGACTGATGACACGTCGCAGACGATTCGGGACCGTGCCCTCGGCTATGAGATCATTCTCCCGTCGAAGATCGCCGAGGCGATCGAGCGCGGAGACGTCTACATCGAGAAGTCGCAAGACGTGACCGATATCGGCGACAAGGCGAGCTACGGCACGTTCGACCTCTACTACAATCTTGAGGGCGGCGACGACCAGTTGTTGTTCCACTTGGACCTCGTCGACCGCGAGTTGTCAGAAGAGGCGTTCGCGGAGGAAGTCGGCTACGGCAACTACCTCGGTGCGAGCGACAAGACGTTCTTCTGGGTCGAACCGACCGAAGCCGTGCCGGGTGCCGAGGCGCACACGGATGAGATCACGGAGCTCCTCGAGACGCTCCCGGAGCTCGAGTTCCGCACGTTATGAGTCCGCCCGCTTCGGCGGGCTTTTTGTTGTGCTACAATAAAGGCGAGGTGATGGTATGAACTATACAGTAGAAGAAGTAAGACAACCAGAAGACGTGAGAACGCTCGAAGAAACGGTCAACACGTTTGACGGAATCGACGTCAAAGTCGGCCATGAGGCGGTCGGACAGAACGACTACGCGGTTTACGCGGACGATTTGCTCGTCGGGTATTTGATGTTGTTCCCGTATCTCGAGAACGAATACGAAGTGAACGCGCTCGTCCATCCGGATTACCGGAAGCAAGGCGTGTTCAAGGCGCTCTTGGAGACGGCGAAACGCGACGCGAAAGCGAACGGCTGCGAGGCGTTCACGTTCGTCATCGACCGGAAGTCGAAGTCCGGCAAGGCGGTCGTCGACCACCTTGGTGCGGCGTATCGGTTCTCCGAGTACAACCTCGTCTTGAAGAAGGCGGAACTGTTCTTGAAGCCGAACGAGGTGTCGCTCCGCGAGGCGACGGACGCCGACCGTCCGCTCATCATCGAGACGCTATCTGAGGCGTTCGGTGATCCTGTGGACGTGACGGAGAACATTTATAGCCAAATCGACACGCCGGACCGCGTGACGTATATCGGCGAGGTCGAAGGTCGTCCGGTCGGCGTCATTCGCGCGCTCCTCTCAGGCGACGACGCGGGAAGCATCCACGCGTTCGGTGTCCGGGCGAGCGAGCAAGGCAAAGGCTACGGCTCGAAGATGTTGAAGCAGATGGTCCAGCAACTGTTCCGCATGGGCCGGACGAAGCTCGAACTCGACGTCGAGACGGAGAATAAGGCCGCGCTCGAGATTTACAAGCGGGCCGGTTTCGCGGAAAATGGCGGATATGAGTTTTACCTATTAGAACTGTGAGGTGACAGCATGGTCAGAAATTTGAAATGGCTCGGGGCGGCGTTTGAGGCGTTCCTCGGGATCCCGATCCTCGGCGGTCTGTTCATCATCAGCATGGGCTACTCGCCGCTCGGATTCATGCTCGCGTTCCACATCGTCGTGCTCGTCTTGTCGCTCACCCGGCTGAACCGATTGTCGTTCGGTCCGATTGTCGGCATCACGGCGTCAGTGCTCGGCTTTATCCCGATCGTCGGAATGATGCTCCACTGGGCGGCGGCGCTCGCGCTCACGATCGATGCGCTCACGACGACGCGTGAACGGTCGCGTGTGACAAAAGACACCGACCCGTTTTAAACGGACGCTCTCCATGTGGAGGGCGTTTTTTTATTGACCAAACGTTCAACTGAAAACGCTATACAAAAGCTTCCAACGAGACGATATAGAAGGTGATGAATTACACAGAGGAGGAACTCATAGTGAAGATTTTCAAAAACTTTACGACCCAGCTGCTCGCGTGGATTTTGGTCACATCCATCGTGACGGGTGGTTCGGTCGGGTACATCACGCTTCTATTGCTTACGGAGCTCGAGATGGAAAAAGGTCAGGTCATGCTCGTCGGGACGGCCGTGTCGCTTCTCATTTCAATTATCGGCAGTATCGTCATCTACTTGATCGCGCGCCGTCCGCTCAAAGCGATCGAGTCGGCGTCGGACAAGGCGGTCCAGGTCGGTAACGGCGACTTGACGGTCGAGTTCGCGAACGAGAAGACGAACGACCGCTCGGAGATGGGGCGTTTGCTCCTGTCGATGGACAACATGGTCGGACACTTGCGGGAGCAAGGCACGAACATGCGCTATACGGCCGACCAATTGACGGGTTCGGCGCAAGAGATTGCCGCGGCCGTCCAAGAAGGCAACGTCGCCGGCGAGAACATCCGCCAAGCGATGGACGCATTGAACAAGATGCTCGAAGACAACGTCAACGCGACGTACAGCTCGATGGACTTGCTCGGGGCCGTCGCCCGGACGATGGAGAACATCCGTCAAGAGATGGGCTCGGCTTTGAATGCGGCGAGTGAGATGCAACAAGAGGCCGAGAGCGGGAAAGGGCTCGCCTCGTCATCGGTCGATGCGATGCATGCGATCGCCGGCAAGGTCGAGCAGTCGTCGACGCTCAACAGCAAGTTGACAGAAATGACAGGTGAGATTTCACGGATCACGGATGTCATCAGTGACATCTCGGCACAGACGAACCTGTTGGCGTTGAACGCGTCGATCGAAGCGGCCCGGGCCGGGGAACACGGGCGCGGCTTCGCGGTCGTCGCGGCCGAAGTCAAGAAGCTCGCCGAACAGACGGCGAACTCGACGCAAGAGATCACGGATTTGATTGTCGACGTCAAACGTCTCGTCGGCGACACGTCGTCATCGATGGCGAACGTGAAAGCAGAAGTCGAGACGGGCGTCGGCCTCGTCGAGAAGGCGGGCGGTGCGTTCGCGACGATCCACAACTCGGCGAACGAAGTGTATAGCCACGTCCATTCGGTCGATGCGCTCTTAGACGAGTCACGTGGTCAAATTGATTCGGTTGTCACGAACTCGGCTGGTATCGTCGGCATGGTCGAAGAGGCGTCACGTTACGCCACGGAAGTCACGTCGGCGGCGAGCCAACAGGCAGCGAGTCTCGGGGAAGTGAACGGCGCGATGACGGAGCTTGTGCGTGTCGCGGAAAGTTTGCAGAATGAGACGGAGCAAGTGAAAGTGGAAGCATGAGTTTGAAAGCGTATGCGAAAGCATGCGCTTTTTTGCTACACTGACAACGGAGGGATGTCTCGTGAAAATTGATGTAGAAACAGTTTTGGCTTTACCCGCCTACACCGGAGCGACGATCATCGCCGGACACGGCGGGATGCATCGGCTCGTGAACAACGTCTCGTTCATGGAAGTGCCCGATATTTTACCTTATGTGTCTCAAGGGAACTTGCTCTTGACGACGTTTTATCCGATTGCCGGGAATGAAGAAGCGATGCGAGAGCTCGTGCCGCGTCTCGCTGAAAAAGGATTGGCCGGTCTCGCGGTCAAGCTCGGCCGTTACGTCACGGCGCTTCCGGATGTGATGATCGATGCCGCGAACCGTCACGATTTCCCACTCATCACGCTATCGGAAGATGCGAACCTGTCTGAACTGAGCAACGCGGTACTTGAAGTGCTCCTCGAAAAGCAAAACTCGATCCTCAAGTTCAGGGACGAGATCCATCAACAGTTGATGCGTCTGTTGTTGAACGGGGCACATATGAACACGTTCGTCACCGTGTTGTCCGGTATGATTCAAATGCCGGTCTTCCTATTCTCTGGTCGGGGCGAGCTGCTCGCCCAATCGATCTCAGACGAACCGTTCGAGCGAGATGGGAAGACGTACACGCTAGGGGAACGTGTTTTCAAGGAGGACGAGGTCATCGCCCAACCGATCCGGGTCGGGGAGGAAGCGCTCGGGGAACTGATCGCGCTCGACGTGGCCGGGAAACGGACTTCGACGATCCATATCGCGATGGAGCAGGCCTCGATTTTACTCGCCCTCGATTTTCAACGGGAACGCGCCATCCTTGAGCAAGAGCGAAACTACTTGGATGCGTTCATCCGTGACATCTTGAACGGGCGTTTCCGAAGTGAGGAGGAGGTCGTCAGACGGGCGCATTCGTTCAACTGGAACTTGTCGCTCCCGCTCGGCATGGTGGCGGTCGAACAAAAGGTTCGGACGATGCCGGAGAGTGAGACGATCGAACAGTTCGAACGCTGGCTGTCCGGCCGTTTCTCAGACCGTGAACTGACACATAAAGTCATCTATTATGAAGACAGTCTCATCTGTTTCGTCAGTGAACCGAAAGCGACGACGCTCCTCGACATCGGCACGTATGTGCATGAACGATCGGCGGGCGAAGGACGCGACGTCATCATCGCCTGTTCGTCCCGTGTCGAGCGGTTGCGCGATTTGGCCGCTGAATACGAGCGGTTGCGTCAGACGCTCCGGATCATGCGCACGATCGAACTCGATCCGGTCCAAAGTGTGGACGGACTCGGTTTGTACGCACTGTTGTTCGAACTTGACGATTCATCGCTCCGTCAATTCGTCGAGCGACGGATTGGCCGTCTCGTCGGGGAAGAAGAATTGCTGCGGACGCTCGCAACACTCATCCGTTGCCAGATGAACGTCCAAAAAGCGTCACAACAGCTGTTCATTCATTACAATACGCTGCGTTACCGGATCGAGCGGTTGAAGGCGCTCGGATTTGATTTGACGGACGGGGAAAAGATGGGCGAATATTACATCGCCTCTCAGGCGCTGCACGTGTTGAATAGTCGTATCGAAGACGAGCGTTTGTCCGAATTGTGACAATGGCTCGTCTTTTTGCGTGTCCAAATGGTGACGAATAAACCGACCTTCACATAATAAAGCGCATGGTTGAGCCATTTTAAATCATAACTATCAAAACATGACAAAATGAAAGCGCTTCATTCATATTTTATTGACAATGATTGATAAAAGCGTCGGTGGTACGTTATGGGTGTACCAAGAATTCGCGAATTTGCAGTCATCATAAGAAATGAGGTCACGCCTATGGACTCACCATTTCGAATCAAGTATTGGACGAGAGGGGATGTGGACGGGTACTTCGGACTTTTCACGAACAACTTAACGAATTTACTTGTCATGGCGGGATTGCTTCACCTCGCCATCGGCTTGCCGGTCACGCTCGTGTACGGCAAAATCTTACCGGCCGTCGGCTTGTCGATTTTCGTCAGCAGCCTGTTCTACACGTACATGGCGATCCGACTGTCGAAAGCGGAACAGAGGACGGACGTCACGGCGCTCCCGACCGGGGTGAGCGTCCCGCACATGTTTCTCATCGTCTTCTTGATCATGGGTCCCGTTTATTGGAAGACAGAAGATCCATATCTCGCTTGGACGACCGGGCTCGTCTGGTGTTTTGTCAACGGATTGATCGCGATGAGCGGGTCGCTCATCGGCCCGAAAATTAGGGAATGGCTCCCGCGCCCGGCGATGCTCGGCACGCTCACCGGTGTGTCGCTCACGTTCATCGCGATGGCCCCGGCGATGGACACATGGGACGTCCCGTATATCGGCCTCGTCTCCTTGAGCATCATCCTTCTCGGCTGGTTCGGGAAAGTGAACATGCCGTTCCGCCTCCCGGTCGGCCTCGTCGCCATCCTCGCCGGCACACTTATCGGCTGGGTGAGCGGGGCGATGGACGTCCGTGAAGTGAGCCAGTCGTTCGCCGCGATCGACTTGTCGGTCCCGACGTTCTCGGTCACGCGTCTCATCGACGGTTGGGCGGTCGCCTTACCGTTCCTCGCCTCGGCCGTGCCGCTCGGTATTTATAACTTCATGGAGACAATCGACAACTTGGAGAGCGCGGAAGTGGCGGGGGACAAATACCCGACACGCCAGGCGCTCGTCTTCGATGCCACGTCGACGCTCGTCGCGAGCTCGTTCGGCAGCCCGTTCCCGATTGCCGTCTACATCGGTCACGCCGGCTGGAAAGAGGCGGGCGCGCGGATCGGCTACTCCTGGATGACCGGGGTGACGATGCTCGTCTTGACATGGTTCGGTGTCGTCTCGGTCTTATACGCCATCATCCCGGTCGTCGCGATTTTACCGATCCTCATCTATATCGGTCTCGTCATCGGCGCCCAGGCGTTCCAAGAGACGAACCCACGTTACGCCCCGGCCGTCATCTTGGCCATCATCCCGTGGGTCGCGAACTGGGGGCACAATATTGTGAACACGTCGCTGAACGCCGCTGGCACGGATGCGGCGACGGTCGGCTACGCGAGCATTCTCGCCGCGGGCCTCAACTATGAAGGGATGTCCGTCCTCGGCGCGGGTGCAATCATCGTCAGCGTCCTTTGGGCGAGCATACTCGTCTTCATCATCGACCGGGCCTTCAACAAGGCGGCGCTCGCGAGCCTGATCGCGGCGACACTCGCTTTCTTCGGCATCATCCATGCGGAGACGGTCGGCATCGCGGTCAATGCCCCGATGGCGTTCAGTTACGTCATTATCGGTCTACTGTTTTATATTGTCAGCAAAAATAAATCAAACGATCAATTAGGAGGAATCACCCATGAACACGACAACCGAAATGACCATGCAAGCTAAACCGTACGAATTCACGTTCCGTCCGGAGTCGACGGCGCTCGTCTTGATCGACATGCAGCGCGACTTCTGCGCACCGGGCGGCTTCGGTGAAAAACTCGGGAACGATATCACGCTCACCCGTTCAATCATCCCGCAAACACAGCGCGTCCTAGAAGCGGCCCGTGCCGCCGGGATGACGGTCATCCATACGCGGGAAGGGCACGTGCCGGACTTGTCGGATTGCCCGCCGAGCAAGTTGAACCGTGGCAAGAAACAAGGCGCCGGCATCGGCGATGAAGGACCGATGGGACGCATCCTCGTCCGCGGTGAGTACGGCCATGACATCGTCGACGAGTTGAAACCGCTCGACGGGGAGACGATCATCGACAAGCCGGGGAAAGGCGCGTTCTACAACACCGAGCTCGATGACGTGTTGAAACGAGCAGGCATCACGCACCTGCTCGTCGGCGGCGTGACGACGCACGTCTGTGTACAGACGACGATCCGTGAGGCGAACGACCGTGGATACGACTGTCTCTTGCTCGAAGACTGCTCGGCGGCGTTCGACCCGAAAGACCATGAAGACTCGATTCGCATGATCCATCAACAAGGAGGCATCTTCGGCTGGACGGCACCGTCTAGTGAGTTCTTGAACGCGATTGGAGGAGAAGACCATGAATGACCGACACGCCACCCCATGGTTCGTCAAAGGGGACTTGAACGGGTTCTTCGGCTTATTCAGTAACGTGCTCACAAACTTGTTGGCGGCGATTGGACTTCTCGTCTTCGCCATCAACATGCCGGGAGACATCGTCTACGGGAAGATCGTCCCGGCGACGGCGATCGCGGTCGGGCTCGGCGGGATCATCCTCGCCATCCAGGCGCGGCGTCTGTCGCAGCGCGAAGGTCGCGACAACGTCACGGCGATGCCATACGGGATTAGCGTCCCGCATTACTTCGTCGTCGCGTTCGCGGTCATGCTGCCGGTCTACGTCCAGACGAACGACTGGATGATCGCCTGGGCGGTCGGTGTCGCCTGGAACATCGTCCAAGGTCTCATCATGACGATTGGGGCGTTCATCGGCCCGTTCATCCAAAAATATATTCCACGTTCGGCGATGCTCGCCTCGCTCGCCGGGATCGCGCTCACGTATATTGCGATGAACCCGCTCGGACAAGTGTATACGACACCGTACATCGGGCTGCTCACGCTCGTCATCGTCCTCGCCGGTTGGCTCGCCCATAAGCGCTTACCGGGAAACATGCCGGCCGGCCTCATGGCGATCGCGGTCGGGATGGTGCTCGCCTGGGCGACGGGCTACATGGACTTCAACGAAGTGCGCACGGCCGCGGCCGGCTTCTCGCTCGCGTTCCCGTCAATCTTCGGGCTCGACTTGCTCGCGGAAGGGTTCGCGCTTCTGGCACCGTTCTTGCCGGCGGCGATTCCGCTCGCCATCTATGACTTTTTGGAAAGTCTCGACAATATCGAAAGTGCGGCGGCGGACGGGGACCATTACCCGACGACGCTCACGATGCTCGTCCCGGCTCTTCTTACGCTCGTCGGTGCTTTCTTCGGTAGCGTCTATCCGATGATCATCTACATCGGCCACCCGGGCTGGAAAAAAGCCGGGGCGCGCGTCGGCTACTCGCTCGCGACCGGGGTCGGGGTCATCTTCCTCGCCTTCCTCGGCTTGCTCCCGCTTGTCTTGTCGGTCATCCCGCTCGTCGCTTTGCTTCCGATCCTCGTCTACATCGCGATGGTCATCGGGGCACAGGCGTTCGGGGAGACGGAGAAACGGCATATCCCGGCGCTCATCATCGCGCTCATGCCGTTCGTCGCAAGCTATATCATCACGCAAGTGAACAACGCCCTCGGTGCGATCGGGACGTCGGCACAAGAAGTCGGCTACGCGACGCTCGCCGCGAACGGGATCCCGTATCTCGGTTGGCAGACGCTCGGCGCGGCGGACATTCTCGTCTCGATGCTCTTGGCGACGATCGTCATTTATATCATCGATAAACAATTCCGGCTCGCCGCGATTTACGCCGGGATCGCCGCACTGCTCTCCTTCTTCGGCATCATCCATAGCGCGGAGATCGGAATCGGTGTCGGGCTAGACGTCGCCATCGGCTACGTCGTCGCCGCGACCGGCTTGATTGCGCTCGGCCTGTACCGGGCGAAAGAAGACGTCGTGACGGAACGAGAGAAGGTGTCATAATGTTTCGGCTCGAGGGAGTACGGCGGGATGCGACGCTAGACGTCGGCTTGTTGAACGGACAGATCGGTTACGTGCATAGCGTCTTTCAAAACGTCCTGAACATCGAGTTGATCGAACAGGACCGTCTGATCGCCGTCTCCACGCCCCGGCGTCCGCTCGCTCCCGACATGGTTCAACTGAAGGAGGCGCTCGACTTTCGGTCGGTCGCCCCGGATATCGGGACGCGCGTCGTCATCGGGGAAGGGTTCACGTTTGAGAACGGGTTGACGGTGTCGCTTGACGCGGCACCGGTCGACCTCCACGTCAAGGCGCGCGTCATCGACGCCGCCGCGGTCGAGGCGCTGTACACGTTTCTCGTCGCATACGGGAAAGAAGGCGGGATGCTTCGGCCTTACCGGAAACGAATCGAAGCGGTGAGTATCGGCCGTTGGAACACGGAGGAACGCTTCATCGACCAAGTGATGAAAGAAGGGGAGCTGACCCGATTGATCGGTCTCGGCCCCGGACTGACGCCAGCCGGCGACGATTATGTGACCGGCCGTCTGCTCGCTGCTCATCTGCTCGGTCGTCCGCTCGACGTGCCGCTCGACGTGATCCGGCTCAGCCGCGACAAGACGACACGTGTCAGTTACCATATGCTCCGCCATGCGTACCACGGGCGGACGAACGAGGCCGTGCTCGACTTGTTTCACACGTTGACCGATCTCGATGCGCTGAAACGCGTGCTCGCCATCGGCTCGACATCAGGCACAGATTTTTTAGTCGGCGTTCACGCCGGCATTATCGCACAAAGGAGTGGGAATCGTGATTCATCAAACGATCGTGAAGAAGAAGACGTATCATGACTCGGTGACGCTCATGTCGCTCGCCGGGAAGTTGAAGAAACAAGACGGGGTCGATGAGGTCATCGTCTCGATGGCGACCCCGATGAATAAAGAGCTACTCGAGAACGTCGGGCTCATGACGGACGAGGCGCGTGAGGCGTCTGATGCCGACCTGTTGATCGCCTGCCGTGCCGAGGAGTCGGTGCTACCGCAAGTCTTAGAAGAAGTCGAGGCCGCGCTCGGTGCGAAGAAAGAAGGAGGGAAGCGAGGCGAGAAGACGAGCGTGACGACGTTTGGCGCCGCGCGTGAGATGAGCCCGGAGGCGAACCTCGCTGTCATCTCGGTGCCGGGTGAGTTCGCGGCCCGTGAGGCGCGCCGGGCGCTTGAACATGGTCTCCACGTCATGCTGTTCAGTGACAACGTCTCGGTCGAGGACGAACGTGCCTTGAAGACGTACGCCGCCGAGAACGGACTGTTCGTCATGGGACCGGACTGCGGCACGGCGATGATCAACGGGACCGGCCTCTGTTTCGCCAACGACGTGTGCCAGGGCGGCATCGGCATGGTCGCCGCTTCCGGGACGGGCCTTCAAGAAGTGATGGTCCAAGTCGACCGGCTCGGCTATGGCGTCTCCCAAGCGATCGGGACGGGAGGACGCGACTTGTCGAGTGACATCGGTGGCATCATGATGCGCCAAGGCATCGACGCGTTGCTCGCGGACGAGGCGACGGACGTGCTCGTCCTCATCTCGAAACCGCCGGCCAAAGAAGTCGAACAGTTGATTTTAGAACGTGTGACGCGTGCCGACAAACCGGTCGTCCTCTGTCTCCTTGATGGGAAAGTGCCTGATGACTTGCCGCCACACGTGACGTTCACGACGACGTTGTTTGAAGCGGCGCTCGCCGCGGTCCGGACGTATGAGCCGAACTTGAACGTCGAACTCGTCTCGGACGAGGCGAAGACGTGGAGCAACATCGTGCACCGGACGCAAGGGACGGAGCGGTTCATCCGCGGCTTGTTCTGCGGGGGCACGCTCACGGCCGAGGCGCTGTCGATTTTACGAGGACGGGTCAATCCGCTCACGAGCAACGTCGCCAAACGCACAGAAGAGAAAATGACCGACGTCTTCACGAGCACGGGCCATACGCTCGTCGACCTCGGCGACGACGCCTTCACGGTCGGCAAGCCGCATCCGATGATCGAGCCGGCGCTTCGCAACGAGCGGATCTTAAAAGAGGCGGCCGATCCGACGTGCGGCGTGCTCCTCCTCGACTTCGAACTCGGTTACGGTTCACATGACGACCCGGTCGGGGAATCGCTCGAGACGTTGAAGCAAGCGCAAGCGATCGCCAAACAGGAAGGACGTATCTTGCCGATCGTGACGTACATCTGCGGCACCGAGACCGATAAACAAGGTTACGCCGACCAGAAGCGTCGTCTCGAACAAATCGGGGCGTTCGTCGCCCGCAGCAATGCCGAGGCGGTCGAAATCGCCAGCACCATCGTCAAAAAAGGAGTGGAGATCCATGGCTAACTGGTTCAATTCAACGTTACACGCCATCAACATCGGCGCGTCGACGTTCTCAAAAGATATCGAACGGCAAGGGACGGACGTCGTCCAATACGAATGGTCGCCTCCAGCGGGCGGGGATATCGCCTTACTCGAGGCGCTCGACCGGTTGAACACGGATGAGACGAACGAGCGGAACGCGGAAGCCGTCGCGAAGATCAAGGCGGCCCACCCGATGCTCGTCGGCATCAACCACGCTCGCTACGAGATTCCGGGTATGCACGCCCACCTCATCTTGCACGCCGGTCCGCCGGTCGAATGGGTGGACATGTGCGGACCGATGCAAGGCGCCGTCATCGGGGCCATCCTCTATGAAGGGCTCGCGACGACGGAAACCGAGGCGCGCGAACTTGCGGCGTCGGGTGTGATCGAGTTCGCCCCGTGCCACGAGCATGACGCGGTCGGACCGATGGCCGGTGTCATCTCGCCGTCGATGCCGGTCCATATCATTGAGAACGTGTCGGACGGGAACCGGGCGTACTGCACGGTCAACGAAGGGCTCGGTAAAGTGCTCCGTTTCGGGGCGTTCTCAAGTGAAGTGCTCGAGCGCTTACGCTGGATCGAGAAAGTGTACATGCCGGCGCTTCAAAAAGCGCTCGACGTGTCAGGTCCGGTCGACTTGCGCACGTTGATCGCCCAGGCGCTCCATATGGGCGACGAATGCCATAACCGCAACAAGGCGGCGACGAGCCTGTTCCTTCGGGACATGATGCCGGCGTTCCTTGAGGCGGATCTCGACGAGGGCGTCCGGAAGCAGGCGCTCGCCTTCATCCAAAAGAATGAGCATTACTTCCTTAACTTGTCGATGCCGGCGGCGAAGGCGTCGCTTGACGCCGGGCACGGTGTGAAAGGCTCGACGATCGTCACGACGATGGCACGGAATGGCGTCGACTTCGGCATCCGGGTGAGCGGTCTCGACGGATGGTTCACGGCACCGGCGAACTTTGTGGAAGGCTTGTTGTTCCCTGGGTTCGAGCCGACAGACGCGGCACCGGACCTCGGGGACAGCGCCATCACTGAGACGCTCGGAATCGGAGGTTTCGCCATGGGCGGCGCACCGGCGATCGTGCAGTTCGTCGGGGGAGCGGTCGAGGACGCGCTCGACTATTCACGCTCGATGTACACGATCACAGAAGACGAGAACAACACGTACTCGATTCCGACGCTCGATTTCCGCGGTACGCCGCTCGGCATCGATATCCGTAAAGTGATCGAGACGGGTATCCTTCCGGTCATCAACACCGGGATGGCGCACCGCGAGGCCGGAATCGGTCAAGTCGGGGCAGGTATCGTCCATCCGCCGCTCGACTGTTTCACGAAAGCGTTAAAAGCGTATTCAGAGGAGGTCAGCCATGTCTAAGTTACTCATCGCCCTCGGCGGGAACGCCCTCGGCAACAGTCCGGCGGAACAGCTCGAGCTTGTCCACGAAGCGGCGCGCTCGATCGCTGATTTGATTGAGGCCGGACACGACGTCATTTTATCGCACGGGAACGGACCGCAAGTCGGCATGATCCATCAAGTGTTCGACGAGGCGGACGCGCAACCGGACGTCCCGATGGCGGAAGCCGTCGCGATGAGCCAAGGGTATATCGGCTATCATTTGCAGCAAGCGCTCCGCGAAGAGTTGGGACACCGTGGAATCAAGAGAGCGGTCGCGTCGGTCGTGACGCAGACGCTCGTCGCGAAAGAGGATCCGGCGTTCCGGCATCCGACGAAATCGATTGGTCAATTTTATACGAAAGATGAGGCCGGACGTTTCGAGAAGAAAGGGATGATGTTCATCGAGGACTCGGGGCGCGGGTATCGCCGCGTCATCCCTTCACCTGAACCGATCGAAATCATCGAAGTGGACGTGATCCGTTCGCTCGTGTCAGCAGGCCACGTCGTCATCGCCGGTGGCGGTGGCGGGATCCCGGTCGTCCGGGAAGACGGACGACTCGTCGGGGTCGATGCGGTCATCGACAAGGACCGGGCGAGTGAACTGCTCGCGCGTGAACTCGACGTCGACGTGTTGTTCATTTTGACGGCGGTCGACCAAGTCGCGATCGACTTCGGGAAACCGACACAGCGCGGGATTGCGATGTTGTCGGTGGACGAGGCACGAGAACATATTCAAGACGGTCAGTTCCCAGCCGGTAGCATGTTGCCGAAAGTCGAGTCGGCGCTCTCGTTCGTGACGTCACGGCCAGGGCGCGAGGCGGTCATCACATCGCTCGAGCGAGCGGGCGAGGCGATTGCAGGGAAAACCGGGACGAGGTTTGTGGAGGAAGTGGTGGTGAATTGAGACGTTTTGACTAAACTAACGAATTAATAAAGAGAACGAAAGAAAAGTGAGAATACTCTGGTAAAGGGACCGGAGCATTTTCACTTTTTTCTGTTAGATATTAACTCTAAGTTTTTTTGCAACAGTAGGACAAGCAAGTAATTCTTCACGTAAGGTGATACTTGCGAATTGATCTGCTTCTTTCTCGTAGCGTCTGTCTTCGTAGCGAGTAACTTGGCTTTCAGGAGATTTGATAAACTCGTACGTGAGCTCTCCGCTCAATAGCTGTAAGAAGTGCTTAAATTCATGAAGAAGAATAAATTTATAAAAGAGAATTTTTTCTTGTTCTGAGTTCTTATTTGGTTGATTTTTTAAGTCAAATGAATGAACTTTATTTTCATTATCACATTCTGCTCCAAAGCGATTCTCATAAATGAAGAATCTCATAACAAATGTATCCTCATTTTTGTCTAGTGTTGCGATGCTGCCCATTTCAGAAAAACTTTCCCGTGGATCGAAATAACTAATTTGCTTGAACTCTTTTTTTAGCATGAAGTTAGACCCTGATAGCTTAAAAAAATCTGAATAGGGATTCGGTGTAACTGACGATAGTAACGAATCATGTGCCTTTCTTACAATTTCTTCGATTGTCTTCATATAAATTCTCCTACTAATTTTATTTAGCACATCAGATAACTGATGCGTGCCTATACCAATACTATCTTATTAGGCAGTGTATTAAAAAAAGCGGTCTGTCCTCTGAAAACATGGTTCTGCTTCGATTCTCTGCCTTCTAGAGGGGGGGAAGGAGGGGTGATGGCGGTACAAGCAAATAGTTATTAATTTCTTCGATTTAATTAAAATGATATCTGTCTGATTATAAGCCTTAAATATTCGAGGTTCAGATTTTTGGTTTGATATTAAAGGATGAAACTAAATTTATAAATTATTAATAAATATAAATTGAAAAAAGGATTAAACATTCAGTAGACGACTCCGATATAGAGTATGGAAACGCTAAAACGTTCCAACTAGTACAAGGTGAGGGGCCGGCCTAAACCTTGTATGCTCGGACAAATGGATTTGGAAGAGCGGAAAAACTCAAACCTATGGAGGGAAATTACAATGATTATTAACAACAACTTAAACGCGATGAACGCACACCGCAACATGTCATTCAACACAGCACAAACTGGCAAAGCGATGGAGAAATTGTCTTCAGGTCTTCGCATCAACCGTGCGGGTGACGACGCTGCTGGTCTCGCAATCTCTGAAAAAATGCGCGGACAGATTCGCGGTTTGGATCAAGCTACTCGTAACGCACAAGACGGTATTTCAATGATTCAAACTGCTGAAGGTGCATTAAATGAAACTCATTCTATTCTTCAACGCATGCGTGAACTTGCAGTTCAAGCAGGTAACGATACAAATACGACAACTGACCGTGGAGAAATTCAAAAAGAAATTAACTCATTGACTTCTGAAATCAACCGCGTTGGTAATACGACTGAATTTAACAATCAAAAACTTCTTAATGCTACTTCTGGTGACATTGTAGCTGGAACACCAGCTGTTGGTGGCAGTCCGGCAACAACTTTAACTTCTGATGCACAAACAATGACAATTGCTGGCGCTACAGGTGGAGATGTTGTATTCAACGGTACTTACACTGGAACAACAGATGCGACTTTAACAGTGCGCTATAATCAAGGTGATGCCAAATTTGAGTACTCGACAGATGGAACTAACTTTAATGACGTCACAGGTACTCCTGTTAACGGAATCACGATTGACACGAGTGGCGTAACTACTGCAAGTGCGACAGGTGACGGTACTGTGACTGTAGCACTCACTGCTGCTGTAGCTCCGACAACGCCAGCAGGTGCATCAAGTTCTGAACTCAAGCTTCAAATTGGTGCGAATGAAAGCCAAACAATGACAGTATCGTTCACAGATATGCGTGCAGCTGCACTTGGTAT
The DNA here is from genome assembly GCF_000798975.1 of Exiguobacterium sp. ZOR0005. NCBI lineage: Bacteria > Bacillati > Bacillota > Bacilli > Caryophanales > Exiguobacterium > Exiguobacterium sp. ZOR0005. The sequence goes on along the minus strand of NZ_JTLB01000012.1, from coordinate 84,059 downwards.
CACTGGAACTGGAGCTGGTTTCTCTAGCGCAGCTAATGTTACAGACGGAACTGACAACTCAAACGTCGAGAACGCATTAGACGTTTCTAATGCTGAAAACGCTGGAAATGCTGTGACTGTACTTCAAGATGCAATCGAAAAGGTTTCAGCAGAACGTTCTAAATTAGGTGCTTCGCAAAACCGTCTTGAGCACACAATTAACAACTTAAGCACTTCTGGAGAAAACCTCCAAGCTGCAGAATCACGTATCCGTGACGTTGACATGGCGAAAGAGATGATGAACTTCACGAAAAACAACATTCTTAACCAAGCGGCACAAGCAATGCTCAGTCAAGCTAATCAGCAGCCGCAAGCGGTTCTTCAACTTCTTCGTTAAGATTTTTATTAAACTTTTTAATCAGTATACACAAGGTACTGAATGCATCATGAAACCCGTCTCTCGCTTATCGAGGGATGGGTCTTTTTATTAGAATGTATACATTGCTACCTCTTCCTTTAAATGATTCTTCTTAATATCTTGCCACTTATAAACGACCGACCAGTATGTTCGGTTTAACTCTGTTGCAATCTTCGCATCTGTCATCCCGTTTTCTTTCGCTTGAATGATGAACTGAATCTCGTCCTCTGTATAATCATTTTTTGCTTTTGACGCAATCACTTTCATATCTGGATGTTTGTCTCGTTCCATTTGTAGACGGTACTCCCAATCCAATTTCTTTCGCATCGATGGAAGGGCATAAGCGTAAGGTGAAAAATCATTTAAGAATCGTATCGCTTCTTCTGTCTTTTGGATTCGGAGTGTGTAGAAGTGTCCGTCAGATCGACGACTGAGTACGAAATGATGATTGAACGTCCGTGCGATAAAGTCACTTAACTGTTCTAGCTCTTCTGGATAGAAAGCTTGTAAGTACAAATAGATGTGTGGAGTGACGATGACTTGATTTAATTGAGAACGAGTCGACTTGGTGAGGGAAAGGCTCCCGTCATCCAAATAAAGCGCGAGCAAAAAGACAGGGTGCGTGCAGTCTTCTAATAAGTGAATCGGAATGTGCTTCTTGCGGTCGATGTAACATTGTTCCCAAAGCCAAGAAAAGAGTTCGTCTTTTTCAGAATACAGCTCAGCGCTCGTCCCTGTCTTTCGAATCTTGATTCCTTTAAAGATTCGTGGTGCCACGTTTAACTTCCATTCTCGATACTCCATTTGTTTGACCGAGAAGTGTTCCCGGTACTGAAGCCCTTTCTTTGGAATTAACTTCGCTTTCGTCCGTGCAATCGTTCCGTCTCCGAGTAACGTTCCTAACAATAAACTTTTCTCGAACACCGTCAAGTCATCCCATTTCATCTAACTCGCCCCTTTCAAGATATTCATTATTATTTTCCCGCTCTTAATAATGTATACTCTTTTGACCGATATAGAAAAAGAGAGGGGGTGGAGGTTTATGAATCGTGAACAGCTAATTCAATCATTAGAATCTGTAAGGACTCAGCAACACTTACTAGACATAAAGGAAGAAACGTTACAGACGATGCGCTCGATTGCGATTGAGGCGATTCACGCTGATGATGCTAGGCGAAAAGTTCTAGACCGTGCCTTCCAACAGTTAAAGCAACAATTAGTAGCAATCGAATTAAAGATTGTAGACTCTTTTCATTAATAACTGAAAGACAATTGCAGATAAGCCGATATAGTCCATGAGAACAACTAAAGAGGAGTAGACGCAAATGAACCCGACCATCTCTGAAGTCCGGCTTCACCTACCTTCTTCCGTCTTGCCGTATGAACAAACGAAAAACGTGTTCGTCGAAGCGAATCAAGCGAAACTCGCCGACGAAGGCATCGTCATCCTGCCGACGCCTCAACACGTCACAAAGTTAGAGGCGGCTGTCGAGAAGGCAAACTTGGTACTCGAACAACAACGTACCGGCTTGAAGTTCATGAAACATGAAAAACTGAACGACTACTATATTCAAATCGTGGATACGAACAATGAAGTCATCCGCGAAATCCCAAGCAAGAAGTCACTCGACTTTTTCGCCGCGTTCCTGGAGTTCAACCAACTGTTCGATGAACGCGTGTAAAGGAGGCCAACCATGACATCACCAATCCGATTCGGCGGACTCGCCAGTGGAATCGATACCGATACAATCATTAAGCAATTGATGCAAGTCGAGCGTGTCCCGGTCGACAAGCTCGAACAAAAGAAACAAGTGACCGAATGGAAACGTGATGCGTATCGCGAAATCAATCGCTCGCTCATGTCGCTCCGTAACAGCGCCGTCGACTTGATGTTCAGCCGGAATTTCTATGCGAAGACAGCAAGTTCGTCCGACGCCTCAAAAATCAGCGTGACGGCCGGGCCGTCTAGCGGGAACAGCGCACTCCGGATCGACTCGGTGACGCAACTCGCGACATCGGCGACGACAATTTTAAGTGCGACCGATAAGAACGGTGCTACATTGACAGGCGCAACAAAACTTTCGGATATGAATGGTTTTGTGGCAGGTCAAAAACGAGTCATCCAAGAGACGGCCGGAACGGAGATGACGTTGCCGAAAGATTTAGACTTCACGAATGTCACACTGAAAAACGCTGCCGGACAAACGCTTAATCCAACCGATTTTAGTTATGACGCGTCGACGGGAAAACTTACCGCAACGAATGTAGATGCTTACCCTGACGGTGTCATCCCAAAAGGTGTGTCGGCGGAGTTCCTATCCGGTACCGGTTTTGAAATTCAATATAAGTCGTCTACTACCGGCACGTACAAGAAAATTGAGCTCGGTGCGAATGCGACAGTGCAGGAACTCGTGTCGAAACTAAATGAGAAAGAAACGGGTTTATCCGCATTCTTCGAATCATCGACGGGGAAAATTTCACTCTCGACGAAAGACACAGGCACCACCGCGACGCTTGACCTTGATTCAGGCTTCAAGTCAGCCTTCGCGATAGGTGAGACGAACCCTGTCGGTCAAAACGCCAAATTCAAAGTGAACGGAATCGATGTAGAACGTGCGACAAACACCGTCACAATCGACAACATGACGCTCACGTTGAAGTCGACGTTCACCGAAACACAAGGAGCCGTGACGCTCTCTGCCGCGACCGACACCCAAAAAATCTTCGACAACATCAAAGGCTTCGTCGACAAGTATAATGAAACGATCGATTTGATGAACAAGAAGGTACGTGAAGAGCGCTTCCGCTCATTCGCACCGCTCACGAAAGCCCAGCGTGACGAACTGTCTGAAGACGAGATCAAGAAGTGGGAAGAGAAAGCGATGAGCGGGATGCTCAAAGGCGACACGATTTTACGTAGCGCCATGGACTCGCTTCGTGGCAAATGGTCAGGTACAACTTCAGCGACAAATGACGCTGACATGCGCCAACTGTTCCAAATCGGCCTCTCAACCGGCGCCGACTTCACAAACGGCGGAAAGATCGAGCTGAACGAAGAGAAGCTCAAAGCCGCCATCGAGAAAGACCCGGAGCAAGTGTATCAGCTGTTCACGAACGCGGAGAGTGGACTACTTCCACAAATCCGTGACGCGGCGGCCGCTTCCCGGTCAAACATCACCCGGATCGCCGGGGCGGACGGGGCCGGTGCCCCGACGTATTCGATGGGTCGCGAGATGACACAAATCGATACTCGCATCCAACGATTGAACGCACTGCTCGTCGATAAAGAGAACGCCTACTACCGTCGCTTCGCGGCGATGGAGACGGCAATGAATCAGGCGAACTCGCAAGCCGCCTCACTGCAACAGTTCTTGGGCGGCGGTATGTAAGAGGAGGAAATAAACATGGTAGCCAACCCATATGCAGCTTATCAAAACAACGCGGTCACGACCGCGAACCCGCAAGAACTGACGCTCATGTTGTATGACGGGGCGCTCAAGTTCACGCGCCTCGCCAAACTCGCCATCGAGCAAGGGAACCCAGACTTGAAGAACACGAACATCCAAAAAGCGCAGGCGATCTTCCAAGAGATGCGCTTGACGCTCAATAAAGACATCGCCATCTCGGCGAACCTTGACTCGCTGTACGAGTACATTTGGCGCCGTCTCTTGGACGCGAATGTGAAGAACGATACAGCCATCCTTGACGAGGTGCTCGACTTCACGACCGAACTCCGCGACACGTGGAAAGAAGCGATGAAACTCGCGAAACAAGCATGAGACCGATCGACGAGATTATCTTAAAGACGCAACGGCTGAAAGACTTGCTCGCGCAAGTACCGGAAGAGCCGACGTACGACACGTGGATGGACCAAATCCATGAACTTCTTGACGACCGTGAGCAACTGCTCGCCGCGCACGGACCGGATCTAAAAGCGGCCGACCAGACCGTCATCCGTCAGCTCGTCGACGACAGTCAAAAGATCGCCCGCTTGATCGAGGCCGAGCACCAGCGCCTCGGCATGACGCTCGGGACGGCCCGGCAAGAACGAAAAGCCGTCAAGACGTACGTCGACCCGTACGAGGACGTCGACTCGAACTTCTCGGGACTATTCGACCAACAGACATAAAACAGCTCGAAGGCGCGCCTTCGAGCTGTTTGCTGTTCACGGGGTCTTCGGTTGGCGTCGGACTCTAGAGACGAGGTGCGTCACGCCGAACAAGATGAGCCCGCTCACGTTGAAGTTCACGTATAAGCGACCGAAGTCTTGAACGGAGTCGACGGGGACGAGCCCAGACAGAAAGACTAGCGGTAAAATCGTCACATGCATGACGGCCCAGTGGATGAAAATCTGTTTCGGAAACGACCATCTTCTCACTTCGTAGATGACGCTCGTGACGCCGAGGAAGAAGCCGATGCCGCCGTATGTCAAAGTGAGGCGGACGCTTTCCGTGTCACCGGTCAATACGTTGTAAAGGGCGAGCACGCCTGACGCTGCCAACAGAAGCGTCCCGCGCTTTAAGCCTTTCTTGAATAAATCCATTGAACCCATCCTTCCGCTTATGTAGTGGTCTATTCTACGCAAACGACCGCTCAGAAGTTTCATCGATTTTCGAGACAGATGCAAACACGTCTGTTATCGGGTAAAATCGGGTAAATACCACTATACCCGTTGCTTCTTTTCTGGAATGAGGAGGGAAACGAGATGAGTGAGAAAAAAGTGAAACCCGAGTCAGCCAAGAAACGTCGTTACTTCGTCTACGGTCCAGAGGGAGCGTACGATGAATACGTGGAACGTGACCCGAAGCTCGAGGCGTACGTCGAGGATGACGCGCCGGTCGAGGACGGACCCGACCCGTATGAAGAAGAGGATTTGAAATCAAGAGGATAATATAGCCGAAGTCAAGGTCAGATTCATGACCTTGACTTTTATTTGTTCAGGGGACGCACCTTGAACTTTTTCTTACACCGGTCAGGCTAGACAATCCCGTATGCTCATCTTATCAACCACTACCCACACGAAAAGGAGAGATTTTTGATGAAGATGAAACGATACGGATTGGTGCTCGCGTTGCCTTTGGCACTACTTGTCGGATGCGGAGAAGCCGACGAACTGAAAACGACGGCGACCGACACGGAAGAAGTCGTGGCAGCAGAAACGGAACAACAGACGGCTGAACCGAAAGAAGAGGCGGACGTTCAAGAGAGTGAGCTCGGCTCAAACCAAATCTATATGAAGAACAAGGCGCTCGACGTCCACGAGACAATAGGTTCAATTCAGTTCGCCATCGATAAAGTTCAGACGTCACGACTGACGGTCGCAGAGGCGTATCGTGATCTATTCGACGGGAAAGAGGCGGTGACGGTCGTGGCGATGAACGTCATCGTCGAGAACACGATTGACGACACGGTCAGCTTCTACCCGAACCAGGCGACGCTCGTGACGAACACGGGCGAACAGGTGACGGCCGACCTCTGGCACTCCGACAACGTCGGTGGTGAGTTCCTCGGCAAAGTGAAGAAGGAAGGGAACGTGCTCTTCTTCGTTGCGGCGATGCCTGAGGAATTGACAGAAGTCCGTTTCATCGTCGACGGACCGTTCGACGCGAACTATGAGCAGATCGCCGAAGACCGCTACGAGTATAAAATCGACGTCACAAAATAAGAGTGAGGCGCATCCAGAAAGATGCGCCCATTTGATTTAAGACTTTAAAAATCATCCATATTTAGTAATCAAACGTGAATCCAATACGGGAAATCGGGAATAAGTTCTATATAACTTGGAAAAGTCTTGTGATATAGGAGGGGATTGGATTGAAAATGCACCATATAGTACTCATGTTTCCACTTATCCTTTTGGTCGGTTGCGGTGAAACCGAACCTTCTAATCAATCGACGGTTCCTGCCAATCAGACCGAGGTACCGACAGAAGAGGCTGAAAGTGCCACGGAAGAGAAAGCCGATGTAATAGAAGAGGATGAATTTGAAGTAGAGGAAGATGAGGTCGGACGCAGTCAAATCTATATGAAGAATCGAGAACTCGGTATTAGAGAGACAATGGGGTCGATTGTTTTTGAAATTGATAAGGTACAGACGGTCCGTTTAGAAGTGAGACCTGACTATCGCTTTTTATTTGATGATAAAGAGGAAGTGACCATCGTATCGTTCAACGTCATCGTTGAGAACACGACTGATGAGACAGTTACTTTCTATCCCGACCAAGCAAGACTCGTGACGAATACAGGCGAGCAGGTGGACGCAGATTTATTCATATCTGAAGATGTCGGTGGAGAATTTTTAGGGAAAGTGAAGAAAGAGGGCGGCGTATTGTTCTACGTCGACTCCATGCCTGAAGAATTGACAGAAGTGCGATTTATCGTGGAAGGACCTTATGATGAGCAGTTCCGGCAGATTGACGAAGACCGCTACGAGTATAAAATCGACGTCACAAAATAAGGAGAGTGCATCCACACGGATGCATTCTCCTTATCGCTGATGCGGCAACGGAATCGTCAACACGTTCCAGTTCTCCCCGGCGAATACTTTCGCGAGAAAGACGATCTGCCCGACGTGATAACTGTAGTGCGACACTTGCTTCTCGATCGCCCAGATGACCGTCTTCTCCTCACCGCGGATGAAGACGGTCTTGCCAAGGTCTTCCGGCGTGAGGCTCGCCAATACATCGTCCAACAGCTGCCAGCGCGCGTCCCACGTCGCCATGAGTTCCTCGCGGGACAACTGCTGGTCCTCGAATTCGGCGTCACGGTTCCGATCCGGTTTCTCACCGTCGGTCGTCAAGAAGTCGGTCCAACGCGACAACATATTGTTCGACATGTGCTGCACGATGACGGCGAGCGAGAGGGTGTCTTTTGCAAGCGCACGATGTAGATCCTCGTCGTTCACTTGGTTCAACGCGTCTTCGGCGAGTTGTTTCTGTTCCTGAAAAATCGAACGTACCGTTTCGATGTAGCGAGCTTCAAACATGAAATGACCTCCTTTGGATTCTCAATAAGCATACACCAATCTCAAAATGATAAAAAATAATAGTAAAATAGCGAAATCCAAATTATAATAAGCATGAACCGTGCAACACGCCACCGCGCGATCGGTTCTTAGGTGCCCTGTTTAGGTTTTAACGTGAGTCATGTCGCGTTTATCTCCTTTCGGTTTGGGGGTTCACCCGTGAAGAGAACCGACCGCGTTTGTCTGTGAGTGGATGAGCGCGGTTTTTTTGTATGCGAAAAGGGAGAGCTGCGGCTCTCCCTTTAGGCGTGTTCCAATCGAAAATCTTCCCAATGGTCCCGGGCCTGGTTCCGAATCCGCTCCGACACTTCCTTGCTGCCGAGGAGGATCCCGTACCAGCGCCGTGCTTCTTCGTAAAACCCGAGCGCGGCCGAAAGGTCCGCGATCCGCAGCATGAGCTGGTCATACGGGAGGCCGGTCCGGATTTGGTCGGTGTAGCCTTCCTGCACCTCATTATACTTGTCGAGCGTCCGCTTCATCCATTCGCGTTCCGCTTTCGCATCGTCCGTCAACCGGTACATCCAGACGAGGCGCATGCCGAGCATGGCGACGACGGACGGTTTCTGACCGCTCAACTGGGCCGTCATGACGGCGAACTTGTACAGCGTGATGACGTGACCGGGCGTCCGGTCACCGGCCAAGACGTCGGCGTTCACGCGCGGGAAGTACTCGGTCTCGAGCGCCTCGCGGTTGTTCTTCCGCACCTTGTCGAACGAGTCGTGGAAGACGAGGTGGCAGTGACTGCAGACGGCGGGCTCGTACAAGTACGGGTTCTCGCCGTCATACGTCGTGTAACCATCCTTCGCGACTTCTTGCGGCCGGATGTGACGCGACAAGACGCGCGGCGTCGTGCTCTCTTTCAAACAATACGGGCATTTCACTTTTTTCGAAAACAAATGTTCAGCCATAAGTCACCTCACACGTATACGTTGACGAGCAGTCCGCGAATCTCACCGACCTGGTCAAGCAGCGACAGGCGGGACGCCTCACCCGAGATGACCTGGTCCGTCAACGCGAGCAGCTTCTGGTCGACCTGTTCGACGATCTTATAGATCTTGGCCCGGCCGCGGCGGTTGAAGCCGCGCTTATCCTCGAGGCGGAGCGCCGCGTCAACGGCGTCTTTCATAAAGTCTTTGATCAGTTGTTTATATTCAGCGAGTGATTCGACCGTCTGGCTCTCGGCGAGGAGCTCGCCTTGTTCGTGGATGGCCGCGATTTGGCGCTGGAAGCGCTCGTGCTCACGGTCTTCCCGTTTCTGTCCGATGACGTTCGAGAACGAGACGCCGGGCTCGACGTCCGGTTTTTTTGCCTTGCCGGCGCCGAGGAGCGACTGCGTCTCCATGATGCGACGAATGTCCATAGAAATCCGTCCTTCCTTAGGGTTAGTTCAACAATTGTAACACGCCTTGCGGCAAGGCGTTCGACTGGGCGATCATCGCCATGCCGGACTGGTTCAAGATGTTCAGGCGGGCGAAGTCCATCATCTCACGGGCCATGTCGGCGTCACGGATGCGCGACTCCGACGCCGTCAAGTTTTCCGAGCCGATCGTGACGACGCTCACGTTCGCCTCTAACCGGTTCTGGATGGCACCGAGCTTCGAGCGCTCGAGCGAGACGGCGTTGATGGCGGCATCGAACTTGGCGATGGCGTCCCCGGCGTCTGACGCCGTCAACACGCTGAGTCCGTCGATGCCGAGGGCACCGGCGCGCATGTCGGCGACGTTCAAGATGACGGCTTCACCGCTCCCGGCACCGACTTGGAAGAACAGCTCCTTCGCACCTTGCGTGTATTCACCGTTCATGATCTTTTTCGAGTTGAACTCGGTCGTCTCGGCGATGCGCGTCACTTCGGCGGTGAGCGCCGTGATCTCTTCTTGGATCGCTTTCGCGTCGTCGCCGCTGAGCGTCCCGTTCGACGCCTGTACCGACAGCTCACGCATCCGTTGGAGGAGGGCGTGCGTCTCGTTCATGCCACCCTCGAGCGTCTGCGTGAGCGAGATGCCGTCGAGCGTGTTGCGCTCGGCCATCGACAGCGAGTCGAGGCGCATGCGCATCTTCTCGGAGATGGCGAGCCCGGCCGCGTCATCGGACGCCTTGTTGATGCGGACGCCGCTCGAGAGACGGTCCATCGTCTTCTTCATCGACGCCTGGTTGAGCGAGAGCGACGTGTACGCCTTCAACGCCTGCACGTTATTGGTAATTTTCATAGCGGTTCCCTCCGATCGGTTGCGGTGTGAGTTTGGCGCGTTGCATCGCCTCGCCCCACGTTTTGTCAAGGTCGGTGGCGAGTGCGTGCAGCTCCTCGATTTTCGATAAGTCTTGTTCGATCAGCGCCTCGAGGCTCGACTTCGCCATATACAAATAAATCTCATCGAGTTGGGCCGAGATGATGCCGCCGTTGTCGTGGAGGCCTTGGTGCAGTTTCGCGAGCAGTTCGCGCGCCTGTCTGAGGTGGCGGTTCCGTTCGGCGATCGTCGCATCAAGCGCGAGTTCATAATGGTAAGTGAGGGCGTGGAGCATCGCTTGCGTCAGCTCTTCGGCGCTCATCTCATATAGTCGGTTCGGGTTCATCATTGTTCTCCTTTGAGTGAGTCAAGTTCTTCAATCAACAACAATACTTCGGCCATGACGTCATACAGCTCGGGCGGGATGGCGTCACCGAGGTCGAGGTCGAGCAGGTGGCCAAGGAGCGAATGGTCATGCTCGATGGCGACGCCGCGAGCTCTCGCCTCATCTAAAATTTTGTCGGCGACGGCGCCCGTCCCGCGGGCGACGATGACCGGGGCCCGGTCCGTCGACTCGTCGTAACGGACGACGGCGGCCGTCTTGCGTTTCGTCAAATCCATGCGTTGATACATGTCGGCCTCCTAAATCTTGAAGTCGTAACCGGTCGTCTTTGTTGCTACCGGCTCGGCTTCGACTTTCTCGGTCTTCGTCAATGGGCGGAACTGCGTCGTCACACTCTTATAGCCGATCGCCTCCAAAGTCGTCTCGATCTTTCCGAAGAGCGGGCGGGCGAGCGTCTCGACGCGCTTGTCGTCGTGTTCGAGCGTCAGGCGCAAATTGCGGTCGATCGCCTCTAGCTTGACGGCGATCTCACCGAGCCGTGGCGTCTCGAGCCGGAAGTAGAGGACGCTGTTCTCCCAGTCGACGACGTCGCCGGCTTCCCGGTTTTGGATGTGGACGTGGATGCCGGTGTCGATCTCTTGCACTTTCGCCGGCAAGGCGAGGAGGAGCTGATGCAACTGTCCGCCGTCGAGCCGGTTGAGCGTCTGTTGGACTTGGAAGAACGAGACGAGGCGGGCGGCCTCAGGCGTTGCCGCATCCGCTTTGACGGCCAGGCTCGACGCCTGGACGCGTTGCGCCGTTTCTTGGATGACGCGGCCCGACAGCTGTTGGTCGAGCTTGAACGGCGGTACTTTCGCGATCTCACCGGCGCGGGTCGCACCATGCGGGATATATTCGAACCGGACGTGGTTCGGCACGTACCGGAAGTCGTTCAACGCAGCGCGCACTTCTTTGATCAGCGCGGCGCTCTCGGCCGGCTTCGTCGCGAGGAGGCCGAGCGCGACGTCGAGTTTCGCCGTCATCGAGACGAGCGCTTTCTCTTGCGTCGCGTCCGTATGTAATAGCGCGTCGGTCTTCTGGATGAGTTGCGTCAGCCGGGTCGACACCGTCTCTAAGGCGGGACGGGCGATGTGCGGGCTCTTCTCGACGAGCGCGGCGACTTGGCCGAGCTGTTTCGTCACGGTCGCCTGTTCGTTTCGGAACGTGTTCGTCACGGTCGCGAGATGGCTCGTCACTTCCTTGACGACGACTTGGCGTCCGGACGGGAGCGGGATCGTCTCCCGCGGCTCAAGCCGGTTCGGCTGCGGGGCGGGTACGTCGCGCATGATGCGGTCGACCGTCTCCGGCGTCGGCGTCACGCGCTCGCTCACGGGCCGGGACAAGTTGACGAGTTCGACGAACCGTTCTTTTTGCGGATACGGCGCCTCCGGTGAAGGGGGCTTCAGCTGTTGCCGGGCCTCGACGAGCGTCGAGGCGGCAATCGTATTTTGGACGTCACGGGGGACGTCCGGCGTGTCGATTGTTTTCAATAGAAGAATCGCGTCGCGCATGTCGCCTTTCATCGCCGTCTCGAGCAGGCGGACCGTGTCCTCGTTCATCGGCAGGCGCCCTGTCTGGAGCAGGCGGCTGACGGCGCTCCGCACTTCGGGCGGGAGCGCGGCGAGCAGCGTCTGAATCTTCGTGTCGAGCTTCGCCGGTTGACTGACCGGTTCCGCCTCTTCTTTCGCCGGGACGACCGTCGCGAGGAGCGTGCCGTCCTGTTCGGCGAGCGTCACGTGGAACGGGTTCGTCTTCGGCATGCCGTCCTTGAACGTGAGTTCCATTTCTTCCCCGTTGATCTTGACGATGGCCGTGTCGGGGCCGGTCTGTTTGACGAGCTCGGCCTTATAGATCCGGTTCGTCTGGATACCGGCGCTCGCCGCGATGAGGGCGGCCGGATGGGCTTGGATTTGCATAGTTGTCACCTCGACCAATATATCGACCTCTTTTTCAAAAAGTGAAGCGAATCGGACAAGAAAAAAACCTCCCGTCGGACGACGGAAGGCGGGTCAAGATTCGAGCGCGGGGCTCAAGTTCAGTTGTTGGAACCGGGCGACGAGTTCACCCGTCGCTTTCAATTGATTCTTCAGGACGTACGCGGTCGCGTTCGTCTGGATCCGGTGGTCGTCAGTCGTGACGATGATCCCGTTCGGATTCCCTTCGACGCTGATGATCTCACGGACGTGGGACCAGGCGTACCATTCGCAGTCGTCGCGTTTCGGCGATTTCGTCGGGAAGAAGACGAGCCCGGTCGATGGTTCGATGACGACGGGCACTTTCCCTTTGACGCCGGCGACGCGCTTGGCGACGAAGATCCGTTCCTCGATCGAGCTGTTGTACTGGCGGCAAGAGAGCTGCAGCAACTGGTACGGCCGGAGCGGGGTCGTGATTTCGGTGCCATCCTCGAGAATGATCCGCGACTGCTTCATCATGTCAAAGCAAGGCAGGATCGCCACGGTTCGCTTCGTGATGCGGTATTTTTCCTCGGAATAGTAGGGGCGCATACGCTGCACCATCCTCCTCGTATTGGATTTTCAGGATCGGCTACTTGATAAACGGCACAAACCTAAATCATCTCTTCCATGATATATCACAAAAAATGTAAATTCAATAAGCCAATATGAAAAGTAGGGAAATACAATTCCAATGTAAGCCAAAAAGCAAAACGTTTGCAAAATATTGAGAAAGTGTTTGTCACGCCACCCAGAAGGTGGTAAGATTACCGATAGAGGGCAAGCCTCTGTATTCTTCAATGGTGAAAGGAATGGATTTACACATGGTAGGTAAAGTAAAATGGTTTAACTCAGAAAAAGGTTTTGGTTTCATCGAAGTAGAAGGCGGCAAAGACGTTTTCGTACACTTCTCTGCAATCCAAACTGACGGCTACAAATCACTTGACGAAGGTCAAGAGGTAGAGTTTGAAATCGTTGATGGCGAGCGTGGCCCACAAGCGGCTAACGTTGTAAAATTATAATTTCAAACCGTGAGCCGGCTCCCGCGTGGAGCCGGCTTTTTTTGTGCGTCGTTTTATTTTCCTCAAATAGTGACTTTCTCCAAAAAATCGCGTTTAAAAATACGTGGAACGGGTAGTTTCTTTTTATACCAACCGATTCAGCGGCGAGACGGATCATTCGGAACAAAATTGTCATTATTTTCTGATGATAACGTTTTCAAAGTAAACGGATTCGGGGTATACTAAATATGAGCCACCTGGTTCCACTTTCTTTTCAGAAATGAAGCAGGAGATTCCGTCACATGCGACGAATCATTGGGTCAAGCGGTTATTTTAAGGAGGAGTTCAGATGATTTATAACATTCGCGGCGAAAACATTGAAGTCACACCAGCCATCCAAGACTATGTCGAGAAAAAGCTGGAGAAGTTGACTCGGTATTTCACAACTCCTACGGATGCACAGACGGCTTACGTCAACTTGAAAGTGTACAACGAAAAGCAAAAAGTAGAAGTCACGATTCCGATGCCGAACTTGTTGCTTCGTGCTGAAGAGACGAACCTCGATATGTACGCGGCGATCGACCTCGTCGTCGACAAGTTGGAGCGTCAAATCCGTAAACACAAAACGAAACTCAACCGTAAAGGACGCGCCAAAGAAGGCGGGATCGGCGAGTACTTCAAAGCACTCGAAGGCCCGGATGACGTGGCAGTGTATGACGATGAAGAGTCAGAGCTCGAACTCGTCCGGACGAAGCGTTTCACGCTCAAACCGATGGACACGGAAGAAGCAATCCTGCAGATGGATATGCTCGGCCACAGTTTCTTCGTCTTCTCAGACGCCGAGACGGGCAACACGAACGTCGTCTACCGTCGAAAAGACGGCAAATACGGCTTGATCGAACCAGAATGATCTCAACCTAACAATCACACGGCCTCCCTCCATGGGAGGCCGTTTCGTTTTGCCTTTCCTTGAAAGCACGGGTAACTTCGGTTAAACTGTACATTAGGGAAAAAACATGCATTTTAGAGGAATGCTGAGGAGATATGAGTATGGCGAACTTTTTGAAAGATTTATTTGCTCCACAGAAACGGATACTGAAAAAAGCAGAGAAAGCGGCCGATCTCGTCGAGTCGTTCGCTGAGCCGATCAAGGCGTTGTCTGACGAACAGTTGCAGGCGAAGTCTGAAGAGTTCCGCGGCCGTCTCGCCAAAGGTGAGACGCTCGACGATATCCTCCCGGAAGCGTTCGCGGTCTGCCGCGAGGCGTCAGAGCGTGTACTCGGAATGCGGCACTACCGCGTTCAGCTCATCGGGGGCTACGTGCTCCATAACGGCGACATCGCCGAGATGAAGACAGGGGAAGGGAAGACGCTCGTCGCGACGCTCCCTGTCTATTTGAACGCACTTACGGGCCGCGGCGTCCACGTCGTCACGGTCAACGAATATTTGGCGAAGCGTGACAAAGAACTGATGGAACCGCTCTACTTCGCCCTCGGCCTCTCGGTCGGGCTGAACGTCTCGAACATGGGACGCGAAGAGAAGCAGGCGGCGTACAACTGTGACATCACGTACTCGACGAACAACGAGCTCGGTTTCGACTATTTGCGTGACAACATGGTCCTTTATAAGGAAGACCGTGTCCAGCGCGAGCTTTACTTCACGATCGTCGATGAAGTCGACTCGATTCTCGTCGATGAGGCGCGGACCCCGCTCATCATCTCGGGATCGGCACAAAAATCGACCGAGCTCTACACGCGCGCCGATGCGTTCGTCCGGACGCTCAAAGTCGAGGACGACTACACGGTCGACGTGAAGACGAAATCGGTGCTCTTGACGGATAAAGGGGTCGACCTCGCCGAGAAGTTCTTCGGCATCGACAACTTGTTCGCAATCGAGCACGTCTCGGTCAACCATCACGTCGGGCTCGCCCTTCGCGCGAACGCCGTCATGCATCACGACGTCGATTACATGATCCGTGACGGTCAAGTCATGATCATCGACCAGTTCACGGGTCGTGTCATGGACGGGCGTCGCTACTCGGAAGGCCTGCACCAGGCGATCGAGGCGAAAGAAGGCGTCGAGATCCAGCGTGAGTCGATGACGCTCGCGACGATCACGTACCAGAACTACTTCCGCATGTATGAGAAGCTCGCCGGGATGACCGGTACGGCGAAGACGGAGGAAGAAGAGTTCCGTAACATCTACAACATGCAAGTCGTGACGATCCCGACGAACAAACCGATTTTGCGGGACGATAGCTCCGACCTCATCTTCAAATCGATGGAAGGCAAGTTCAAGGCCGTTGTCGAGGAGATCACGGCAGCGCACGCGACAGGCCAACCGGTGCTCGTCGGGACGGTCGCGGTCGAGACGTCTGAGTACTTGAGCAAGCTCTTGTCGAAGAAGAAGATCAAGCATGAAGTATTGAACGCGAAGAACCACGCCCGTGAGGCCGAGATCATCGAGAACGCCGGTCAAAAAGGCGCGGTCACGATCGCGACGAACATGGCCGGACGCGGAACCGACATCAAGCTCGGCGAAGGCGTCATCGAGCTCGGCGGTCTGTACATCGTCGGCACCGAGCGCCACGAGTCGCGCCGGATCGATAACCAGCTCCGTGGACGGGCCGGTCGTCAAGGGGACCCGGGTAAATCCCAGTTCTACTTGTCGCTCGAAGATGAGCTCATGCGCCGCTTCGGTACCGACAGCCTCCAGAGCATGATGGAGCGCCTCGGCATGGACGACACGCAACCGATCGAGAGCCGCATGGTGTCGAAAGCGGTCGAGTCGGCCCAAAAACGCGTCGAAGGCAACAACTATGACGCGCGGAAACAGTTGCTCGGCTACGACAACGTCATGGCCGACCAGCGGAAGGTCATGTACAAAGACCGGGCCAGCATCCTCGAGAACGAGTCGGTGTCTGACATCGTCCGCTCGATGATCCGTGAGACGGTCGAGGCCGGTGTGGCGCAATACACGCCGCTCGAACTCGTCCCTGAGGAATGGAACATCGAGGAGCTCGCGCACTGGTCGAACCAGACGCTCGCACTCGAGACGACGGTCGAAGGGAAAGACTTCTTCGGTAAAGAACGTGAAGAGATCACGGAGCTCCTCTTGGAGCGGGCGAACGCCCAATACGAGGCGAAGCGTCAACTCGCGCCGCCTGAGCGGTTCAACGAGTTCGAGAAGATCATCGTCCTCCGTGCCGTCGATTCGCACTGGATGTCGCACATCGACCATATGGACCAGCTCCGCCAAGGGATCCACTTGCGCGCTTACGGTCAGAACGACCCGCTCCGCGAGTACCAGGCGGAAGGGATCAACATGTTCGATGCGATGAACGTCGCCATCTCCGAGGAAGTGACCGGTTTCGTGCTCCGCGCCGAAGTCGGCGACAACCTCCGACGCGAGAAAGTCGTCGAGGAGGAAGTGGCGGTGTCTGGCAAGGACGACACGCCGGTGAAGAAAAAGCCGGTCCGTCGCTCTGAAGACCAACGGCTCGGGCGCAACGACCCGTGCTGGTGTGGTTCAGGCAAGAAGTTCAAAAACTGCCACGGCAAACAACAGGCTTAATTTCAAAGAGGCGAGCCAGCTCGCCTCTTTCCTACGGAAAGGTGACTTACACTATGGAAATTTCAGATATTCGGAACGAACTTGAGGCGATGGCGAAACGTCTCGAGAATTATCGCCAATCGCTCAACCTGTCAGAGAAACAGGCGCGCATCGCCGAGCTTGAGAACGAGATGACTTACCCGGACTTCTGGGACAGCCAAGAGAAGGCGCAAAAAGTCATCGACGAGTCGAACGCGCTCAAAGCGATGGTCGACAAGTACCAAGAGCTCGCCGACGGACACGAGGACGGCGAAGTGACGCTCGAACTCATCAAAGAAGAGCCGGACGCCGAGATGCAAGACGATCTCTCGGAGATGGTCACGGCGCTCAAAGCCGATTTCGACGCGTTCGAGCTCGAGATCTTGTTGAACGGTCCGTATGACGCCAACAACGCCATCCTCGAGTTGCATCCGGGCGCGGGCGGCACCGAGTCGCAAGACTGGGCGTCGATGCTCCTTCGCATGTATCAGCGATTCGCGGACAAGCAAGGCTGGAAAGTCGTCACGGTCGACTACTTGCCGGGTGAAGAGGCGGGCGTCAAGTCGGTCACGCTTCAAATCATCGGGCACAACGCCTACGGTTATTTGAAGGCGGAGAAAGGGATTCACCGTTTGGTGCGTATCTCGCCGTTCGACTCATCAGGCCGCCGTCATACGTCGTTCGTCTCATGCGACGTCATGCCGGAGTTCGATGACGACATCGAGATCGACATCAAGACCGAGGACCTTCGCGTCGACACGTATC
Organism: Exiguobacterium sp. ZOR0005; assembly: GCF_000798975.1. Lineage (NCBI taxonomy): Bacteria > Bacillati > Bacillota > Bacilli > Caryophanales > Exiguobacterium > Exiguobacterium sp. ZOR0005. Next base: position 66,723 of record NZ_JTLB01000012.1, on the reverse strand, counting down.
GCGCGTCAGGCGCCGGCGGTCAGCACATCAACACGACCGATTCGGCCGTCCGGATCACGCACGTGCCGACGGGTGTCGTCGTCTCGTGTCAGACCGAGCGCTCGCAGATCAAAAACCGCGAGTCGGCGATGAAGATGCTCAAGGCGAAGCTTTACCAACGTGAACTCGACGAGCAACAACGCAAGCTCGACGAGATTCGCGGTGAGAAAACGGACATCGGCTGGGGCAGCCAGATCCGTTCATACGTCTTCCACCCGTACGCGATGGTCAAAGACCACCGCACGAGCTATGAAGTCGGAAACACGGGCGGCGTCATGGATGGGGACATCATGGGCTTCATCGACGCGTACCTCCGCAAGACAAATATGTGATGCATGTGGCTCAAAGACGGACGTCTTTGGGCCACGTTGTATGTAGAGGAGAAAACCTTTAATGAAGCAAATCGTCAAAGACTATATTTATTTACTGACCGGGTCCGTGTTCGTCGCCTCGGCGTTCAGTTTGTTTTTACTTCCGAACAACCTCGCCTCGGGCGGCGTGAGCGGGATCTCGATCATCACGTACGAGCTGTTCGGCATCTCGCCGGGGGCGTTCCAGCTCGTGGCGAACGTGTTGCTCCTCCTCATCGGTTGGATGATCCTCGGGCTCGGCTTCGGCGTCAAGTCACTCGTCGGCTCGATCTTCTTGCCGGGCGTCATCTTGTTCTATGAACTGATCGACGCTGGTGCCGCCGTGAACGATACGCTGCTCGCGGCCGTGTTCGGCGGGGCGGGTGTCGGGATCGGGCTCGGCCTCATCTTCCGCGGGCGCGCCTCGACCGGCGGGATGGACTTGATCGCCCAGATCCTACATAAGTTCACGCACATCCCGCTCTACTTGTGCATCGCCATCCTCGACGGGGCGGTCGTCCTCGTCGCCGCCGTCACGTTCTCGTTCACGACGGGGCTGTATGCGCTCATCGCCCTGTTCATCACGATCAAGATGATCGACTTCGTCCAACTCGGTTTCACGCAAGACAAGATGGCGTACGTCATCTCGGAGCAGCGTGACGTCATCACGCGCGCCGTCTTCGACGAGCTCGACCGCGGGGCGACAGAGATTCAGGCGATCGGTGCCTACTCGCGCCTCGACCGTCCGATGCTTCTCGTCGTCGTCCGCCAAAACGAGGTGAGCCGGTTGAAAGAGATCATCCGCCGCATCGACCCCGAGGCGTTCCTCGTCTTCAGCGAGGCGCACGAGGTGATGGGGCAAGGGTTCACGTCGGACAAGCGTTACATCAACGTGCCGTAAGTTGTGGAATCTTTGTGTACTTTTCGTGAGATTAGGTTAGAAAGCGGTTCAGAACGGCTATAATGGTAATTGTAGGTTATTTCTACAACTTAGGAGGGGAACCTTATATGAAGAAGTGGATGATGGCCATCGGCCTCGGCGCCATGCTCACGCTCGGTGCGTGCGGCGGCGGCGATGAGGAAGACACGTCAAGCAACGGGGATACAGGCTCGAACACGGCGTCGGTCGACGCGGAAGCGGTATACGCACAAAACTGTGCGGCTTGTCACGGCGCGAACTTGGAAGGCATGAGCGGTCCGGCGTTGACAGACGTCGGTGCACGATTGTCAGCTGAAGAGATTGAAGGGATCATTCGCAACGGGAAAGGCGCGATGCCTGCGAACGTCATTCAAGATGACGACGAGATCACAGCCGTATCGGCTTGGCTCGCTGAGAAGAAATAATGATGGGACCACGGCGGTGACCGTGGTTTTTTTTGTTTCAAATTCCTAATATGTTGGTAAAAAAACAATAACAACTTCAGAACGGAGAGGGTCATGGTGAAAACGAAACTGATCGATTGGCCGACGTTTGTCGGTGCATTTTGCTTACTTATTGCGGTGACGCTGCCGCTCGTCTTGTTCCCGGAGGCAGGGAAGGCGTGGGTCGGCGCCGCCAACACGTTCATGACCCAAAACTTTGGCATGCTGTACTTGGCGATGGGACTCGGCGCGTTCGGGTTCTTGATTTTTGTCGCCTTCAGCAAGAACGGACACGTCAAACTCGGGCGTGAGGACGAGGAACCCGAGTTCAGCACGTTCTCGTGGGCGGCGATGTTGTTCGCGGCCGGCATCGGCTCGAGCATCTTGTATTGGTCGGTCATCGAATGGGTGTATTACTACCAAGGGCCGCCGTTCGGGGTCACACCGGAGTCGACCGAGGCGATCCAATGGGCGACGGCGTACGGCATCTTCCACTGGGGTCCGATCGCCTGGGCGATTTACACGCTGCCGGCGCTGCCGATCGCTTACTTCTTTTATGTGCGGCGCAAGTCTGTGCTCAAAGTGAGCGAGGCCGTCCGGCCGGTCATCGGCAAATGGGCGGACGGGCCAGTCGGGAAGTTGATCGACATCTTGTTCATCTTCGGGCTCCTCGGCGGGGCCGGGACGACGCTCGCGCTCGGTACCCCGATGATCGCCGAAGGGGTGAACGAGATCACCGGCATCCCGGTCACGCTCGGTATGCAGGCCGTCATCATGCTCATCTGTACGGCGATCTTCGCCGTCAGCTCGTATGTCGGGCTCAAGCGCGGCATCAAAGTGCTCAGTGACTTGAACATCTGGCTGTCGTTATCGATTCTCGCTTTCGTGTTCATCTTCGGGCCGACGAGGTTCATCATGGAGACGACGTTCAACTCGGTCGGCATCCTGCTCGACAACTTCTTCCTCATGGCGACGTGGATGGAGCCGTTCGGAAATCTCGGCGGCTTCAACGAGACAGGGTTCCCCGAGGCGTGGACGGTGTTCTACTGGGCGTGGTGGCTCGTCTATGCGCCGTTCGTCGGCCTGTTCGTCGCCCGGATCTCCCGGGGACGGACGATTCGCGGTATGATCATCGGGACGATGGTGTACGGGACGTTCGGCTGCATCCTGTTCTTCGGCATCCTCGGCAACTTCGGACTGTACATGCACTTGACCGGGGCGTTCGACGTCATCGGCTACATGGAGACGTACGGGCCGCCGGCGACAATCATCGCCATCATCGGGCTGCTCCCGTTCGGCAAGGTCGTCGTCGCCGTCTTCACGCTCCTCGCCATCATCTTTCTCGCGACGACGTTCGACTCGTCGTCGTACATCTTGGCGTCGGTCACCCAAAAACACGTCGAGGACGAGCCGCTCGTCTGGAACCGGCTGTTCTGGGCGTTCGCGCTTTGCATCATGCCGCTAACGCTCATGTTCCTAGGCGGGCTCGACACGCTCCAGACGGCGAGCATTGTCGGCGGGTTCCCGCTCATCTTTATCATGATCCTCCTCGCCTGGTCGTTCATGCGCGTCTCGGGCAAGGATATCCGGGCGTCGGAAGAGTATGAATCGCCGACGATCCACATCAAGTACCGGAAGAAAAAACGGTCGCCGTTCGATGCGTTGAAAGAAAAACCACCTGAATAAATGAGGGGCGTCCATCTCGATGGGCGCCTTTTGAATATTTCTTTCATATAATATGGCGAATCGGTGAAGTGGACGTTCGGCGCGACAATTTCCCACCGAACTCAACGGAACTGAAACACTCCTGTAATGGTGTTTTAAAAGTCGGGTTGTTATAATTGTAGGCGCTTGTACTACCGCCTTGGCTCATATTGCCGCCGGGTGCAACGTGAAAGCGTGCCTTGACAGCGCGCCGCGTTTCCTGTAGAATATAGGCTAGACGAAATATACAGTTACTAAAACAATGGACATTCGTCATAGATGCATGAAAAATATACAAAAAGGGTAGGGAATACGTTATGATTTCGATGCAAAAAGTCAGCAAAGTGTATCCGAACGGCGTCGTCGCCGTCGATGACCTCGACATAGAGATCCAAGACGGCGAATTTCTATACGTCGTCGGACCTTCCGGCGCCGGGAAATCGACGTTTATGAAGATGATTTATCGGGAGGAGAAGCCATCGAGCGGTCAACTGTTGATCGACGGCATCAACGTCGGCAAGTTGAAGAACCGCCACGTGCCGAAACTCCGTCGCCAACTCGGCGTCATCTTCCAAGACTATAAATTATTGCCGTCGCTCACCGTGTACGAGAACGTCGCCTTCGCCCTCGAAGTCGTCCAAGCCGACGCGAGCACGATCCGCAAACAAGTGATGGACGTGTTGAACCTCGTCGGGTTGAAGAGCAAAGCGCGCAACTATCCGGATGAACTGTCGGGTGGGGAGCAACAGCGCGTCTCGATCGCCCGTGCCATCGTCAACAAGCCGAAGCTCATCATCGCCGACGAGCCGACCGGTAACTTAGACCCGGACACGGCGTGGGGCATCATGGAAGTGTTCGAAGAGATCCACCGCCGTGGGGCGACGATCGTCATGGCGACACACAACCGTGACATCGTCGACAAGATTCGTCATCGCGTCATCGCGATCGAGAACGGAAAAGTCGTCCGTGACGAAGAGAAAGGAGCATACGGCTATGATATTTAAAAGTGGACTCCGTCACTTACGGGAAGGGTTCAAAGGAACACTTCGCAACGGGTGGATGTCGTTTGCGGCCATCAGTGCCGTCACGATCACATTGTTACTCGTCGGGGTATTCGCCCTCGTCATGTTCAACGTCAACGAGATCTCACAAAACGTCGAGAACGACGTCGAGATCCAAGTGTTCGTCACCCGTACCGCCGAAGAGGCGAACGTCGAACAGCTCGGGCAAAACATCGAACAGATCCCCGGCGTCGAATCGGTAGTGTTCAGCTCGAAAGATGACGAGCTCGAAAACTTCCGCAACCAGTTAGGGGAAGACGCGAACGCGTACGGCGCGGTCGAGAAAGACAACCCGCTCCACGACCGCTACATCGTCAAGGCGTCAGACCCGCTCGAGACCGAGACGGTCGCCGATGCGGTCCAGTCGCTTGAGAACGTCGATAGAGTCACGTATGGACAGGACTATATCGACAAGATGTTCGCCTTCTTCAACGGGATCCGCATCGGCGGACTCGTGTTGATCGTCGGGCTCACGCTCATGGCCATGTTCCTCATCTCGAACACGATCAAGATGACGATCTTCTCACGTCGCCGTGAGATCGAGATCATGCGTCTCGTCGGGGCGAAAAACGGCTTCATCCGTTGGCCGTTCTTCATCGAAGGACTCCTCCTCGGTGTTCTCGGTGCGCTCATCCCGATCGCCGTCGTCTATTTCGGTTACGACGTCGCATATAGTGCTTTACAACCATCGCTAGATCAATTGAATAGTGATATATTTAAGTTGATTGATCCATCGACGCTCACGACGCAAGTGTCGCTCGTCTTGCTTGCGCTCGGCGCGTTCATCGGGATCTGGGGATCGACGACATCGCTCGGTCGATTCTTAAAAGTCTAACTTAAATGATGAGGGGGAGTTGGCGGATGAAACGTTCGCTCGCGCTTGGATTATGTATGACGTTACTCGCCGCGCCGGTCATGGCGACGGAGAAAGAGACGTTACGGGAACGACAAGATCGTCTGTCCAAACAGCTAGAGGCATCGAAAAAAGCGCATGCCGAGACGGACGCCGAGCTCGAGTTGACCGAAGCCGAGCGTGACGCGGTGTCGACCGAGGTCCGCGCCGTCAACGAACGGCTCGATAGCCTCAGCGAACAGATCGCCGTCCAGCAGTCAGAGGCGGACGAGGCTCGTGCCGAACTCGAGGCGACCCGCCGCCAACTCGCTGCCCAAGAGCAGTACCTCGAAGGCCAAAAGGCGCTCCTTAGTGAGCGTCTTCGTGTGCTTCAAATTCATGAGGACCGGTCCTATCTCCAAGTCATTTTCGAGTCCCGTTCATTCGGTGACTTCGTGGCGCGCCTAGTGACGGCGCAATCGATCGCGGAACAGGACCGGGACCTCATACATACGTTCATGACCGAAGTCGACCGGCTCGAATCGCTCGAGACGGCGCAACGGACGCAACTGTCGTTCGTCAAACAAAAAGAGCGTGAGCTCGTCATCACGAAACAAGCACTCGACCGTGCCGCTGAAGAGAAGCGGGCGTTGCTGTCGGAGCTAAACGATCAAGTCGAGCTACTCGAACTCGAACAGATGACGCGCGAGGAAGAACAAGCGCTCATGGATGAACAGCGCCGCATCATCGCCGGTCAGCTCGAGGCGATCGCCGTCGCCGAACGCGAGGCGGCCGAAGCGGAAGCGAGAAGACAAGCGGAAGCGAAAGCGGCCGCTGAGGCACAGGCGAAAGCAGAGGCAGAGGCACGAGCACGTCAAGAGGCCGAGGCCAAAGCCGCGGCGGACGCGAAGTCGAATACGACTCCTGCCGCGCCACCCGTCCCACCTGTTGAAGTGACCGAGAACGTGACGGCGCCTGTGTCGACGTTCGTCCGTCCCGTCTCCGGGTATGTCTCGAGCCGCTTCGGCCCGCGGGCGAACCCGCTCACCGGCGCCCCGGAGTCGCATCGCGGCATCGACATCGTCAACGCGACCGGCACCCCGGTCGTTTCGGCGGCACCAGGCATCGTCATCAAGGCGGCGCCGGCGACCGGTTACGGCAACGTCGTCTTCGTCTCCCACGTGATCCAAGGTCAAGTGTGGACGACGGTGTACGGCCATCTTGATTCGATCACGGTCGCGCCAGGACAGACACTGAGCGCCGGTCAGACGGTCGGTACGCTCGGCAACACCGGCTGGTCGACCGGACCGCATCTTCATTTCGAGCTTCACCGAGGTGAATGGGCACCAGGGCAACCGAACGCGGTCAACCCGGGTCCATATATCGGCTACTAACTGACGGACGCGTCCCCAAATGTGTGGAACGCGTCTTTTCTTCTAAACTTTTTGCTATACTGAATGAAAGACTGACAAAGAGAAATGAGGGACTACCCGTGAAAAATTCAACCGCTGGACTACTCGCCGGCGCCACATTCGTCGCCGGGGCCGGTGCAGGCCTCGCGACGATGGCGTTTACCGATACGGCCGCTTTACCGACCGCGATCCAACCTCGCAGTGAGGGTTGGGACAAAGTCGAACAAGTGCGCAAACTCATCGAGGCACACTCGCTAAAAGATATATCAGACGAAGCGTTGCTCATCGGGGCGCTCGACGGCATGACCGCAGCACTCGATGACCCGTACTCTGACTTCCTCGACGCGGAAGAAACGTCCCAATTCACCGACTCGATCGAGTCGAGTTTTGAAGGAATCGGCGCGACTTTGGAGAAGAAAGGAGAAGACATCTTAATCGTCGCTCCAATCAAAGGGGCGCCGGCCGAAGCGGCCGGGCTCCGTCCAGGAGATGTCATCACGGCCGTCGACGGCGAGTCGATTGAAGGGATGGCCGTCGAAGAGGCGGTCCGCCTCATCCGCGGGGAGAAAGGGACGGTCGTGACGCTCACGATTCGCCGAGGCGGCCAAGAGGCCGACTACGAGATCACGCGTGACACGATCCCGATTGAGACGGTGACGTCGGAAGTGAAAGAAGAGGGCGGTAAAAAAATCGGGTACTTGCAAGTGACGCAGTTCTCGGAACCGACCGATGAGGAGTTTTTAGCGCAACTCGAAGAGCTCGAGAGCCAAGACATCGATAGTCTCATCATTGACGTGCGCGGCAACCCGGGCGGTCTCTTGCCGTCGGTCATCACGATGGTCGAAGGGTTCGTCCCGACGGAAAAGCCGGTCGTCCAAATCGAGAACGCCAAAGGGGAGCGCGAATCGCAGAGCGGCCGCGCCCGTGAGGCGAAACCGTACGGACTGTTCGTCTTGACGGACGAAGGCTCGGCCTCCGCGTCCGAGATTCTCGCCGGTGCGCTCAAAGAAGGCGCCGGTGCGACCGTGATCGGCAACAAGACGTTCGGCAAAGGTGTCGTCCAGACGGCGTTCGACTTAGAGGACGGCAGCAACTTGAAGCTGACGACGAGCAAATGGCTCACACCGGACGGCAATTGGATCAACGAGAAAGGAATCGAGCCGGACATCGAGGTCAACCAACCGGATTATTTCAGCGTCAACCGGATCTTAGCCGAGACGGACACGCTCGAGGTCGGCGATTACGGCGATTCGGTATCGAACCTGCATACCGTCTTAGAAGGCCTCGGCTACGAGCCGGGCGGTCAGCCGGGCTATTACGGTGACACGATGGCCCGCGCCGTCTCCGCTTTCCAAGAAGACAACAACTTGACGTCGAGCGGGGTCGTCGATGAGGACACGGCTTCGGCGCTCGAATCGCGTCTACTTGAAGTCATCCAAGACGAGGCGAACGATGCCCAGTTGAACCGTGCGCTCGAAGAAGCTGCAAAATAAGGATTAGGGAAAGGATTGGACACGTGTGGACGTTCTACGAATGAGTGTATCTGTTTTGTTGACTTTGATCGGTAGTCCGCTGCTCTGGGTGACGCTCGTCGCCCTCGCTTACATATCCATGACACGCATCAAACGAGAGCGGGCGATGTTTCGGTCGCGCCGGCGCTCGCCGAAGTCAGACTGGCGCCACTTCATTTGGCCGAGTCTGCTCCTCGCCGTGCTCGGCTCGATCGCGACGATCTTGCTCGAGACGACCGTCAACGTCGAGTGGCTCATCACGTTCACCGTCCTGTACGCCCTCGTCGTATTGACGATGCATCCGCGCTTTGGCAGTCCGGCGTTCCCGTTTTTGGTCATGCTCGTGGCGGTCGCGCTTCGAGACGTCGTCTCGTACGGACCGCTCGACCGTGTCGTCGAACGGGTCGCTGAAGTCGACTGGCCGGTGTACGCGCTCGTTTTCGGAATCGTCACGCTCGCCGAGGCGATTCTCTTGCGCTGGAACGGGAACGTCGAGACGTCGCCGACGCTCATCTTGTCCAAACGTGGACAGTTCATCGGCGGCCACGTCGTCAAGCGGCTTTGGTTTTTCCCGCTCGTCGTGTTCCTTCCGCCATCGTTCGGATTCGAAGGGCCGGTCCCGGTCATCTTGCCGATCCCGATCGGGGTGAGCCTGTTGTCGACGGGCGCGCTCCCACGGACGCTGCTCGGTCGGTTGAGCCTGTATCGGGGCGTCCTCGCCATCGTCGCGCTCGGCTTGTACGGGGTATCGTACGTGTCTGACGTGCCGTATGCCGGTTACGTCCTGATTGCCCTCTACGTGCTCTATGAGCTCGCCTTACAGCTCATCAAACGCGAGAACCGCGCGACGACGCCGGTGTTCATTAACGGCAACCGCGGGGCGGTCATCGTCGACACGCTCCCGGGCTCACCGGGCGAGACGATGCAGCTCATCCCGGGCGAGTCGATCTATAAAGTGAACGGTACGGTCATCACGGGCGGGAGCAGCTTCTATGAGGCGCTCCAAATCCATAAGCCTTACATCAAGCTCGAGGTGCTCAACTTGAACGGGGACATCCGCTTCGTGCAACGGGCGATGTACGAGACCGACCCGCACGAGCTCGGCATCTTGTTCGTCGGAGAGCCGATGAGCCCACGGCTTCGGTTACGCAAACTATAAATGGTCCATGAAAAAGGGAGCCTCCGCGGAGGCTCCCTTTCGTGTGCTTACGATTCAAGTTTTGACGGTTTGAAGCCCATCGTCGCTTCGACGGCGTGCTGCCAACCTTTGTAGAGATTTTCGCGGTGCGACTCGTCCATGCTCGGTTCGAACTGTTGGTCGAGTTTCCACTGTTGCTTGATTTCCGCTTGGTCTTTCCAGAATCCGACGGCAAGACCGGCGAGGTAGGCGGCCCCGAGTGCCGTCGTCTCGCTCACTTCCGGCCGCTCGACCGGGACGTCCAAGATATCAGCCTGGAACTGCATGAGGAAGTTGTTGTTGACCGCGCCACCATCGACACGGAGCGTTTTCAACTCGATCCCTGAGTCTTGTTCCATCGCCGTCAAGACGTCACGCGTCTGATAGGCGAGCGACTCGAGCGTCGCCCGGACGAAGTGTTCTTTCTCGGTACCGCGCGTGAGGCCGAAGATGGCGCCGCGGACGTCCGAGTTCCAGTACGGTGCACCGAGACCGACGAAGGCAGGGACGACGTAGACGCCGTCTGTCGTCTCGACCCGGTTGGCGTACTGTTCCGTATCTTTCGCCGACTTGAGCATCCGGAGACCGTCGCGCAGCCATTGGATGGCCGAACCGGCGACGAAGATCGATCCTTCGAGCGCATACTCGACTTTCCCATCGTAGCCCCAGGCGATCGTCGTCAACAGGCCATGGTCCGATTTGACGGCTTCCTCGCCCGTGTTCATGAGCATGAAGCAACCCGTGCCGTACGTGTTTTTCCCTTCGCCTGAATCGAAGCACGCTTGCCCGAACAAGGCGGCCTGTTGGTCACCAGCGGCGCCGGCGATCGGTACTTCGAAGCCGAAGAAGTGGTACGGGATCGTATGGGCGTACACTTCACTCGATGGCTTGACTTCCGGGAGCATCGATTTTGGTACAGTGAGGATGTCGAGGAGCTCGTCATCCCACTTTTGCTCATAGATGTTGTACATGAGCGTACGTGACGCGTTCGAGTAGTCGGTGACGTGGGCGTGGCCGCCGGAAAGTTTCCAGATGAGCCACGTGTCGATCGTCCCGAAGAGGAGCTCGCCGTTGTCCGCTTTCTCACGGGCGCCGTCGACGTTGTCGAGGATCCATTTCACTTTCGTCCCTGAGAAGTAGGCGTCAATCAATAACCCCGTCTTGTCACGGAACAAGTCGGCGTGGCCCGCTTCTTTCAGTTCGTCACAAATGCCGGCCGTTTGACGCGATTGCCAGACGACGGCGTTATAGACCGGACGTCCCGTCTCTTTTTCCCACACGACGGCTGTTTCCCGTTGGTTCGTGATCCCGATGGCCGCGATCTCTTTCGGGTCGATGTCGGCCGAACCGAACGCCTCGGCCATGACGGCGAGGACAGAACCCCAGATCTCGTTGGCGTTATGCTCGACCCAGCCTGGTTTCGGGAAGTATTGCTTGAACTCGCGCTGGGCGGTCGTGACGATTTTGCCGTCGTGGTCGAAGATGATGGCGCGTGAGCTTGTCGTGCCTTGGTCAAGTGCTAAAATATAACGTTTTTCTTTATCCATGAAATAGTGCCTCCTTAGAAGTTGTGATTATGGGACGAGAATGCCATAGACGAGGGCGGCGATGACGGCACCGATGATCGGTCCGACGACCGGGATCCAAGAGTAGCCCCAATCTGACGTCCCTTTCCCTTTGATCGGGAGTATCGCATGTGCAATCCGCGGACCGAGGTCACGGGCCGGGTTGATCGCATAACCGGTCGTGCCCCCGAGCGAGAGACCGATCGAAACGATCAAGAAGGCGACGATTAACGGATTCAAGCCATCGGCGAACGTGTTCGCCCCGAACGATAGAAGTCCGAACACGAGGACGAACGTCCCGATGATCTCTGAGACCAAGTTGAACGGCGTGTTGCGGATACCTGGTGCGGTCGAGAACGTCGCAAGTTTGGCACCCGGATCGTCCGTCACGTCATAGTGCGGTTTGTAGTGGACATACACGAGGACGGCCCCGATGAACGCCCCGATGAACTGGGCGAGAATGTACATCGGTACGTCGGCCCAAGGAAATGCCCCGCTCGTCGCAAGACCGATCGTGACGGCCGGGTTGATGTGCGCCCCTCCGTAAATACCGGCGGCGTAAACCCCGACCATGACGGCGAAGCCCCAACCGAACGTGATGACGATCCAGCCTGCATTCTCCGCTTTTGAATGACGGAGGACGACGCCGGCGACGACACCGTTACCGAGCAAAATGAGTAACATCGTCCCGATAATTTCACTGACAAATGCTGACATGTGATACTCCCCTTTCCCATATTGAATTTTGACTTACCACTTCATTATATCCCCCAATTGAAAGCGCTTCAAAACCAAGATATTCAAAAAAACCACTTTTTCATGTCGCAAGTGGTTTTTACTGGGTGACCCGCTTGAAGAAATCGACGCTGATTGCGACGAGGAACAAGCAGAGTACAGCTAAGCTGGCGTAGGAAAGAGGTGTCCATAGCGCCGCCGTCAAATCGAGTGAAATCGACAAGATGACGGCGATATAGAGGAAGCCGAGCCGGCGCGAGATCTCTTTCTCGCGATAACGGCCCGTGAGCGCCGCCCCGACCGGCGCGCCGATGAATGCCCCGAGAAGCAACGCCGCCGGCACGATGTAATCGAGCTGGAGCGACGGAAGATAACCGGCGAGGCCGCCGAGCGCGATGAACAAGACGGCGGCAAGGCTCGTCCCGACCGCACGGTGTGAGGAGAACCCGAGCCAACTGACGAGAAGCGGAACGATGAGGAAGCCGCCACCGATGCCGAGGAGCGCCGACAACAGGCCGGCGACAGCCCCGATCGTGACCCCGGCGAGAAGAGGCGAGCGCTTCGGTTTTGGTTTTGATGTTTTCTTTAACAGCGTAACGGCAAAATAAGATAGGATAGCCAAATAGAAAATATTGAGCAACCAATCGTACGTCCCCGAGATGGTGAGGACGAGGCGGCTCGACAGTTGTGCCGTCACGGCACCGACGAGTCCGATCGTCACACCCGTCGGCCATGACACGTTGCCGAGCGACGTATGCTTTTTCGCACCTGACAGGCTCGTTCCGACGACGAACAGAAGGGACGTCGCGACGGCCTCGGCCGCCGTATAGCCGTTGAAGAGGAGCACCGGGACGATGATGACACCGCCGCCGATGCCGAAGAAGCCGGACAACGCGCCGACGAGGGCACCGAGCGGGATGAAGAGCAATGACCACATGATGACCAACTCGTTTCTCAGTAGATTCACTTTTCATCATACTGAAAAGCGGGACGGTTTGGGAAGCGTGTCAGAAGCGAATATTTGTTCGTGTATGTGCTATAATCAAGTCAATATGCAAGGAACAGAAAGCGAGGAATATACATGGACAAGATCAACGTTCCGTTCGAATTACAATCGGAATACAGTCCGGCAGGTGACCAGCCGGAGGCGATTCGAGAGCTCGTCGAAGGGGTCAACCGAGGTGATCGTTACCAGACGCTGCTCGGTGCGACGGGTACCGGTAAGACGTTCACCGTGTCGAACGTCATCCAAGAAGTGAAGAAGCCGACGCTCGTCCTAGCCCACAACAAGACGCTCGCCGGCCAACTCTATTCCGAGTTCAAAGAGTTTTTCCCGAACAACGCCGTCGAATATTTCGTCAGCTATTACGATTACTATCAGCCGGAGGCGTACGTGCCGTCGACCGACACGTTCATCGAGAAAGACGCCTCGATCAACGACGAGATCGACAAGCTCCGCCACTCGGCGACGTCGGCCTTGTTCGAGCGGGAAGACGTCATCATCGTCGCCTCGGTATCGTGCATCTACGGTCTCGGTAACCCGGAAGAGTATAACAGTCTCGTCTTGAGCCTCCGGGTCGGGAAAGAGCTCGGACGTGACCAGATGCTCCGCAAGCTGATCGACATTCAATACGAGCGGAACGACATCGATTTCCAGCGCGGCCGGTTCCGTGTGCGCGGAGACGTCGTCGAGATTTTCCCGGCCTCACGCGACGAGCAGTGCTTGCGCGTCGAGTTTTTCGGTGATGAGATCGACCGCATCCGTGAGATGGACCCGCTCACCGGTGAGATCATCGCCGACCGGGAACACGTCTCAATCTTCCCGGCATCCCACTTCGTCACCCGCGACGAGAAGCTGCAAAAAGCGATCGTCAACATCGAGGCCGAGCTTGAAGAGCAGCTCGCGAAGTTCCGGGAGGAAGGAAAACTGCTCGAAGCGCAACGGCTCGAGCAGCGGACGAACTATGACCTCGAGATGATGCGTGAGATGGGCTACTGCTCAGGCATCGAGAACTATTCGCGACACTTGAACTTGACGGAGGCAGGGGCGACGCCATACACGCTCATCGACTACTTCCCGAAAGACTTCTTGCTCGTCGCCGATGAGTCGCACGTGACGCTCCCGCAAGTGCGCGGGATGTACAACGGAGACCAGGCCCGGAAACAAGTGCTCGTCGATCACGGCTTCCGGTTGCCATCGGCGAAAGACAACCGACCGCTCAAATTCGATGAGTTCGAGAAGAAGCTCAGTCAAGCGATCTTCATCTCGGCGACGCCGGGGCCGTATGAGCTCGAACATACACCGCATATGGTCGAACAGATCATCCGGCCGACGGGACTCCTCGACCCGACGATCGAGATCCACCCGATCAAAGGCCAAATCGATTACTTGATGGACCAAATCCGCGAACGCATCAAACGCGACGAGCGCGTCCTCGTGACGACGCTCACGAAGAAGATGGCCGAAGACTTATCGGACTATCTCCGGGAGGCGGGCATCAAGGTCAACTATATGCACTCGGAAATCAAGACGCTCGAGCGGATTGAGATCATCCGTGACCTGCGCCTCGGCAAGTACGACGTCCTCGTCGGCATCAACTTGCTCCGGGAAGGGCTCGATATCCCGGAAGTGAGTCTCGTCACGATCCTCGACGCCGACAAGGAAGGGTTCCTCCGTTCGGACCGTTCGCTCATCCAGACGATCGGCCGGGCGGCGCGGAACTCGAACGGTCACGTCATCTTGTTCGCCGACAAGATGACCGACTCGATGACACGGGCGATCGAAGAGACCGACCGCCGGCGTTCGATCCAACAGGCGTACAACGAAGAACACGGCATCACGCCGCAGACGATCCGCAAAGAAGTGCGCGGCGTCATCCGCGCGACGGTCGATGCCGAGGAAGAAGTGCTCGAGTCGCTCAGCTCGATGAAACCGGCCGAGCGCGAGGCGGCGATCGCCAAACTAGAAGAAGAGATGAAACAAGCGGCCCGCGACCTCCAGTTCGAACGGGCGGCCGAATTGCGTGACTTAATCTTGGAGTTGAAGGTAGGGAGTTAAATGGCTGAAAAGAAAAATGCGATCGTCATCAAAGGGGCGCGCGTCAACAACTTGAAAAACATCGATATCGAGATCCCGCGGGACCAGCTCGTCGTCTTGACGGGCTTGTCCGGTTCAGGGAAGTCCTCGCTCGCGTTCGACACGATTTACGCCGAAGGGCAGCGCCGTTATGTTGAGAGCTTGTCCGCTTACGCCCGTCAGTTCCTCGGACAGATGGACAAACCGGACGTCGACACGATTGAAGGCCTCAGTCCGGCCATCTCGATTGATCAAAAGACGACGAGCCGGAACCCGCGCTCGACGGTCGGGACGGTCACCGAGATTTACGATTACTTACGGCTCTTGTTCGCCCGCATCGGCAAACCGGTCTGTCCGAACCACGGCATCGAGATCTCGAGCCAGACGATCTCGCAAATGGTCGACCAAGTGATGGAGCTTCCAGAGAAGACGCGTCTGCAGATCTTGGCGCCGATCGTCTCCGGGCGAAAAGGGACGCACGTCAAAGTGTTCGACTCACTCAAGAAAGAAGGGTTCGTCCGTGTCCGCGTCAACGGGGAGACGGTCGAATTGACCGAGGACATCGAACTCGACAAAAACAAGAAGCATTCGATCGAAGTCGTCGTCGACCGGCTCGTCGTCCGACCAGACGTCGAAGGGCGTCTCGCCGACTCACTCGAGACGGCGCTCCGACTCGCCGACGGCCGGGCCATCATCGACAAGATGGACGGGAGCGAGCTGTTGTTCAGCGAGCATCACGCCTGCCCGATTTGCGGCTTCTCGATCGGTGAGCTCGAACCGCGCATGTTCTCGTTCAACTCACCGTTCGGCGCTTGTCCGACGTGTGACGGTCTCGGCACGAAACTCGACGTCGACCCGGAACTCGTCATCCCGGACCCGACGAAGACGTTGAAAGAAGGCGCGGTCGCCGCGTGGCAACCGACGAGTTCGCAATACTATCCGCAACTGCTCGCCGCGATGTGCAACCACTTCGACATCGACATGGACGTGCCGTTCGAACGGCTGTCGGAACGAGACCAAAACCTCGTCTTGAAAGGGACGGACGAAGAGTCGTTCTTGTTCCGCTATGAGAACGACTTCGGTCAAGTCCGGACGAACACGATCTTCTTCGAAGGGGTGCTCCGCAACATCGAGCGCCGCTATAAAGAGACGACGTCCGACTATATCCGTGAACAGATGGAGATGTACATGGCGACACACGCCTGTCCGACGTGCAACGGCTATCGTCTGAAAGAAGAGACGCTCGCCGTCAAGATCACGGGGCAACATATCGGGCACGTGACCGAGCTGTCCGTCGTCAACGCCATCAAGCTGTTCGATTCGATCATGAACGAGCTGAGCGAGAAAGACATCGCCATCGCGCGCCTGATCTTGCAAGAGATTTGCGAGCGGCTCAGTTTCCTCAACAACGTCGGGCTCGACTACTTGACGCTGTCACGGGCGGCCGGGACGCTCTCGGGCGGGGAAGCGCAACGGATCCGTCTCGCCACGCAAATCGGTTCACGGCTCACGGGCGTCTTGTACGTCTTGGACGAGCCGTCGATCGGGCTTCATCAGCGTGACAACGACCGCTTGATCGCGACGCTCAAGCAGATGCGCGACATCGGCAACACGCTCATCGTCGTCGAGCATGATGAGGACACGATGATGGAAGCCGACTACTTGATCGACATCGGACCGGGGGCGGGCGAGCATGGGGGCGAAGTCATCGCCGCCGGCACGCCGAAGCAGCTCATGAAAAACCGAAAATCGCTCACCGGTCAATATTTGGCCGGCAAGAAGTTCATCCCGCTCCCGGCGGAACGGAAAGTGCCGGACGAACGGTTCCTCAAAATCTTGAAGGCGGAAGAGAACAACTTGAAAGGGGTCGACGTCTCGATCCCGCTCGGCATGTTCATCGCCGTGACGGGCGTCTCCGGTTCAGGGAAGTCGACGCTCATCAACGAGATTTTGTACAAGTCGCTCGCCCATCATATCAACCGGGCCAAGGCGAAGCCAGGGAAACACAAGAAGATTGAAGGGCTCGACCAGATTGACAAAGTCATCGACATCGACCAGTCCCCGATCGGACGGACGCCGCGATCGAACCCGGCGACGTACACGGGC
Organism: Exiguobacterium sp. ZOR0005; assembly: GCF_000798975.1. Taxonomy (NCBI): domain Bacteria; kingdom Bacillati; phylum Bacillota; class Bacilli; order Caryophanales; genus Exiguobacterium; species Exiguobacterium sp. ZOR0005. Next base: position 49,793 of record NZ_JTLB01000012.1, on the reverse strand, counting down.
GTGTTCGACGATATCCGCGACGTGTTCGCCACGACGAACGAGGCGAAGATGCGCGGCTATAAGAAAGGCCGCTTCAGTTTCAACGTCAAAGGCGGACGCTGCGAGGCGTGCCGCGGGGACGGCATCATCAAGATTGAGATGCACTTCCTCCCTGACGTGTACGTCCCGTGTGAGGTGTGTCACGGGAAACGCTATAACCGCGAGACGCTCGAAGTGAAGTACAAAGGCAAGACGATCGCCGACGTGCTCGACATGACGATCGAGGAAGGACTCGACTTCTTTGACAAAATTCCGAAAATTAAGCGGAAGATCCAGACGATCCATGACGTCGGTCTCGGCTACATGAAACTCGGCCAACCGGCGACCGAGCTGTCGGGCGGGGAGGCGCAACGCGTCAAGCTCGCCTCCGAGCTCCATAAACGGTCGACCGGGAAGACGATTTACATTTTGGACGAACCGACGACCGGGCTCCACGTCGACGATATCGCGCGCTTGTTGAAAGTGCTGCAGCGTCTCGTCGAGAACGGGGACACGGTGCTCGTCATCGAGCATAACCTCGACGTCATCAAGTCGGCCGACTACTTGATCGACCTCGGTCCGGAAGGCGGAGACGGCGGCGGGATGATCGTCGCCACGGGGACGCCGGAAGAAGTCGCCGAAGTGACGGGTTCTTACACCGGCAAGTATTTGAAGCCGGTGTTAGAGCGCGATGCGGCTCGGGCGAAACCGAAAGCAGGAAAACGGAAGTAAGGTATAGAAATGATGAGAAACGGGAACATGATTGACGTGTAACCAAATCGAAGGGGGAAACGAACGTGAAACAAGAAATGCGTGAACTGATTCTCCAGCAAGTAAAAGACGGCAAGTTGACAATCGAGGAAGGGATGACCCAGCTCGAACGGCTCGAGAAGTTAGAGCCGGAGCGCGTCCAAGCGCTCGAAGAGTATCAAGAGACGGAAAAGGTCGACGCGTACTCGGTCGAGTCACTGACGACGAAACTGACGTCCGCGGTCGAAGGGCTCGTCACGAAGCTTCGTGACAGCGACTTCTCGTTCAGCTCGAACTTCGGGCCAGAAGTGACGTACTCGAAATCGTTCCCGTTCACCGGGAAAGACATTTCGCTCGACTTGTTCAACGCCTCGGCGACGATCGTCTCGTCGGACAACGAGGAGTGCGAACTGATCGTCACGGGCCGCCCGCTCCGGCAACAGGATGCGGACAAGGCGCTTGAACAGCTCCAATCGGCGGTGAAGCATTCCGTCATCGGTGACCGCCTCGTCGTGTCGCTCCGAGACAAGCTCGTCCGCGCACACGTCGAACTGTACGTCCCGCATCATCATTTCGACCATCTTCACGTCCAGACGCTCAACGGGGAAGTCCGTGCCGACGGGCTCGACGTCGAGAGCGTCCGCGTCCAGACGGCGAACGGCCGCGTCGTGCTCCATGACGTGCATGCGTCGGAACTGTTGCTCAACACGGGCAACGGCACGGTCGAGGTCGACGGTGTCGAGACGGAACTCGTCCACGTCCGGACCGGAAACGGTGCGGTCATCGTGAGCGGGAAGTATGACAAGGCGTCGCTCAAAACCGGGAACGGCAACATCCGGGCCGAGCTCGCGACGGCACGTGCGGCCAAGCTCGAACTCGCTTCGCTCGCCGGTAACGTCCGTCTCGTCTTGCCGCACGGTGTCGAGGTCGAAGGGGAGCTCGAGACGAACTTCGGTGGACTCCACTGCAACTTGGACGAACTCGAGATCGTCCGCGACCGGAAAGACGTCGCCCAGCGCCGTCTCGAATTCGTATCAGGCCGCGGGCAGACGCCGCGCATCGAAGTCGAGGCCGGCACACGTACCGGCACAATCGACCTCGAGCACGGTTCACAGCACCCGCCGTCGACGTTCCTCGAGGAAGACAAGCACGAACCGGTTGACCCGGTTGACCCGGTCGACCCGGTCAATCCCGGCGACTTGAACAACCCGTTCCATCAGAAGTGACGCATGACCCGGAGGCCTAGCCTTCGGGTTCTTTTGTAGGGGGGAGGGATGAGATGCGACGATTTGTTTCCGTGTACGGATGGATGATGATTGCGGTGCTGTTGCTCGTCGGATGCGACGAGGAGCAACGCGTCGTCAATGGAAACGAGCCGGCTGATGACGAAGCGATCGCCGTCGCCTGGTCCTACGCCACCGCGCGGAACTGGGAGGGGACGGCGGCCGATGATGGGCAAAGCGCCGAGGTGCGTCGTGTCGTCGTCGCGGACGGTGTCGAGCTGTTCGATGATACGTGGATCGGGGAAGAGGTGCTCGCGGTGTCGTTCGAGGCCGAACCTGACAGCGTCATCGGCGTCCCGACCGTCTTGCTCGCGCCGGAGACGAACGAAGTGATCGGCTATATGCCGAGCGAATGAGACCTAAAACGCCCGAAGGCATCGTGCCTTCGGGCGTTCTTTCGTCACAGATTCATTTCATACTCCATCTGTTCCCAATCCATCATCGGGGCATCATACAACGTGAACGAGCCGATGATCAACAAGATGATCAAGATCGGTCCGGCGATGAGCAAGAAGATCCCGAGGTTCCGCATCTTCTTCGACCGGTTCCAGTAGAAGATGATAGCGACGATCATCGACAGGAGCGAGCCCGACAAGAAGACGCCGACGATGTTCAAGATGAACAACAAGAGCACGGTTTCGTTTTTCGTCGTGGTATATTCGCGCCACATATCGATGAGCGACTTGATTAAATAGACGAGCGCCGCGATCCCGACGATAAAAATAAAGACGATGGCAATCAAAAATAGTGAGTTCATGCGTTTTTCACCTCCTCATATGGTCTATACCCGTTCTACGAAATGTTGGCCGATTAGTTTCACTTCTTTTTTCTGACACGCCGCGACTCACTTTCGCTGACACGAACGCGTGAGAGCTATGATACAATAATGAGCGTGAAAGGGGCAGATACTCATGCAAAATATCGTACGCACGGCTCAACTCGTTGAGCGCTTCAAACTTCAAGTCATTTCCGGTGAAGAAGGACTCCATCGTCCGGTCGCCACACCAGACCTCAGTCGTCCGGGACTCGTCCTCGCCGGCTACTATACCCACTATGCGAAAAATCGCCTGCAAGTGCTCGGGAAGACGGAGCTCACGTTCTACGCGAGCCTGTCTGAAGAGAGCCGGCGCGAGCGGGCGAAGATCTTGTGCACGGAATCGACACCGGGCATCCTCATCACCCGCGGTTTCGATATCCCGAAAGAGATCGAAGAAGAGGCTGAGACGGCGAACGTGCCGCTCATGCGCACGAACGCGGTGACGACGTCGATTGAGTCGCAGATCACGAACTTCCTCGAGATGGAACTCGCACCGATGACGGCGATGCACGGCGTGCTCGTCGACATTTATGGCGTCGGCGTCCTCATCAAAGGGCAGAGCGGCGTCGGGAAATCCGAGACCGCGCTCGAACTCGTCAAGCGGGGGCACCGCCTCGTCGCCGACGATTCGGTCGAGATCCGTCAGACGGGCGACCAATTGCTCGTCGGATCGGCACCGAAACTGATCCGTCACTTGCTCGAGATTCGCGGAATCGGAATCATCGACGTCATGACGCTGTTCGGGGCCGGAGCCGTCCGGTCACATAAGAAGATCAGTTTGATCATCAACCTTGAGAACTGGGATGCGGGCAAAGTGTATGACCGCGTCGGACTCGACCACAACACGATGAAAATCATCGACAGCGAAGTGCCGCTCCTCACGATCCCGGTCCGTCCGGGACGTAACTTGGCCGTCATCGTCGAAGTCGCGGCGATGAACTACCGCCTGCAGAACATGGGCATCAATACCGCGGAAGAGTTCGCCGAACGTCTCGCGAACGCGATCCACGATAACGAAGGGGACATGGAATAATGGTGGAACCGACGTTTGACCGTGTAGCGTTCGAGATCGGGTCGCTCCCGATTTACTGGTACGGGATGATCATCGCCTTCGGGGCGATGCTCGGACTCGTGCTCGCCTTGTTCGAGGCGAAACGCATCAACTATGATTCGGAGCGGCTCGTCGACGTCGTCATCTGGTCGATCCCGATCAGCATCGTCTTCGCCCGTCTCTACTATGTCGTCTTCCAATGGGACTACTACAGCCAAAACCTTGGACAAATCATCGATATCCGCCAAGGCGGGATCGCGATTCACGGTGCCATCTTCGGGGCGCTGCTCGTCGTCGTCATCTACAGCATGCGCAAGTCGATGTCGTTTTGGAAAGTGACGGACATTTTGGCGCCATCGCTCCTGCTCGGACAAGCCGTCGGGCGCTGGGGCAACTTCATGAACCAAGAAGCGCATGGGGCCGAGACGACGAGTCGTTTCTTAAAAGAGACGTTGTTCCTACCGGATTGGATCGTCAACCAGATGTATATCGACGGGGCATACTACTTGCCGACGTTCTTGTTCGAGAGCGTCTGGAACATCATCGGTGTCATCTTGCTCGTCGTCTGGCGCATGGTCGGCAACCCGCCGCGCGGCTACATCTTCTTGTCGTACCTCGTCTGGTACTCGATCGGCCGCTTCTACATTGAAGGACTCCGCACCGACAGCCTCATGGCCGGTGACCTGCGGACGGCCCAACTCGTCTCGATCGCGATGATCATCTTCGGGATCGTCATGATGGTCGTGCGCCGCCATGCGAAACGTTACAATGACCCTTCAGAGAAAGGACTGTTTGATTGATGGATACGTTGTTATTTGATTTGGACGGAACGTTGCTCGACACGAATCCGCTCATCCTCGCGAGCTTCCGTCACACACTCAGCTACTACTTCCCGGAACAGACGTATCGGGATGAAGACTTGTACCCGTTCATCGGGCCGACGCTCGAGAAGTCGTTCCGCGAATTGAACGAGCCGGAGTGGAAAGAGATGCAGGCGTTTTACCGCAGCTTCAACATCGCGATGCACGACGCGCTCGTCGCCGAGTATCCAGGTGTGATCGACGGGTTGCACCGTCTGCACGCGAAAGGGTACAAGCTCGGCGTCGTCACGTCGAAAGGGCGCCCGGTCGTCGAGCACGGTTTGCGCTTGTTCAACATCGACCACTTGTTCGGCGTCGTCGTGACAGCCGATGACGTCGAGAACGAGAAGCCGCACGCCGAGCCGGTCGAGCAAGCGCTCCGGGCGCTCGGTTCGACGGCGGACCGGGCCGTCATGGTCGGGGACAACGATACGGACATCTTCAGCGGCAAGAACGCCGGCACGAAGACGGTCGCCGTCGGTTGGGCGCTCAAAGGCCGCGCGTTCCTCGAGTCGCTCGAGCCGGACGTCATCATCGAGTCGATGGAACACTTCGAGGCGTGGCTCGACGAGGTCACGGTCCATGCGTAAGACGGAGCGATTCCGTCTCGATGGGCCGAACCCGCTCTGGCAGATGTACCGGACGATCCGGTTCCTCCGTGTGTTCAAAAACACGACGGTCGTGCTCGTCGGTCGGTTCTTTCCTTCTGTGAAGGCGAAACGCTGGCTGTACCGGACGTTCCTCGGCATGCGCATCGGTCCGTATAGCGCGCTCGCCCTCATGGTGACGCCGGACGTCATGTTTCCGGAACGTATCTCGATCGGCCGCAACACGGTCGTCGGCTTCAACACGACGATCCTTTGCCACGAATATCTCGTCGATGAGTATCGGATCGGGGACGTCTCGATCGGGGACGACGTGTTGATCGGGGCGAACGTGACGATCTTGCCGGGTGTCACGATCGGGGATCGGGCCGTCGTTGGTGCCGGTGCCGTCGTCCACCGCGACGTCTTGCCGGGTGAACACGTCATCGGTGCCAAACTGCAGACCGTTGACACGAAATAGACACAATTTAGCACGAAATCATTTTACCGTCGTGACAGATGTCACGGCTGGAAAATACTTGAGCGGTATCACATTTTAAACAAGTGATGCCGCTTTTTTGTGTCTTCATGCGCCTTGAGCGTGGATGCATGTTTTTGCTGAAAAGCATTTATAAGACCCTATAAAATATATTCATTATAGAAGGAATATAGTCCCGATTTTTTTTAAGTTTTTCAGTTGCTCTCGCGGATTGAGTGCGGTATTCTTAACCCTGCAACTAAAAAATGATTAAGAACTGATGTGGGGGATTTAGAATATGGAAGCGAACTATGAAGCACTAATGACGCTACCCGAACCAGAATCTCCGCTCGCTGCGGAGCTCCACTACTATAGAGGTCGTCGTGCGTTACGAGAAGGTCGCCTAGATGAAGCGACTTTTTTCATGGCTGAAGCTACGACAGCCGCAGCGCATCGCGTCGACTATCATAAACAGTACGCTGAACTGTTATTTGAAGTAGGAGAGGTCTACCACGCCAACGACGTGTGGAAACGGGTGCTTGAACTCGATGATACGGCGACAGAGGCACTTTACCACCTCGCGAGCAACTGCGCCTACATCTCTCAATATGAAGAAGCGGCGACGTACGCGAGCCGTTACCTCGAGCAAGAAGCACACGGTCCGTACGCAGAGTCGGTCCAGTCGTTGCTCGAATTGATCGAACTCGAAAAAGAGCTCGAGGACGAGGAAGAAGATGAGTTGATCACGTGGCACACCGAGGCGCAGCGTCAAATCGACAAAGGCCGGCTCTTCGCCGCCAAGTCGACGCTCGAACGGTTGATCGACCGCTACCCGGCATTTTGGCCGGCGTATAACAACTTGGCCATCGTCCACTTTTATCTCGGAAACGATGAGACGGCGTTCGAGACACTCGAATACGTGCTCGATGAGAACCCGGGCAACTTGCATGCGATCTTGAACACGATCATGTTGCTCCACGAGGCCGGACAATCGGTCGCGGCGCTACATCTGTCGGCACCGCTCACACGCGTCCGTCCGCTCCAATTCGAGATGCGCTATAAACTCGCGACGACGCTCGCGCTCGTCGGGCATTACGATCACGCCTACGAAGAACTCCGTCTCTTGCAAGAGCGGGGCTTCCGTGGGGATTCACTGTTTGGGCATTGGCTCAGCGTCTCCGCCTACAAGACCGGACGTCTTGAAGAAGCGGCGACCTATTTAAATGGTGAGCAATCGAAGCAAATCGAGGACAAGCAGTCGTTCGATATCCGAGACAACCTGGAGTTCCGCTCGGCGCTCGTCCAAGGCTTGCGTCAAGAAGATGATTTGGCGCGCATCGAGATCATCCGAATCATCTCGAAGCTTGAAGACGACGAGGCGTTCGAGGCGCTCGCGCTCACGAACACGGTCACAGACGACGAGACGGTCACCGCCTTCGCGAAGAAGTGCCAGGCCGTCATCTGTGCCTTGCCGTTTAAAGGCGACGTGCGGATCGAGCGGGCCTACGAGGCGCTCATCTTGGCCGAACGCCACGTCCCGGAAGCAGAGCAGATGAGCCTAGAAGGTGACTTCTATGAGCGGTTCTCACGCTTGTTGCTCACTGGTTATTCGTTCGATGACGTCACGGCATCGGCCGCGGCGCTCGTCTGGATGTTTTATGCGAAACGGGACGCGCTCGTCCTCTCCGACTGTGCCGACGCGTTCGGGATCACGGTCGACACGTTGACGGACACGATCCGCTCGTACAAGCAACAACTCGAACGAGCATAAAGATAGACGATACCTCCCTAGGTTTCATATACTGAAGTCAATCAATTTCATGCAGAGGTGGAATCCTAATGACAGAAGAAAAAATCTATGACGTCATCATCATCGGGGCCGGCCCAGCCGGTATGACGGCGGCGCTTTACGCGTCACGTGCCAACTTGTCGACACTCATGATCGAACGAGGCATCCCAGGTGGCCAGATGGCGAACACGGAAGATATCGAAAACTATCCAGGTTACGACAGCATCCTCGGACCGGACCTGTCGCAGAAGATGTTCGACCACTCGAAAGCGTTCGGCGCGGAATATGCGTACGGCGACGTCCAGAGCATCTCGGACGAACAAGAGTATAAAATCGTCCACGCCCATAACCGTGACTACAAAGCACGGGCGATCATTCTCGCTTCAGGCGCCCAGTATAAGAAAATCGGCGTCCCGGGTGAAGAAGAACTCGGCGGCCGCGGTGTCTCGTACTGTGCGGTCTGTGACGGGGCGTTCTTCAAAGGAAAAGACTTATTCGTCATCGGCGGCGGCGACTCGGCCGTCGAAGAAGGTGTGTTCTTGACACGTTTCGCGAACAAAGTGACGATCGTCCACCGTCGCGACGAGCTGCGCGCCCAAAAAATCTTGCAAAAACGGGCGTTCGATAACCCGAAAATCGACTTCATCTGGAACCATACGCTCCAAGAGATCACAGAAGTCGACGGCAAGGTCGGCGGGGCCCGTCTCGTCAGCACGATCGACGGCACGGAGTCGGAGCATGCGATTGACGGTGTGTTCATCTACATCGGCATGAACCCGATCACCGGTTTCGTCAAAGACCTCGGCATCACGAACGAGCAAGGCTATATCGTCACGAACGAAGCGATGGAGACGAAGATCCCTGGGATTTTCGCAGCCGGCGACGTTCGCGACAAGACGCTCCGTCAAGTCGTCACCGCGACGAACGACGGATCGATCGCCGCGCAAAACGCGCAACATTATATCGAGGGACTCCTCGAGGCGTTGCACGAACAAAACGCGTGATTTACGGAGAAGGCATTGCGGGCGACCGCAATCCCTTCTCTTTTTTTCGAGCGTTCGCTATACTATAGAATGAAGAGAGCTACACACACGGCTCGGTTGTCAAAATAAGGGGGCGTCAGCGATATGGAAGACTTTAAAGGATTAGAAGAATTGATCATCATCAGCGGGATGAGCGGGGCCGGGAAATCGGTCGCGATGAATAGCTTTGAGGACCTCGGCTATTTTTGCGTCGATAACTTGCCGCCGGTCTTGTTGCCGCAATTGATCGATGTCATCAGCTCGGTCCGTCCGAAGATCGCGGTCGCCATCGACACGCGAACGCGGGACTTCATCGACAGTCTGTTCATCGTCATCGATGATTTGGAACAAAAGAGCGTGCACCCGCATCTGCTTTATCTCGACACACGCGACGAAGTGCTCGTAAGGCGTTATAAAGAGACGCGCCGGTCGCATCCGCTCGCACCGGAAGACGCGCCGCTCGTCGGCATCCAGATGGAGCGTGAACTGCTCGAAGGGTTCCGCGACCGGGCGCACACGCTGTACGACACGAGCGATTTGAAACCGCAAATGCTCAAAGACCGCATCTTGCTGCAGTTCAATGAAGAGCGCATCCCGTTCACGGTCAACTTCATGTCGTTCGGCTTCAAGCACGGCGTACCGCTCGACATCGACCTGTTGTTCGACGTCCGCTTCATCACGAACCCGTTCTACATCCCGGAGCTCCGTCCGCTCACGGGTCAGACGAGCGAAGTGCAGGAATACGTCATGTCGCATCCCGAGGCGCGGGCGTTCTATAAGAAGTTGATCGACATGCTCGAATTCTTGTTGCCGCAGTACAAACGGGAAGGGAAGACGCAAGTCGTCGTCGCCTTCGGTTGTACGGGCGGGAAACATCGGTCGATCACGTTCGCCGAAAAAGTGTCGGAACATTTCGCGGAGCGCTACAACGTCAAGACCGTCCATCGCGACCTTGCGCACGCGACGAAGGAGAAATAAGATGAGACGCGATCGAAAAGTCGTCGCCATCGGGGGCGGTACCGGATTATCGACACTCGTCCGTGGATTGAAGCACTATCCGCTCGACATCACGGCCATTGTCACGGTCGGAGATGACGGTGGGAGCTCGGGACGGCTCCGCGACGAGTTCCACATGTTGCCGCCAGGGGACATCCGCAACGTCATTCTCGCCTTATCTGAGGTCGAGCCGCTCATGGACAAGATTTTGCAGTATCGGTTTGACAGCGGATACGGACTCGAAGGGCATTCGCTCGGCAACCTCATGTTGACGGCGGCGACGCATATTTGTGAAGGCTCGTTCGTCAAAGCTATCGACGTTTTGTCGCAGCTGTTGAACGCCCAAGGCCGGGTGCTCCCGGTGACGGAGACGCTCATGACGCTCGCGGCCGAGTTCGAGGACGGGACGATCGTCAAAGGCGAATCGAAGATCCCGCTCGTCGAGAAGCCGATCAAACGGTTGTTCTTGCTCGAGGACGGCATCAAGCCGGCCCCGGGCGTCGTCGAGGCAATCAAAGAAGCCGACGTCATCGTGCTCGGACCGGGTAGCCTCTACACGAGTATCATCCCGAACTTGTTGATCCCGGAAGTGCGGGAGGCGATCGTCGACGCCGGCGTGCCCGTCGTCTATATATGCAACGTCATGACCCAGCCAGGTGAGACGAAAGGGTATGACGCAATGAAGCACTTGAAGGCGGTCGAGGCATACCTCGGCAAGGCGACGATTGATACGATCGTCGTCAACAACGAGCCGATCGAGGACGGGTATTTAGAACGGTACCTCGAGGACGGTTCGGAAGAAGTCCGGTTCGACCGGAAGAAGCTCCGCAACCACGGCACGAACGTCTTGGCCGGAGATATCGTCGACTATAACCGCGATTACATCCGTCACGACTCGGACGCGATTGCCGGGCTCGTCATGCAACGCGTCCTAAGGATCAAGAAACCACGCTCGTTCCAGGAGCTTGAATTGAAATAGAATGAGAGACAGAGAAAGGAGGGGAACGCGATGAGCTTTGCCTCAGACGTCAAGAAAGAACTGACACAATTCGAGGTGACCGACCCCGAGGCGAAGGCGGAACTGTCCGCCCTCGTCCGGATGAACGGCGTCATCTCGCTCGCACTCGGGCGCGGGATGACACTCGACGTCTCGACGGAGAACGCGGCCATCGCCCGTCGGATTTACTCCCTCATGAAACGTCTGTATGACCACCATCTCGACTTGTTCGTCCGGAAAAAAATGCGGTTGAAGAAAAATAACGTCTACATCGTCCGCGTCTCGCAACACGCCGAGACGATGCTGCGTGACCTTGAGATCCTCGGGGAGAACTACGAGATGATCCGGACGCTCAACTCGGACATGACGCGCGAGGAGAACTTGGCCCGTGCTTACTTGCGCGGTGCTTTCCTTGCCGGCGGGTCGATTAATCACCCGAAGACGTCGTCGTATCACCTCGAGGTGTACAGCCTGTATGAGAACCATAACCAGGCGCTCCGTGACCTAGCGAATCGCTTCGGCTTGAACGCGAAGACGCTCGAACGGAAGAAAGGGCACATCCTCTACATCAAAGAGAGCGAGAAGATCTCGGACTTTTTGAAGCTCGTCGGGGCGACGCGCGGCATGCTCGACTTCGAGGATGCGCGCATCATCAAAGACATGCGCAACTCGGTGAACCGGCTCGTCAACTGTGAGACCGCCAACTTGAACAAGACGGTCGGGGCGGCACTCCGCCAAGTCGAGAACATCAAGTATCTTGAACGGACGGTCGGCCTCGAAGTGTTGCCGGTGAAACTGCGCGAGATTGCCGAGCTGCGCGTCACGCATCAAGACGTGTCGTTGCAGGAACTTGGCGAAATGCTCGAGACGGGACCGATCTCGAAGTCGGGGATCAACCACCGGCTCCGGAAGATCGACCAGATTGCCGAGAAAGTACGGAACGGCGATGAGATCAGCTCTTCGTGACGCCGGTTGCGTCAAAACCATTCTTCCTATATAATTAGCAATTGTGTATAGGATTTTGAAAAGCGAACTAAAGGAGCTTTATGATTATGGCGAATGATAAGAAACGACTTTCGCTCACGATCGACGCTGAGCTAGACCGCGTCATCACTGAGCGTGCAAAAGAAATCGGGATTCCAAAAAGCGCACTCGTGACGTTTGCGACGAGCCTCTTCCTCAACCAATTGCGGGCCGAGGAGATGCTCTCGGGCAACACGAACGCAATCTATCAAGTCATCCGTAAGGATTATGAGTTGCTCACAAGTGTCCGCAACTTAGATAACTGAGAGAAAGGCTGACTGCGGTCAGCCTTTTTTGGTTGCATCCACCCCGGAAATTTGGAATAGTGGAGATATTGAATTGATTGGAGGGCAATCTTATGGGACAAGCGAGCCAACTGCTGCTCATTTTAATGTTACAACTACTGTTCGTTCCGGTGCTCACGCTCCGCACGATTATGCTCGTCAAAGGGAAAACGGTCATTGCGGCGATGTTCGGGACGCTCGAGACGCTCATCTACATCTTCGCGCTCGGGATCGTGTTCCAAGATTTGACGACGCTCGGGATGCTCGTCTACGCGCTCGGATTCGGACTCGGGATTCTCGTCGGCGGATTCGTCGAACGGAAACTGGCTATCGGCTACAACATGATCCAAGTGCACACGCAAGAGTTCCCGGCCGAGCTCATCCAAAAGATGCGTGACAGCGGCTACGGTGTGACCCACTATCAAGGCCAAGGCCGTGACGGGGTCCGCTATCGACTGGACGTCTTGGCGGCACGGACGCGGATGAAAGAATTGCGCGAACTCGTCGAGCATTACGAGCCGAAAGCGTTTCTCGTCGCGTTCGACCCGGTCGACTTTAAAGGCGGTTATATGTTGAAAGGGCTACGACGTCCGAAATGACGGGAGAGACTCACGAAAAGTGGGTCTTTTTTTGTTGGAACGGGAATAGAGAGGAAAAGGAGTGGAACGAATGAAACGAAAAACGATGTGGTTTTGGGTGATCGTGTTGCTGCTCGTCGGGGGAATTGTGTACGGTCTGTCGTTTTGGCAGACGTCTTCCGGCGTCAAACCGCCGCTTCCGACGGTGACAGTCGGGTCGGTGACGGCCGAAGTGAAACAGTCGACGTATTGTTGGTCGAACGGGGACGAGGCCGTCTGTGAAGAGCACGCCTTGCCGGAGGCGGACGACTTGCAACTCGTCACGGTCGAACCGGGTGCTGCAATCGACGTCACGTTCCATGAGACACCGAAACGGGAGACGTTCCATCGAATCATTGACGGGGAGCTCGTCGCTTCTGAACAAGTCGTCCCGATGGAGCCAGGTACTTATTTGTTCGAGACCGGCGGGGAGTGGCAGCACGGCGACAGCCGTTACGTGTTCGGAATCGAGGTCGAGGAATAAGAAAAGACGCATCTTTTTTCGATGCGTCTTTCGTGCGTTACAAGAACCAATCGCGGACGACGTCCCACGTCTGGTTCGGAAACCGTCGGCGTGTGTCTTCACGTGCTTGTTGGATCGATGTCTCGTCTTGATGGACAGCATCGTAACAATAGAGCCCGTTCGAGAGTTCGACCCGGTTCGTGATTGTCACCCCGACAGGAGCTTGATTCGGTGGCAACTTGAGAGTGAACCGTAAAAAGTCGTCGGGCGGTAGATATAGTTGCGTATAAAGTGCCAATAAGCCCGGTGCTCGAATCGCGATTAACACGGGAGCCTGACCGAGGTTGATTGTGAGTGTCTTAATCTTTGAGAACGACATCTGCGCGGGAATGAGTTCTGTTTGTTGTTCGACTGGCAGCACCTCGGTCGGATGCAAGTACTTTTGTGCGATCAAGGCGATGAACGCATGATTGGATACAGGGCGGCTGAACAAGAAACCTTGAATCGTCGTGACGCCGAGCTCTCGTAGCCAAGCGAGATCGCGAAAACATTCCACGCCTTCTACGACGACGTGCATGTTGAACTCTTTGGCGATGAACATGAGGCTACGAACAATCGCCTGCGATTTTGTGTTCTGATGAATCCCGTGTGCGAAGAGCCGGTCGATTTTAATCGTTTGCACGTTGTAGTCTTGCACATAAGCCAAAGAAGAATATCCTTTACCGAAGTCATCAAACGAAATGCGGACTCCATACGTGTTCAACTCATCAAACACTTGTTTCATACGTGAACGATTGTCGAGCAACGTCGACTCTGGAATCTCTATTTCAAGCAAGGCCGGTTTAAGTCCATTCACTTCAACCGACCGGCGTAAGGCAGATAAATAATCGTCCCGATAGAAATATTGAACCGGTACGTTGATTGAAATAGGGATGTCGGCAGCCAGCCGATTTAAAAAGGTGCATACTTCAGAAATCAAAAAGTCGGTCAATTCGACATATTGATTGTTGTGTTCAATTAGAGGGATGAACTCGGCGGGGGAAACGCTTCCCCATTTTGGGTGCGTCCAACGCATTAACGCCTCTGCACCGATGATTTCACCGGACCAGGCATCGACTTTTGGTTGATACACGACATAAAACTCATGTTGTTTGATGGCTGTTCGTAAATCATTGATCAACTCATAGCGACGTAGCGAAGGAATATCGACCTTTGACGAATAGAGCTCGACGTAAGGCGTGCCTTGGGCGAATGCATAGTTCGTGACGTGCACTGTATGTTTGATTAAGTCGTTGGCTGTCTCCCCATCCCGTGGTGAACGACACACGCCGACTGAAATCGTCGTGAAAATCTCATAGTTCCCGATGAGGAACGACTGGTCCGCTAATTCGGTCACGCGCTTCCCGAACTGGCGCGCCTCTTCATCTGTCCAAGCACTCGGAATGACGATTGCATTCATATCCTCGCCGATGAGGGCGAGCATCGCTTGATCCGGGATGAGTCGTTGAAGGGCTGCGGTAGTGACGGCACACCATTCGTCGGCAAACTCAAAGCCGAGTGTTTGGGATACTTCTTTATGATGATTAAATGAGACGCCGATCATCGTGACCGGAATGCCGTTAGTCAATAAAGCCTGGACATGCTCCGTCAACGTCTCTCGATTGGCGACACCGGTGATTGGGTCGACCGTCCGAAGTTCGGTGATTTTTTCTTCTTGCTCGTGTAGCCGGGTGATGTTTTTAAACATCGAGCGATAACCATTGACGCACTCCGCATCATCAAATATCGGTTCGCGTCGTTCTTCTACCCAAACGAGTTCACCTTTCACATAGACGCGATATACGTAAGTGGCGGCTTTGCCGGATAGCGTCTCCTCACGAGATGCGAGTAACAAGTCGAAATCGTCTGGATGGATTAAATTGCTCCAAAATTCAGGCGTCAAGGCGGGCGGTTCAATCATATACCCCATCATGTTGAACAAGCCAGGAGAGACATATCGGAATGACTCTGACTGAAAATCATATTCCATCATCGCGGCTTCGACGAATTGACTCAATTGCTCGATGGTCGTTTGATCACCCAAGGTGGAATGTGACTGATCGATGACGGCGCAAGTCAATAACTTCCGATTCGTTGACAGGTGGCTCCTGACAAGAAAAGGACGGTACTGAGCCGTCTGTAAATGAAAGATTCGAACTGTCGACTCACGAGTATATGCTTTCGGGTCAATCATGAGTTGGCCGAGTTCAGCTAAATAGAAATCCAAGTCGTCCGGATGCAACAGTTGTTTGAACAGCTGAGGGGTATAGTCTGAAAAATCGGTCTCAGTCAGACCGAACATCGCTTCGAGCGAGCCGAACGTCGTGAATGCGTTGTTGCTTAAGTTAAACTCGAACAAAGCGAGTCCATCAATGTTATCAAACACATGACGATACGAATCAAAGCGGACCTGTTCTTCCTGAAGTTGAATCGTATCCGTCATCTGTTTAACAATCCCAATGACGAATTTTTCGGAGGTAGGGACTGGGGCAGGGAAATAGGTGATGTAGAAATGATGCGTTTGTTGTCCGAGCGTCCCCGTCACCTTAGAAGTTACCCGTTCTCCTTGAGAAGCACGCGCATGGGCATCCCGAATTGTCGACCATGCCTCGTCCCACATCGACTTGAGGAAGAAGTCGTCGTTCGTCTCATCGAACAGCTCGCGGAAGGAGGGGTTCGTGTAGCGCTTCTCAAACGTCGCAGTTGCGATAAAAATCGCTTCTGATGATTGCTCCATGTAATGAACGAGAGGGACCCAATCGTTCACAGAATACGTCGTATAATTCGCTACATAATTTAAGAATTTTTTCAAAATATGCCTCCCTTTATGGTGCAAAAAGTCTTAATCACCACTCTTTAACATTATAAAACTTCTACTTAATAAATCGGGTCAATACATGATGGGAAGGCATATTTGATTTCAACGCATAAAAAAACACATGTACAGTTGTACATGTGTCGAAATATTAGCGTGTCATGACTTTGTCGATGAGACCGTAGTCTTTCGCTTGGTCGGCTGACATGAAGTAGTCGCGCTCTGTGTCGCGCTCGATGACTTCAAGCGGCTGGCCCGTGTTGTCGGCCATGATTTGGTTCAACTTCTCACGCATCTTGATGATCCGTTCCGCATGGATTTTAATGTCCGATGCTTGACCTTGCGTGCCGCCGAGCGGTTGGTGAATCATGATCTCCGCGTTCGGCAATGCGAAGCGTTTCCCTTTTTCACCGGCTTGGAGCAAGAAGGCGCCCATCGATGCGGCCATTCCGATACAAATCGTCGACACGTTTGGCTTGATGAAGTTCATCGTGTCATAAATCGCCATTCCGGAAGTGATCGAACCACCTGGGCTGTTGATGTAAAGTGAGATGTCCTTGTCCGGATCCTCAGCTGCGAGGAAGAGGAGCTGGGCAACGATCGAGTTGGCGACGTTGTCGTCAATCGCACTCCCGAGAAGGATGATACGGTCTTTGAGCAAGCGTGAGTAAATATCGTACGCGCGTTCCCCGCGACCTGTTTGTTCGATAACTGTTGGAATTAACATTGAATCTGCCTCCTTTTATGTAGGTTGTAAACATATCATACCGCTATAGTCAATGTTGGTCAAACGATAGTCATCGTTTTTCACCTATTCCACCATTCCCGGTTTCTAAAACGAAAAAAGAGGCCAGGCGATTGCCTGACCTCTTACATATGATACACCCGGAGAGATTCGAACTCCCGACACCTGGCACCGGAAACCAGTGCTCTATCCCCTGAGCTACGGGTGCATGTTCTCTGACACGATTTATTATACATTTGTTTTTTTAAAAAAGCAATCCTGTTGTCGTCACTTTTTTTCAGCGTCGTTCGGGCGGTTCGGCTACAATGAAAGCGAGAGGGGGGAAGACCGATGCAACGGCAAGAACAGCAACAAGTACAACGGCAGCAACTGACGCAAGACATGTTGCGGCGGTTGCCGATTTTAGAAGCGGACCGGGCCGCGCTCGTCTTTCAGCTTGCCCGCTTGTCGGCACGCAACGAGAAGGTCGCAGCAGGGAGCGGCACAATCGATTGGGTCGCCGAGGCCGGGGCAGGTTTCGAAGCAAGGCTGTTCGCCCAGATTGAAGAAGGGAGCGGATCGGAAGCGGAGAAGCGACTGCAACGGCAACTCGTCACCGCCCTTGACCATCGAGGCTTGCTGCCGGAAACGGATGTGGTGCTCGCGACCCGTCTCGGCGTCGAAACGATCGATATCGAGTCGGCGCGCCGGGCGCTCTTGTTTCTCGAACCGACGGGGGTAGGGGCGAAAGATGAGCATGACTGCCAATACCGCCACGCAATCGAGCAGGACGATCCGCTCGTGTTGGACGTGTTCGAGGCCATCGAGGCAGGCGTCACTGACATCCCGGGTCGACTCGGCATTACGCCGGCAGAGTTTGACCGCGTCACTCGGGTCATCGCCACGTTGCCGAAAGCGCCGGTATTATATGAAGAAACTGAGCAGATTTTTCCGGAGCTCGAAGTCGTCTATAAGGACGGGGAGCTGACCGCGACGTGGTTCAGCCCGATGCTCGACAGCACAACGGAGATGGATCACGAGTCGAAATGGTGGCATGACACGCTCACGATGCGTGCGGAGACGCTCCGGGCGATTTGGGACGTCATCGCCGAGCGACAAATGGACTGGTTGAAAGGGGAACTCACCTTACATCCGCTCACTCGGAAAGAAGTCGCCGAACAAATCGGGAAGCACGAGTCGACGGTCGGCCGGGCGATTCAACGGAAGTATGCGTTGACCGAAGGCGGGATGATGGCGTGGCGCGACTTTTTCGTCCGGGCGACAGAGCGAGGGCAGTCGCCGTTCATGATCAAGCGGGCGATCGCCGAACTGATTCAGCAAGAGACGGCGCCGCTCAGCGACAAGGCGCTCACCGAAGAACTTGCCCGGCTAGATTACCATGTGACGAGACGGACGGTGGCGAATTATCGGGAAGCACTCGGTTTCGGCAACTCGAGGGAGCGGGAACGGCAACTATGGAAGGAGGGCGATCAATGAAACTGACACTTTACCGGCGGGACAACTGTTCACTGTGCGAAGAGGCGCTCGTCATGCTCGAATGGCTGAAAGAAGACTATCCGTTCGAGCTCGAACAAATCGATATTAGTGAGGATGAACGACTAGAGGCGAAGTACATGTTTGAAATCCCGGTCGTCGTACACGAAAACACCGTCATTAGTCAAGGGCGATATGATGACAGCAAAGTTGAAGATTTTGTTAAGTATACGCTTACATCGAAAAAAAACGTTTAGAGGGGTTGCAAGACGGAAAAGTGATTGATAAGATGAACTCGTAGCGGTGGGACGTAAAAATAAAAGTGGGACAAAAAATGTCCAAACTTGAGGTCGAGGGGGAATGAGGCATGATCCAGCAACTGATTCACGTTCAGAAGCAAATCGTCCCAGACCTGCTCGACACGCTCCGACATCGTTACGACATCTTACACTATGTCCGTTTGATGCAGCCGATCGGCCGCAGGACATTAGCCACGAGCCTCGGGCTGACGGAACGCATCTTAAGGCGAGAGGTCGACTTCTTGAAAGACCAAGGTCTGCTTGCAGTCGCCACTCAAGGTATTTCCCTTACAGAATCGGGCCGAAACGTTCTTCGGGACTTGCATGAGGTCATGGGAGAGATCCTAGGGATTTCAGAAGTCGCACGAGAACTCGAGCAAAAGCTCGGCGTTCGCCAAGTCGTCATCGTACCGGGAGACTCGGACGAGACGTTCTGGGTACAGCGGGATATCGGACGGGCCGCCGTCACGCAGTTAAAAGCGAGACTGGCACCGGACGACAATATCATCGCGGTCACAGGCGGGACGACGATGGCATCTGTCGCGGCGATGATGTCGCCCGACAAGAAAGAACGGCCGATGCATTTCGTGCCGGCACGCGGCGGCCTCGGAGAGACGCTTGAACTTCAAGCGAACACCGTCTGCTCTCGCATGGCGGACCGGGCACACGCCGACTATCATTTGCTCCACATTCCGGACGAGGTTTCGCAAGAGACGTTCGAGCGGATGGTGGAGGAACCTAGCATAAAAAATGTCCTGGAAATGATTAGAGCGGCGCGAATAGTGGTACATGGAATTGGTGAGGCGGAAACGATGGCAAAACGTCGTCACGCCACACCGGAGCATTTGCGGATGATCGAACGGCACGACGCTGTCGCCGAAGCGTTCGGATATTATTTCAACGCGGAAGGTGAAATCGTTCATCGGGTCAAGACAGTCGGCATTCAATTAGAAGAGCTCGACAACATGGACACCGTCATCGCGGTCGCTGGAGGAAAGTCAAAGGCACAGGCGATTGCCGCTTATGCGAAACACACGCCGAACATCATCCTCGTCACAGACGAAGGTGCGGCAACAGAATTATTAACTTGTTATTAAAGAGTTGACCCCCGTTGGCTCTTCAATAAATAGCTTCTACCCTAAGGAGGAAATTAACTATGGCAGTAAAAGTTGGTATTAACGGATTTGGACGTATCGGACGCTTGGCATTCCGCGAGATCATCAAGAACGAAGGAGTCGAAGTTGTTGCAATCAACGACTTGACTGACACGAAGATGCTTGCTCACCTTCTCAAGTATGACACGACACAAGGTCGTTTCGACGGAGACGTTGAAGTACACGACGATCATTTCCTCGTAAACGGCGAGAAAGTCGTTACACTTGCTAACCGCAACCCAGAAGAACTTCCATGGGGCGAGCTCGGTGTCGACATCGTTCTCGAATGTACTGGATTCTTCACAGACAAAGAAAAAGCGGAGCTTCACTTGAAAGCTGGCGCGAAAAAAGTTGTCATCTCGGCTCCAGCTACAGGTGACATGAAGACTGTCGTCTTCAACACGAACCACGACATCCTCGACGGTACAGAGACAGTGATCTCAGGTGCTTCATGTACGACAAACTGCTTGGCGCCAATGGCGAAAGTTCTCCAAGACCAGTTCGGAATCGTTGAAGGTCTCATGACGACAATCCACGCTTACACTGGCGACCAAAACACGCTTGACGCTCCACACCCGAAAGGTGACTTCCGTCGTGCACGTGCGGCAGCAGCGAACATCGTACCGAACACAACTGGTGCGGCTAAAGCGATCGGTCTCGTTATCCCAGAACTTCAAGGTAAACTTGACGGTGCGGCACAACGTGTACCAGTTGCAACAGGTTCACTCACAGAGCTCGTAACAGTTCTTGAGAAAACAGTTTCTGTTGACGAAATCAACGCAGCGATGAAAGCAGCAGCTAACGAATCATACGGCTACACAGAAGACGAAATCGTATCTTCTGACATCGTCGGCATCACGTACGGTTCACTCTTCGACGCGACACAAACGAAAGTCATGACAGTTGGCGACAAGCAACTCGTTAAGACAGTTGCATGGTATGACAACGAAATGTCTTACACTGCACAATTGGTTCGCACACTCAAGCACTTCGCTGAAATCGCGAAGTAAGTTCGTGAACTAAATAGAACCAAATAGGAGCGGAAACAAGAGATTGTTCTCCGCTCTATTTATGAAATTGAAATGCACGACACATGGAGGCGAAGGTTATGAACAAAAAGTCTATTCGTGACATCGATGTAAAAGGGAAACGCGTCTTCTGCCGCGTTGACTTCAACGTTCCACTCAAAGATGGCGTCATCCAAGACGAGACGCGCATCCAAGCAGCTCTCCCGACGATCAAACACTTGATCGACGGCGGCGCGAAAGTCATCTTGGCGAGCCACCTCGGCCGTCCAAAAGGCGAGAAGAACCCTGAGTTCTCACTCGCACCGGTCGCGGAACGTCTCGGGGAACTCCTCGGTAAAGACGTACCACTCGTCGAAGAGGCTTACGGCCCGGTCGCGGAAGAAGCAGTGGCGAAACTTTCTGAAGGCGACGTCGTCGTGCTTGAGAACGTTCGTTTCTACCCAGGTGAGACGAAAAACGATCCGGAACTCGCAAAAGGTTTCGCGGCGCTTGCTGACGTCTTCGTCAACGACGCGTTCGGTGCGGCTCACCGTGCCCACGCTTCGACGGAAGGCATCGCGCAAAACGTCGAGACGGCAGTTGCCGGTCTGTTGATGGAGAAAGAACTTGAAGTGCTCGGCAAGGCGCTCTCGAACCCGGATCGTCCGTTCACGGCCATCATCGGCGGTTCGAAAGTTGCTGACAAGATCGGGGTCATCGACCACCTTCTTGACATCGTTGACACGCTCATCATCGGTGGCGGTCTCTCGTACACGTTCTCGAAAGCACTCGGGCACGAAGTCGGGACGTCACTCCTTGAGGAAGACAAGCTCGACCTCGCACGTCAATTCATGAAAAAAGCAGAAGACAAAGGCGTGAAATTCTTGATGCCGGTCGACTGCGTCATCACGAAAGAATTCGGCGAAGAGACTTACGTCGGACCAGTCGATATCGACTCGATCCCTGCGGATCACATGGGCCTTGATATCGGACCGAAAACAGTCGAAATTTACGCGGAGGCAATTCGCGAATCGAAACTTGTCGTATGGAACGGACCGATGGGCGTATTCGAACTTGATAAATACGCGAACGGAACGAAAGGTGTCGCTCAAGCACTCGCAGACAGCGACGCATACTCAATCATCGGTGGTGGGGACTCAGCTGCTGCAGCTGCCAAGTTCGGCCTTGCAGATCAAATGAGCCACATTTCAACTGGTGGTGGCGCTTCACTCGAATTCATGGAAGGCAAGAAACTTCCAGGCGTCGAGGCGCTCAACGACAAGTAAAATAGAGGAGGGTTATCGATGCGTAAACCGATTATTGCAGGTAACTGGAAAATGAACAAAACACTCTCGGAAGCAGTCGCTTTCGTAGAGGAAGTCAAAAACAACGTCCCGTCAACAGACAAAGTTGACGCGGCAATCGGCGCACCAGCTGTCTTCCTAGCTCCAATGGTAGAAGCAGCAAAAGGGTCAGACTTGAAGCTTGGTGCCCAAAACATGTACGACAAAGACAGCGGGGCATACACAGGTGAAACGAGCCCGGCCATGATCGCTGACCTCGGCGTGACGTACGTCATCCTTGGACACTCAGAGCGCCGTGAATACTTCGGCGAGTCGGATGCGTTCATCAACAGCAAAACGAAAAAAGCGTTCGAACACGGTCTTACGCCAATCGTTTGTGTCGGTGAAACACTCGAGGAACGCGAAGGCGGCAAGTTCGAAGAAGTCATCAAGACGCAAGTCGAAGGTGGCCTCGCGGACCTCTCAGCTGACCAAGTGAAACAACTCGTCATCGCTTACGAGCCAGTTTGGGCGATCGGTACGGGTAAATCAGCGGACGAAGCAGATGCGCAAAGCTCATGCAAATATGTTCGTGACGTGGTGAAAGGTCTTTACGGTGAAGACGTAGCGGCTGCAGTACGCATCCAATACGGCGGTTCTGTAAAACCTGAGAACATCAAGGAGTATATGGCGCAAGAAGACATCGACGGCGCACTCGTCGGCGGTGCTTCACTTGAAGCTGCTTCGTTCCTCAAGTTGTTGGAGGCGATTTAAATGGCAAGACCAGTCGCCCTCATCATCTTAGATGGTTTTGGCATGCGGAACGAGACGTTCGGTAACGCGGTCGCTGCGGCGGACAAACCGAACTTCGACCGCTTCTGGGAAACGTATCCGCATACGCTTCTCAACGCGCAAGGCGAGTACGTCGGCCTTCCGGAAGGACAGATGGGTAACTCGGAAGTCGGTCACTTGAACATCGGTGCCGGACGAGTCGTCTATCAGTCACTCTCGCGCGTCAATAACGCCATCAAAGACCGTTCTTTCTTCGACCGTCAAGCGATGAACCATTTGGCGGGACATGTGAAAAAGTACGATTCGAGCCTCCACATCATGGGCCTCGTCTCGGACGGTGGGATTCACTCCCACATTCAGCACATGTTCGCTGTCGTTGAGTTCGCTAAACTTCATGGTATTGAAAAAGTATACATTCACGCTTTCACGGACGGCCGTGACTGTGATCCGAAATCAGGTGCAAGCTTCCTCGAACAGACGGAAGCGAAGCTCGCTGAACTCGGTGTCGGTCAAGTCGCTAGCGTGTCTGGACGTTACTATGCCATGGACCGCGACAACCGTTGGGAGCGCGTCGTGAAAGTGTACGACGTCCTCGTCAAAGGTGAAGGCGAAGTCGGCACGAACGCCGTCGACGTCTTGAACCAGTCGTATGAAGCGGGCCTCACGGATGAGTTCGTGAATCCGACGGTCATCGAGAAAGACGGTCAACCGGTCGCGACGATCAAAGACAACGACGCGATCATGTTCTTCAACTTCCGTCCGGACCGGGCGATCGAACTTGCGAAAGTGTTCAAAGAGAAGACCGGCTTCAAAGGCTTCGAACTTTCAAACACACATCCAGACAACATCTTGCTCGTCTCGATGACTAAGTTCTCGGATGAAATCGACACGGACATCGTCTTCCCACCGGAAGATTTGAAGAACACGCTCGGCGAAACGCTCGCCGCGCAAGGGTATAAACAGCTCCGCGCCGCGGAAACTGAGAAATACCCGCACGTCACGTTCTTCTTGAACGGACAACAAGAAACACCGTTTGAAGGCGAAGATCGCTTCCTCGTGCCGTCGCCGAAAGTCGCGACGTACGATTTGAAACCGGAAATGAGCGCATACGAGCTCACAGAAGGTCTCTTGGAGCGCATCGAGTCGGATACGTACGACGCGTATATCATCAACTACGCGAACCCGGACATGGTCGGTCACTCTGGTATGCTCGAACCGACGAAAAAAGCGGTCGAAGTCGTCGACGAATGCCTCGGTAAAGTAGTGGACGCACTCATTGCCAAAGGCGGCGCGGCGATCATCACGGCGGACCACGGGAACGCTGACCTCGTCACGAACCCGGACGGCTCACCGATGACGGCGCATACGACAGAACCTGTCCCATGTATCATCACGAAGTCAGGCGTTGAACTGAAACCAGTTCTAAAAGGCTCGCTTTGCGACCTCGCGCCGACGTTGATCGACCTTCTCGGTGCGGATCAACCGGCTGAAATGACCGGTACGTCAATCGTTACAAAAAAATAATTTCCAACCAAAAAGGAGAGAATTAATATGTCAATGATTACAGAAATTTACGCACGCGAAATTTTGGATTCACGCGGTAACCCAACGATCGAAGTAGAAGTCTTCACAGAAGATGGCGGTTTCGGCCGTGCCCTCGTCCCATCAGGCGCATCAACTGGTGAGCACGAAGCAGTCGAACTTCGCGATGGCGACAAGTCACGTTACCTTGGTAAAGGCGTACTTAAAGCCGTTGCTAACGTAAACGACACAATCGCTCCAGAACTCATCGGCTACGATGTCTTCGACCAAAACGCACTCGACGCTAAAATGATCGAGCTCGACGGTACGAAAAACAAAGGTAAACTCGGCGCTAACGCGATCCTCGGTGTCTCTATGGCAGCAGCACACGCAGCAGCAGACGAGCTCGGCCTTCCACTTTACACGTACCTCGGTGGATTCAACGCGAAGACGCTCCCAACTCCAATGATGAACATCATCAACGGTGGTTCGCACGCTGACAACAACGTTGACTTCCAAGAGTTCATGATCATGCCTGTAGGCGCGCCATCGTTCCGCGAAGCGCTCCGCATGGGTGCAGAAGTATTCCACGCCCTCAAATCAGTTCTTTCTGGTATGGGCCTCAACACAGCTGTCGGTGACGAAGGTGGTTTCGCACCAAACCTTAAGTCAAACGAAGAAGCGATCACAGTTATCCTTGAAGCGATCGAAAAAGCTGGTTACAAAGCTGGCGAAGACATCTACCTCGCGATGGACGTTGCATCGTCTGAGTTCTATGACAAGTCGACTGGCAAGTACGAACTCGCTGGCGAAGGCAAGTCAATGACAACTGCTGAGCTCGTAGACTTCTACGCTGAGCTCGTTGACAAGTACCCAATCATCTCAATCGAAGACGGTTGCGACGAGAACGACTGGGACGGCTTCAAGCTTCTCACTGACAAAATCGGCCACAAAGTTCAACTCGTTGGGGATGACCTCTTCGTAACGAACACTGAGAAATTGGCTGAAGGTATCGAGAAAGGCATCTCGAACTCGATCCTCATCAAAGTTAACCAAATCGGTACGCTCACAGAAACATTCGACGCGATCGAAATGGCTAAAAAAGCTGGCTACACAGCTGTTATCTCACACCGTTCTGGTGAAACAGAAGATGCGACAATCGCGGACATCGCTGTTGCGACAAACGCTGGTCAAATCAAAACTGGTTCGCTCTCGCGTACAGACCGTATCGCGAAGTACAACCAACTTCTCCGCATCGAAGATATGCTCGGCGATGTAGCGAAATACGACGGCATCAAGTCGTTCTACAACCTCAAAAAATAATTGATTGTTTTCAGGCTCGCCTTATGGCGGGCCTGTTTTTTTGTGGGTGGACAAGACGTTCATCAGACGGTGGGACGACTGATTGGTCGTCAACCCGTCTTGGCGGCACCGATGCTTTCTGCAGGCAATCCACGGAGCCTCCTCGCACTTCGTGCTTGCGGGGTCTCCGTTAGATTGCTTTCCTGCAAGAGTCACGGTGCCGCTTGGACGGGTGTGGACGCTCGCTCACTCTCCTATTTTTTAGGGTGTATGATTTATTCGATGACGTATGTGTCGCATATAAGGCGGAGCACGAAACAAGACGGCAGGCTGACTCCTAGGGGAGAGTGATGCAAGGATGACCCGGCAAGCGCGAATGCGCTGCGGAGGCATCCGCATCACCCCAGGAAAGGAGTGTGCCGTCTGGTGAAGCAAGAAACATGAGGTATGTTAATCCATCATTCCGGGAATAGGATAGTGTAGGTAAAAGGAGGCGGTCGTCATGATGATGAGCGGTTTTCTGTTACTCCTGATTGCACTCGGTGTCGGCGGTTGGTTCCTGTACAAGTATATGGACAACCGGAAATGGTCGTGACGCATGTCACGGCCGTTTTTTACATGCGTGAATCGGGGCAAATTGGGTATAATCAGATACAGCAGCTAAAAAAGGAGAGACGTCCATGACACGCGTACGAAAAGCCATCATTCCGGCCGCCGGGCTCGGCACCCGCTTCTTACCGGCGACGAAGGCGATGCCAAAAGAGATGCTCCCGATTGTCAACAAACCGACGATCCAATTCATCGTGGAAGAAGCCGTCGCTTCCGGCATCGAGGACATCATCATCGTGACCGGGAAGAATAAGCGCGCGATCGAGGACCATTTCGACCGGGCTATCGAGCTCGAACAAAACCTTGAGTCGAAAGGGAAGACGGAGCTCCTCGAGTCGGTCCGTCACTCGTCGAATCTCGCGAACATCCATTACATACGCCAACAAGAGCCGAAAGGACTCGGCCACGCGATTTGGTGCGCCCGAAAGTTCATCGGCGACGAGCCGTTCGCGGTCCTGCTCGGGGACGACATCATCGAGTCGGACGTGCCGGCGACGCAGCAGTTGATCGAGCAGTACGAACGGTATCACCGTTCGATCATCGGTGTGCAGCGCGTCCCGTATGAAATGACGAAACGATATGGTATAATTGACCCGCTTGCCGTCGAAGGAAAGCTCATCCCGGTCCGGACATTCGTTGAAAAACCGCCGGTCGAGGAGGCCCCTTCGAACCTCGCCATCCTCGGTCGCTACATTTTGACGCCGGACGTCTTCGAGGCGTTATCGGACCAACAAGTCGGGGCCGGGGGCGAGATTCAACTGACGGACGCCATCGCGCGACTGAACGAGGTCGAGACGGTGTACGCCTATGAGTTTGCCGGGCGCCGTTTTGACGTCGGGGAACCGATCGGCTTCATCGAGGCGACGATCGCCCATGCACTGTGCGACCCAGATTTAAAAGCCAACGTCCATGCGCTCTTGAAGCGATTCGTGGACGAACTCGAACAACAGTAAGGTGTGTTATTTTTGAAAACAATGTTAATGGTCTGTCAAAACTATTATCCGGAGATCGGCAGTGCCGGCAACCGGATGCAAAATATTACGCATCTCATGAAAGAACGCGGCTATGACGTCGAGGTCATCACGGCCGCGCCGTCATATCCGAACTTCAACTTGTATCAAGACGATCGGTTCTGGAATGACAAGGCGCTCAACAACCAGCCGTTCATCAAGCGACTCATCACGAAGAAACGGAAGCACACGTCGAACATGGTGAGCCGTCTCGCCTTGTTCCTCGAACAGATGTTCAAAGGCGTCGCCGCCGTACGGACGCTCGACAAAAAACCGGATGTCGTCTTCGCGACGACCCCGTCTTTTTTTATGGCGTTCGTCGGCGTATACGCGAAACGGAAGTACGGCGTGCCGTTCGTCTTGGACGTCCGTGACTTATGGCCCGAATCGGTGAAAGGGGTCGGCGTCTTCAAGTACGACTGGATGCTCACGCCGGCGTTCTTGTTTGAGAAGCGTCTGTATAAAACGGCTGACGCCATCATCATCAACTCGGAAGGATTCCGCAGTTATCTTCGCCAACGCGGCGTCGACAACGACATGATCCACTATATGCCGAACTCGATTCGCGAGAGCGAGCGTAACTTGGAACGGACCGTCCCGGCAGATGACCGGATGGAGATTTTATACGCCGGTAACATGGGACTCGCCCAAGACGTGTCGCTCTTGCTTGAACTCGCGGAGCGGTTCCGCGACGAACCGCGCGTCCATTTCAAATTGATCGGATACGGTTATCGGAAGAACGAGCTGAAACAGACGATCAAAGACCGCGGTTTCAAAAACTTCCTCTTCCTTGAGGCGATGCCGCGGACCGAGGCGTTCCAGGCGATCAAAAACGCGGACGTCGCGTTCGTCAGTTTAATCGACCAAGACGTGTTCGACACGGTCATCCCGGGCAAGTTGATCGACTACATGGCGGTCGGTAAACCAATCGTCGCGGCGGTGTCAGGCCATGCGGCGAATGTCATCGAAGCGGCGGAAGTCGGATACGTGTCACGCAAACGTGACATCGATGAGATCGAACGCTCGCTCCGGACGTTGCTCGAACGCCCTGAGCTGCGCGACAAGTACGGCGCGAACGGCGTCCGTTACGTGAAAGACAACTTATGTTGGGAAAACAATATACACGTCCTCGAAGACGTGATCGAAAAAGTAACGATGGAGGAAACACGATGAAGGTATGTATGTTTGTATGGAACCATTTCACGAATGACGCCCGCGTCCTTCGCGAATGTTCGGCGCTCGCCGAGGCAGGGTATGAGGTCGATCTGATCGCCCTGCAAGATCCGAAAAACAAGGAGCTCCCGGCTGAAGAGATGCGTCCGGAAGGATTCCGCGTCATCCGCGTGAAACGCCAACCGTCACTCCTCGTCAACGGGATGAAGGCGCTCAAATCGGTACGGACGTGGGTATCTGAGAAGAAGACACGTAAAATCGGGGCCGGTCTCGTCGGTGCCGGCCTGTTCGTCCTCGCCCCGCTGACGATGATCGGGCTCGGTGCCGCGGCTGGGGCGATTCTGCTCCCACCGGTCCGGAAAAACATCGTCAACTTGAGCGCGATGCTCGAGATGGTGTTCGCTTCGACGAAGAAATCGTATGATTTCTACCACGCCAACGACTTGAACACGCTCCCGCAGGCACTCATCGCCGGGAAGCTCGTCAACAAAGGCAAGATCGTCTACGACTCGCACGAAGTCCAGACGGACCGGACCGGCTACGGCTACATCCAAAGTAACCTTGAAGGCTGGCTCTTGCCGTACGTCGACACGATGATGGTCGAGAACCATACGCGTGCGGCGCACAACGAGAAGTTGTACGGCTTCTATCCGTACGTGCTCCACAACTATCCGTTCTATCGTCCGCTCGACTTCTCGCTCCGGAAAGACTTGCATGCGCTCCTCGACTTGCCAAGCGATGAGAAGATCTTGTTGTACCAAGGCGGCATTCAAGCCGGTCGCGGTCTCGAACAGCTCATCCTTGCGGCGAAAGACTTCAAGGAAGGCACGCTCGTCATGATCGGGGACGGGAAACTGAAGCCGACAATCAAGCAGATGATCGAGGACGAAGGTGTCAGCGACCGCGTCAAGATGATTGACAAAGTGCCGGTCGAGGCGTTACCGTACTATACGATGAACGCGTATCTTGGCTTCCAAGTGTTGAACAACGTCTGCTTCAACCACTATTCGGCGTCATCGAACAAGCTGTTCGAATATTTGATGGCCGAAGTGCCGGTCGTGTCATGCGACTTCCCGGAAATCGAACGTGTCGTCGCCGGGAATGACGTCGGTGTCGTCGTCGACTCGCACGACCCACAATCGATCGCCGAAGGCGTCAACCGTTTGCTTGAAGACGAGGCGCTCTACGCCCGTGTGAAAGAGAACACGAAGACGGCACGGGAACAATATAATTGGGATTTGGAAAAAGAGGCACTCTTGTCCGTCTACGCAAACGTCGCAGACCGCAAGTTGCCGATTATGAAAGACGGTGCGCCAAAACCAGCATAACGAGAAGACTGCGGTTTTGGCCGCGGTCTTTTTTCTGTGGAAGGGGGAGAACTTATGAAACGTCAACAACAACATCTATTGCGTCAACAAGTATGGAAAAAACTCCAATCGATCTCCGTGAAGGATATCGCCTGGATTATCGCCGGTTCGTTCATCCTCGCTTTCGGGGTGAACTACTTTACCGTCCCGAACGACTTCTCAGAAGGGGGTCTGCTCGGGGTGACGATCATCTTGTTCTATTTGTTCGAATGGGATCTCGGCGTCACGTCGATTATCGGGAACGGAATTTTGTTCATCATCGGGTATAAGCTACTCGACCGCCGGACGATGGTGTACTCCGTCGTCGCGGTCGTCGCGACATCATTTTTCCTGAGCGTCACCCATAGCTGGGGCAGCCCGTCCGAAGACAAGTTGCTCGCGGCCATTTACGCCGGGATCATGATCGGTGTCGGCATCGGCATGGTGCTCCGCGTCGGCGGAACGACCGGGGGCGGTGTCATCATCGCCCGGCTCATGGAGCGGTATCTCCACTTGAGCGTCGCCGTGTCGATGTTCATCATCGATGCGATCGTCGTCGGGATGTCAGGTATTTTCCTCGGCGAGCAAGTCGTCCTCTATACGCTCATCGCCATCATCATCGGCTCTTGGGTCATCGACCTCGTCGCCGAAGGTTTGAACATCCGTAAAGCCGTCACGATCATCAGTGACAAACAAGAAGAGCTCGCCGTCGTCTTGACCGAGACGCTCGGCCGTTCGGCGACGATCATCCACGGGCATGGCTACTATACGAAGCAGGATAAGAACATGCTCTATATGATTGTCGACAAGCGCCAAGTCGGGCCGCTCAAGAAAATTGTCGAAGTGACCGATCCGCGTGCCTTCGTCGTCATTCACCAAGTGAAAGAGGTCATCGGGGAAGGGTTCAGCTACCCGTCCCGATAATTAGAAAGCTGGTGTTTTGACGTCAACTTCTATATAATAAAAGGCGTGTAAAAAGAAGGAGGAACTGACTACTATGCAAACGATCGCTACAATCAGCCTACTCGTCGTGGCTGTCTTATTGATTGTCGTCGTACTGCTCATGTCAGGTCGGTCGCAAGGTCTTGGGGCGATTGCAGGTGGCGCGGAGCAGTTGTTCGGCCGCCAGAAAGCGCGCGGCTTCGACGCTGTTTTGAACCGAACTGCAGCTGTACTAGGCACGTTGTTTTTCATTTTAGGATTACTAGTCGCATCATTATGATGAAAGGCTGATCGTTCTCGATTTTTACGTGAGGCGGTCAGCTTTTGTTTTTTTACAATTTTTTTTGGGAATAATGGAATGTACGAGGAGATGACTTGAACGATGAAAGTGACTGCACCGAAACCGTTTTTCTTTGAAGGCGGACCACGTGCCGTGTTGATGTTACATGGCTTTACCGGATCGAGCGCGGACGTCCGTATGCTCGGCCGTTTCCTACAAAAAGAAGGCTACACTTGCATGGGACCCCAGTATCGGGGACATGGCGTCCCACCGGAAGAATTGCTTCAGTTCGGACCAGCCGACTGGTGGCAAGACGTGCAAGACGCGTATGAAGCGTTAAAAGACAAAGGGTATGACGAGATTGCCGTCTGTGGCCTCTCGCTCGGCGGCGTCATGTCGCTTCGCCTCGCCTCAGAGAAAAGTGTCAAAGGGGTCATCCCGATGTGCGCACCGACGGGAATCGACGCCGAGGACCGCCTCTATAAAGGAGTCCAGGCGTACGCCCGAGAATATAAATCAAGAGAAGATAAGACACCTGAGCAAATCGAGCAAGAGATGGCAGAATTCAAGCCGATGCCGACGCTCAAAGACCTTCGTGCGTTCGTCCGCGAGACGACAACGAAACTAGAAGATATCTTCGTTCCAGCGCTCGTCGTCCAAGGGGCGAAAGATCGCATGGTTGATCCTCAATCTGCACACGAGATTTACGAGGCGATCAACGCGTTCCAAAAAGAACTGCTCATGTATGAACAGTCGGGACACGTGATCACCCTCGACAAAGAAAAAGAGAAACTGCACCAGGACGTGCTCGATTTTCTCGAAACGTTAGACTGGTCAGTGTGAAAAAGGAGGTGTCACGTTGAATTTACGTGACCAACTATTAGAAATCATACAGTCGAGCGACAAAGCGCTCACTGTCGACCAATTGACCGAGCGATTAGCGCTCGAGTCGACGGATGCCTTTAAAGAGCTCATCCGTACATTGAACGAACTAGAAGCGGAAGGCTTGATCGGCCGGACGCGGACGAACCGTTACGGGACGCTCGCCGTGCTCGGCCAAGCTGCCGGGATCATCTCGATCCATCAGCGCGGCTTCGGCTTCTTATCGGTCGAAGGCGAGAAAGAAGATGTGTTCTTGCCACCGGACCAATTGAAAGACGTCTATCACGGCGACACGATCCTCGTCAAAAAACGCGAGGACAACCGTGGCAAGACCGAAGGCGTCCTGCTCAAAGTATTGAAGCGGGGCTTGTCTGAATTCGTCGGGACGTATACGCTCCCGAGCGGTCGTCTCGACCAGTTCGCCTTCATCGAGCCGGACGACAAGCGCATCAACTTCTGGCCGGTCGTCAACCCGGGCAACTCGCTCGGTGCCGTCGATGGCCATAAAGTCGTCGTCCGCATCACGAAGTATCCCGACGGACGCTTCGCCGGTGCGTGTGACGTCGTCCGCATCATCGGACATAAAAACGACCCGGGCGTCGACATCTTGTCGATCGTCTACAAGCACGGGATCCCGACCGAGTTCCCAGAGGACGTCATCGAGCAGGCGAACGCCGTGCCGGACGAGGCGGACGAGAAAGACTTCATCGGCCGCGTCGACCTTCGTAATGAGACGATCTTCACGATTGATGGCGAAGACGCGAAAGACTTGGACGATGCCGTCCACGTCAAGAAGCTGAACAACGGCAACTATGAGCTCGGCGTCCATATCGCCGACGTCTCGCATTACGTGCGGGAAGGCTCGCCACTCGACGTCGAGGCGTTCGAGCGCGGCACGAGTGTGTATCTCGTCGACCGTGTTATCCCGATGCTGCCGCACCGTCTCTCGAACGGGATCTGTTCTCTCAACCCGCACGTCAACCGCCTGACGCTAAGCTGTGTCATGGAGATTTCCCCGCAAAACGGGAAAGTCGTAAGTTCGGAACTGTTCCCGAGTGTCATCAAGACGACGGAACGGATGACGTACACGAACGTCCGTGAGATTATCGAGCGCGACGACGAAGAGACGCTCAAACGCTACGAACCGTATATCGGAGAATTCGACTTGATGGCCGAACTCGCCGAGGTGCTCCGCAAGCGCCGCGGTTCGCGCGGTGCGATCAACTTCGACTTCGCCGAGGCGAAAGTCGTCGTCGACGAAGAAGGCAAACCGGCCGACATCGTCCTCCGTCCGCGTTCGGTCGCCGAGAAGTTGATCGAGGAGTTCATGCTCGCAGCGAACGAGACGGTCGCGGAACATTTCCACAAGATGGACGTCCCGTTCATCTACCGTGTCCACGACAATCCGAAGTCGGATAAGCTCGACTTCTTCTTCGACTTCGTCGCCAACTTCGGTGTGCATATCGAACGGTTCAAAGGCCAGACGGTCGAACCGAAGACGCTGCAAAAGATTTTGAAAGCGATCGAAGGGGAGCCGGAAGAAGCGGTCATCAGCACGATCATGCTCCGCTCGATGCAACAGGCGAAGTACGACGACGTCTCGCTCGGCCACTTCGGTCTCGCGACGGACTTCTATACGCACTTCACGTCACCGATCCGTCGTTACCCGGACTTGATCGTCCACCGTCTCATGCGGACGTACGCGTTTAATCAAGACTTGTCAGAGAAGACGATCGCGAAGTACGAGGACCGTCTCGGCCCGATCGCCGAACAAGCGTCGAAACGCGAGCGTCGTTCGGTCGATGCCGAGCGTGAGACACAAGCGCTCAAGAAAGCCGAGTACATGGAGTCACGTATCGGTGAAGAGTTCGACGGTGTCGTCAGCGGCGTCACGAACTTCGGGATGTTCATCGAGCTCCCGAACACGATCGAAGGGCTCGTTCGTCTCCAATCGATGGATGACTATTACCACTTCGACGAGTCGCAGCTCATGCTCCTCGGCGAACGGACGAAACGTCAGTTCCGTATCGGGGACTCGGTGCGCGTCAAAGTCGACGCCGTCAACCTTGATGAGCGGACGATCGACTTCACGATCGTCGGCATGCCGAAGCGTGAACAGTCGCGCCGTCGTCAACCAACGACGATCAAAGCGACGGAAGGCCGTCCGAAGAAAGACGACAAGCGCGGGGGCCGTGGCCGTGACGACAAACGTCCGAAGCGTGGCAAGCCAGGGAAACCGGGCAGTAAACCCGGCAAACCAGCAGCCAAGCCAGGTGAGAAGCCGAAGGACAAGCCGTCACAAGGCCGTTCGGCACTCGACTTGAAGAAGAAAGATAAACAAAAACGAACAGGCGACGCGAAACGCGGAGCGAAAAAGCGTCGTTAACAGGAGGGGGCGACCCCTCCTCTATATTGAGGTAAAGGACTGAAGGTGTATGGCCAAGAAGAAAGATTCGAACGTGCTCGCCCAAAACCGAAAAGCGTCTTTCGATTACGCAATCGAAGACACGATTGAGGCCGGCATGGTGTTGACGGGTACCGAGATCAAATCGGTACGCCAGTCAAAGATCAATATCGCTGACGCCTACGTCCGTTTTGACGGCGGCGAGGCGACGCTTCATAACTGTCACATCAGCCCGTTCGAGCAAGGGAACCGGTTCAACCACGAGCCACTCCGTGTTCGAAAGCTATTGTTGCATAAGAAGCAGATTAACCAGCTCATCGGTGCACAAGGCCGGGACGGTTACACGATCATCCCGCTCAAAGTGTATATTAAAAACGGATTCGCGAAATGTCTCCTCGGAATCGGCCGCGGGAAGAAGAAGTACGACAAACGCGACGACTTGAAGAAAAAAGACGCGAAGCGCGACGTCGACCGTGCACTCCGGGACCGGCAAAAATACTGACAGCGAGACCTGATTGTGGTATAGTAGTGATAGTACCAATTACCACCTCGGGGACGTTATGGATTCGACGGGGGTAGGTCGGTCGTATGTGGCGTGTCGAGGGGTCGGCCTCGTAAAAACGCAAACGCCTATAACTGGCAAAACTAACACACAACTCGCAGCAGCCTAAGTGCCCTGCGGATCCTGACATCCATCGCTTGTGTGGATGATTATCAGGGTCTCAAACTAAGCAAGCTACGCTTCAACCTCGCCGTCTGAGGGCGCGAAGAAGAGATGAATCAGACTGGATGCGACAACGCCTGTTTATCGGCAGTGTCACATCGAGATCCAATAGATAAACTACACACGTAGAAGCATGCGTTACGATGCCTTCGGACGCGGGTTCGACTCCCGCCGTCTCCATTTTTAAGCAGTCTATAGTGACTGTGATCAATGATTTTTAATGAAGACCTTCTAATTTCATTGAAATTAGAAGGTCTTTTGAATTTCATGGAGCAAGTCAATCACAATGAAATGAAAGCAGGTGAAGAGAATGGGTAAATATCAATTAGATAATAAAAGTAAAGTGGCTGCTGCCAAGTATCAAGACGGTAAAAAACCAGCTGTGTCGAATAAAAAAGAGAAGCTTAATCAGCTTCGAGAAGCGTATTTGCAGAAGAAAAATGAAAAGAAGCAATCTGGTGAATGATCAGACAGCTTAGCTGATTTCAAGTGTTCTGCTCTAAGAATTTAGGATAGAGAAGGGTCACCTGTGCGTAATTTGAACTGAACCCTGAATGAAGACACTTAATAAATAGTGCTCATCCAGGGTTCGGTTTTGCTTGTTATTTAGAGTATTTAATTTAGAATAGTTTCATTCACTTCGACTTCATCACTTTCAAAGGACAAGCTTGAAGTAGGCACAATTCCTTCTTCATCCATTTCGATACTTCTAAAGTATTCATGCGCTACCATCGATGTCTTGAACTCAGCGGTTGGGTCGATTGTTTCAACTAAAGTTTGTAATTCTTCAACAGTTGTTACGAAAAACTCTTTACGTAAATTCACTTTATTTAATCGCTTAGCGGTTAATTCTTGATGAAGTTGATATTCTAACCCCACTGCATTATCTGAGAAAATCATTGCATGTACATCAAATTTAAATGGTACAGATGCGTCTCCAAGTTCATCGACTCGATCTTGTGGGTTCATACGTCTTGTCATTCCAACCTTAAATACTTGCTTACCGAAGGAACCTAAATTTGAGATAGCGTAAACATAACCAGCTTTACCATTAGCTCGTTTTAAAATTTCCTCTTTTTGCTCTTCAATGTTGCTTTGTTGTTGCTCAAGTTCTGTAATACGTGACTGTAATTGAGCAATTAGATCTGGGTTAGTTTCATTAAGTAGAAGCTCATTCGTACGCTGTATCTCTACCTCGAATTTCGCCTCTTCTGCTTCTAATTTTTTCTTTTGTACTTCTAATTCTTTACGTTCCGCAACTTCTTGACGCATTTGCTCTCGTATCAAACGTTGTTCTTCTTTTTCTTGTTCACGTTTAATGTAATATTGATACTCAACTTCTACTGCTTCAATGAACAATGGTTCAAGTTCCGCTAAAAATTTAGAAATAGTTGGTGAGATTGAAGCATTGCCGTTTGTTGAAATAGCTAAATATTTTCGAATTAAAGATTTTGCATTATCGATAGCTTCCTCATGTTTAGCGTATGAAAGAGTGTAAAGAATATTTTGCAATTCGGCTTGTAAACCTATCACCATTAGCTGATAGATTGCTTGATTCGCTTTTGTTTTGTAGCGATCTTTATATTTATCTAACAATGCTGCAATTTCTTTTTTGATTTTATTAATTTGTTTACGTAATTCTTTTGAATTCATTGCATGGTAATCTAGCTCTACCAAGCTTTTCATAATGCTTTCTTCATCGTAATTTGCTAATAAAAGTTCTAACTCATTTGGAAGATTTTCTTCGTTGAATAATCGAGGGAATAGATCAATCAAATTGCGAATACCATTAAACTCAGTTTTCAATTTTGAAAGTTTTGTACTTTGAGATTTAATGTTTTTACGTAACTTTTCATTTTCAGTTGCTAAAGCATCACGTTCTTCTGCGAACTTTTGAAGCTCAGCTATTTTCTTTTGATTGTCTGATATGATTTCGTCAATAATTCGTTTTCCTTCCGATTCATATTCAGCACGGATTTGATTTATGTACTGTGTTTTATTCTCCTCGAAAATTTCTTGGGAATTTGAGATGTTTACTTGAATCTGGTTATGCTTAATGCCTAGTTCATCTAGTTCAGATTTTAGGGAAGTAATTTCTTGTTGTAAGTTTGTAACTTCGGAGATATGTGATTTTAGTTTTTCAGACTTGATATAGTAATAACGACCAAACCATAATACGATGCCTACCATTGAAGTTATGCCAACCGTTACAACCCCAGTTAGAATTAACAAGAGTATTAGCCACCAACTAAAATACCAAGGTATTTTCGCTTTCATTTTTTCAGGTTTTTCTTGACCCATAAATATCAACTTCTTTCTTTAAATTATTTTATAAATTCATTTTACTCATTAACTTATAATAAAACATTATATTTAGTTAAAATTGTAAAATATGTTTTTTATAGATTACCTTTACGCGCTCACAGAACGCAATCAAGAATTGCGAGTGGTCGAGCAGATGAGCACGTATAAAGAGACGAAACTGAGTCACCTGTATGACTATGCGATACAAAATGGATTTGAAGCTAACTGGGTACTGAAAACATAGAACGAGTCGAACCTTCCGACAAGGCTCGACTCGTTTTCATTTTAATTTAATCCAAAGTGAAATTATTTCAGCAATCTTCACCACAAGTTGAACAAGTCCGCGACAATCGCATCACTTCCGTCTTGGAACATGAACAGACCGAGTGCGATTAACAGACCACCAATCATAAGTGTGCTGAACCGTATCAGTCCGTTCGTATTCTTTTTAAATAGACCGCGAATCACGAGCACTCCACCAATCAACAGCATCAAGAAATACCAAAATCCCATAGCCATTCCTCCTCCGCTTGTAGTTAAATCAAGTTTACATATATTTTCCAGTGCATACTGTAGGGCGCGGGACTGATTTAATCTCAGTCTAAGACGGGTACAGTACCTTTATGTGAAAACCAAGGGGAGAGTGACCACTATGCGGAAAACGATCGTCATCGCGGGGGCGAGCGGCTATATCGGCTCGAACGTGATGGACCATTTAAAAGAAGAATATGACATCATCGCCTTGTCCCGTTCGACGAAAAACAAAGAAGACGAGGACCACATCACGTGGCGGTCGTGCGATTTGTTCTCGTATGAACAGACGCGCGAGGCGTGCGAAGGAGCGGACTACGCCATGTTCCTCGTCCACTCGATGATTCCGGACGGCGGGCTGACGCAGGCGACGTTCGAAGACATGGACGCGCTCATCGCCGACAACTTCGCCCGGGCGACGAAAGCGAACGACATCGAACAGATCGTCTACTTGAGCGGGATCATCCCGAAAGAGTCGAAGACGTTGTCCCGTCACTTGAAGAGCCGACTCGAAGTTGAACGGATTCTCGGCGGTCAAGGCGTTCCGGTGACGACGATTCGGGCCGGACTCATCATCGGTCCGGAAGGCTCGTCGTTCCCGATTCTCGCGAAACTCGTCAAACGGTTGCCGGTCATGATCCTCCCGAACTGGACGAAGACGGAGACGCATCCGATCGACTTGCGTGAAGCCGTCCAGGCGCTCATCTCGGTCGTCGGGGCCGAGGCGCTGTACGACCACCATATCGATATTGGCGGTCCGGAAGTGATGACGTATCGGAAGATGATTGAAGATACGGCTGAGGTCATGGGCAAACGCCGAGTTATGATTGACTTCCCGTTCCCGACGATCAAGCTGTCCCGTCTTTGGGTCATGGCTGTCACGGGTGAGCCGAAAGACACCGTCTATCCGCTCGTCGAGAGTATGGACCACGCCATGGTCGCGAAAGACACGACTGGCGTCAAACAAGGGGAGATTTCGTTCAAAGAAGCGGTCGAGCATGCGCTCGAAGAAGAAGCGAAACAAGAGTCGGGCAAGAAGAAGAAAAAGCAACCGAAACAGTACACCGTCCGCTCGATTCAGCGCTTCGGTCTGCCGGAGGACAAATCAGCGTCCTGGATGGCCGATGAATACTTCGAGTGGCTCGGACGAGTCGCGTATCCGCTCATCCAGACGACGAAAGAAGAGGACGATTGGGAAATTGCGCTCCTCCGTCCCTCCCTCATCGCACTCCATCTGTCGCTTGAAGACGAGGCGACGGATGACATGGCCTCATTCGAGATTGACGGCGGACTGTTCACGAAGTTGACCGAGGAAGGAAAGACCGGACGACTCGAGTTCAGACGGCTTCCGGAATCGGACGAAGGACTCGTCGCCATCCATGAGTTCGTGCCGGCGCTGCCTTGGTGGTTTTATACGAAGACGCAGGCGAAAGCCCACCTCGTCGTCATGTGGCTGTTTGGCCGTCACGTCCGTCTGCTTGGGGAAGACGCGGACGAGGGCGACCAAGTCGTCGAGGCGCCGACGAATTAACGAAGACGCATCCACCGCGATGCGTCTTTTTGTTTTGTCGATTATGTTAACGTTTCGCCAGAGTCGTTTACAACGAGGGGATACAGGCGTAAACTGAACTCGTTTTCGACCTAATGGAAAGAAGGAATGCAAGAATGGACAACTTCATGACACCACGCCAAAGATGGCAAAAAGACATCTCGGCTGGGATCACTGTCGGGGTCGTCGCCGTCCCGCTCGCGATGGCGTTCGCGATCGCTTCGGGCGTCGGACCGGTGTACGGTCTATACACGGCCATCATCGCCGGCATCCTCGTCAGCCTGTTCGGGGGCTCGACGTTCCAAATCGCCGGACCGACCGGCGCTTTCATCCCGATCGTCTCGGGCGTCATGCTCGCGCACGGCTACGAAGGCCTTCTCGTGACGACGTTCCTCGCGGGGGTCCTATTGTTCCTCATGAGTGTGCTCCGCGTCGGCCGTCTCATCCGCTTCATGCCGCGCGCCGTCACGATCGGATTCACGGCCGGGATCGCCGTCGTCATCTTCGTCGACCAGCTCGATGAACTGTTCGGCATCACGTTTCAGAAGGCGCCACACTTCCATGAGAACTTACTTCAGCTCGTGACGTCGTTACCGGAAGCGAGTCTATGGCCCGTCTTCATTGCCGCCATTGGTTTCTTGACGCTTTGGCTCGTGCCGAAACTGCCCGTAAAGTTGCCACTTCTGTTGATGGCGATGCTCGTGCCGACGTTCGTCAGTCTCGTCATCCCGGGCGAAGTCGCGACAATCGGCAGCGCCTATGGCGGCATCCCGAGCGGACTGCCTGACTTTAACTGGCTCGCGATCGACTTCGATTTGATTTCGACGCTCTTACCGTCGGCGTTCGCCATCGCCTTCCTCGGAGCGCTCGAGTCGCTGTTGTCGGGAGCGGTCGCGGACGGGATGGCCGGCACGAAGATGAACCCGGACAAGGAACTGTTCGGGCAAGGGCTCGCCAACGTCGTCGTCCCGTTCTTCGGCGGCATCCCGGCAACCGGCGCCATCGCCCGGACGGCGACGAACATTCAAGCCGGGGCCGTCAGCCGCCGCTCCGGTGTCATTCACGGATTGACGGTGCTCCTCGCCGTGCTCGTGTTGGCGCCACTCGCGAGTTACGTCCCGCTCGCCGCGCTCGCGCCGATCTTGATGCGCGTCGCGTGGAACATGTCGGAGCGGCACCACGTCTTTGAGATGCTCCGGCATCGCTCGGCCGAGTCACTCGTCTTGCTCGTCACGCTCGGTCTGACCGTGTTCGTCGACCTCGTCGTCGCGGTCGAGGTCGGGGTCATCTGTGCACTCGCCTTGTTCGCGAAACGGATGGCCGACACGATCGATGTCCGTGAACAGACGGAACGGTACGCGACGCGCGACGGCCAAGTCGTCTTCAGCGTCGAAGGCCCGCTCTTCTTCGGGGCGATCGAGATGTTCGAGCACGTCCTGCATCATATCCATGACGAGCCGGACGTGTTCATCTTTAACTTCCACCGCTGCCCGGTCATCGATGTGACGGCCGTCGAAGAGGTTCGCCGCGTCGTCAGGGAACTGAAAGCGGCCGACCGTCGTGTCGTCTTCGCCCACTTGTCGGCACCCGTGCGGCAGACGCTTACCCATTACGGCGTCCTCGACCACGTCGACACGTTCGAGACGACGCAGGAAGCGATCGACGCGTCTTAACGGACCGACAGGATATGACCGAACGGGATGCGGCGCACTTCGCCATCAAACAGTTCGATTTCCCGTTCAGCGTAATAGATGGCGTGGACGTAGCCGCGCACCGACCGTGTCGCCCCGTCCTCGAACAGTGTCACATCGACGGCATCGCCTTCGCGGATGGCGCGTTCGAGCTCGGTCTGCCATAGATAGAGGAGCTGCTCATCCAAATCGGGCAGCTCAATCTTTTGGATTTGGGCGTAATAGCGCTTCAAGAGCGCCACGTGCTCAGGCATGAGAAACGGGATCCATTTCAGTTCGCCTCGGTCTTTGTAACGGGTCTTGCTCATCGTGCATCGCCTCCTTGTTTATGTCCACCGATCAACCGCTGCCGGGTGCGGAGCGGACTGTCTTTCAATAGGCTCGACGCCGGCCGAATCGTCCCGCGGCCGAAACGGACGTTCAATTGATCGACGAGGTCGAGGAAGTCGTATCGCCGCGCTTTCGCCCACTCGTCTTCAAAAAACGACAGTTGGACATGGTCGCTCCGTGGCTCGAGCTTGCCGAGGGCGACTGAGACGTAACGGACGGCCTCGGTCTCGTCCCATCCGTCGAGGAAAAGCGCCAATAAGACCGGCAAGAAGTCCTGCTCGTCCGCCGTGAAGCGGTCGAGCTTTTTTTGTTTACTGAAGCCGCGCCGTTCGCTCGTCCGGGTATAGCGCACGCTGAGATGGACGCTCCCACCGACGAGTCCGGCTTGCCGGGTGCGCATCCCGACCTCGACGGCGATCGCCTGCAAGACGAGCCGGATCGAGGCGTACGTCGTGTAATCTTTCATGAGCGTGATGCCGTGCCCGATCGTACGCGGGCGTTGCCGCTTCGCCCCGAACAACGAACTCGGGGGCAGGATCGTCGGTGACTCGTCGATGCCCCAGGCGTGATGCCACAGCTCGGCGCCGATGACGCCGAACTTCTCATGAAGCGTCTCGAGTGGATAGCGGGCGAGGTCGCCGATCGTGAAAATGCCGAGCCGTTGCAAGTGAACGGCCATCTTCGTCCCGACGCCCCACATCTTCTCGATCGGTGCCGGATGGATCAGCTTCTCGACATCGTGGAGGAGGCAGCGGGCGACACCGGTCTTCTTCCCATGCAAATCGAGGACGAGCTTGGCGAGGACGTTGTTCGGACCGATGCCGATCGTGACCGGGATGCCGGTGTAGCGGAAGACGGTCGAACGGATGAGGCGGGCGACGTGCTCGTCGTTCCCGAACAGCCGCTCGGTGCCGGACAAGTCGACGAGCGTCTCGTCGATCGAGTAGACGCGGATCGCCTCGGGCGGTGCGAACTGGTGCAGGATATGGACGATTTGCACGGACACGTTCAAATAGTGGCTCATCCGTGCCTCGGCGTAGAGGACGTGCTTTCGGTCCTGCCACGGCAAGCGGTCGATGTGGAACCGTCTCGCCCCGGTCTTGATGCCGAGCCGTTTCATCGGCGGCGTCGCGGCGAGGACGAGCGCGCCGTGGTCCTCTAGGTTTGACAGCACGACGAGCTTCGTCTTGTACGGATTTAGGTTGCGAGCGGCGCATTCGCAGCTCGCGTAGAAGGAGACGCTGTCGATACAAAAAATCCGACGTCGCATCGTCATCACTCCTTTTACGAACAAATGTTCTGTTTTTATCATCGTAACACGGTCTCACGCCGTCTCAAATATGAATTTGAAAATAAATTTGTAAACACTTTTTGAAAATTACCCAATTTTTATATGAATTTAATAAAACAAAAACCATCTTTTAGGAAGATTTCGTAAAAAAGTCTCCGAAACGGTCTCATTTTCGCTATAATAGACGGGTATGCAATTGACGAATGTAAGATAGATGGAGGCTATAACGTGATCCAATTTGTAAAACAATTGACGAATGATCAAAGCCGGCGCTTGAAAGGGTACGAACGACGCGTCGCACGCATCAATGACTTAGAAAAAACAATCCAAGCCCTCTCGGACGACGAGATGCGGGCGTATACCGATACATTGAAACAACGAATCGAAGACGGGGCGAAAGTCGACGACATCGCTGAAGAAGGGTTCGCCCTCGTCCGTGAGGCGGCCGTGCGCGTCTTAGGCATGCGTCACTATGACGTCCAGCTCATCGGTGGTTTTGCCCTCCTTGAAGGGAACATCTCGGAGATGCCGACAGGGGAAGGGAAGACGCTCGTCGCTGCGCTCCCGAGTTACGTCAAGGCGCTCGAAGGAAAAGGCGTCCACGTCATCACCGTGAACGAATACCTCGCGACGCGTGACGCGAAGCAGATCGGGCAGATCCACGACTTCCTCGGCCTATCGGTCGGCTTGAACGTGCCAGAGATCGAACCGGACGAGAAACGGGAGGCGTACCAGGCCGACATCACGTACGGCGTCGGGACCGAGTTCGGTTTCGACTACTTGCGTGACCATTTGGTCGGGGCGCCAGAAGAGCGCGTCCAGCGCCCGTTCCATTTCGCCATCATCGATGAAGTCGACAGCATCTTGATCGACGAGGCGAAGACACCGCTCATCATCGCGCAAAAAGACCGCTCGCACATCCGCCTGAAGGCGCTCGCGCAGCGGGTCGTCACCGAGTTTGACGAAGCCGACTACGAGGTCGACCTCGAGTCGAAATCGTCGGCGTTCACCGAATCGGGCATCTTGAAGATCGAAGACATGTTCGCGATCGACAACCTGTTCAGCGCCGAGCATCAAGTGTTGTACCATTACCTCGTGCAGGCGCTCCGGGCGAACGTCTTGTTCGAGCTCGATGTCGACTATATCGTCAAAGACGACAAGATCGAACTGATTGACTTGTTCACGGGCCGCATCATGGAAGGACGCAGTTTGTCAGAAGGGCTCCATCAGGCGCTCGAGGCGAAAGAAGGCGTCACGATCACCGAGGAGAACAAGACGACGGCCGAGATCACGATTCAGCACTACTTCCGCATGTATCCGCTCATCGGCGGTATGACGGGGACGGCGCAGACGTCGCGCCAAGAGTTCTTGAAGACGTACAACATGGACGTCGTCCAAGTACCGACGAACCGGCCACGCCTTCGGGAAGACTACCCGGATCGCATCTTCATGACGATCGACCAGAAATACGCGGCCGTGACGGAGAAAGTCGTCGAGCTCCACGCGACGGGACGTCCGGTGTTGATCGGGACGACGTCGATCGCCCAGTCGGAAGCGATCAGCAAGCACCTTTCGAAAAAACGCATCAAGCACGAGGTGTTGAACGCGAAGACCGTCACGCAAGAAGCGGACATCATCGCTGAAGCCGGACAGTACGGTAAAGTGACGATCGCGACGAACATGGCCGGACGTGGGACGGACATCATGCTCGACGCGAAATCGAAAGAAGTAGGCGGCTTGTTCGTCGTCGGGACGGAGCGCCACGAGTCGCAACGTGTCGATAACCAGCTCCGCGGACGCTCGGGCCGCCAAGGCGACCCTGGGGCGACCCAGTTCTTCGTCTCGCTCGAAGACGAAATCGTCAAACGGTATGCGATTCAAAAACTTGAGCGCATCGAGAAAAAGTTGAAGCCGGATGCGCATGGCGAAGTCCCTGCGAAAGAGGCGGCCGACATCATCGAATACGCGCAGACGACGATTGAAGGAATCGGTGTCTCGATTCGCGATTACTTGTTCAAGCTCGATGACGTCTTGAACGAGCAGCGCAACATCGTCTACACGATTCGCGACCAAGCCGTCAACGCGG
Source organism: Exiguobacterium sp. ZOR0005 (assembly GCF_000798975.1). Lineage (NCBI taxonomy): Bacteria > Bacillati > Bacillota > Bacilli > Caryophanales > Exiguobacterium > Exiguobacterium sp. ZOR0005. The sequence continues at coordinate 5,179 of NZ_JTLB01000012.1, read as the reverse complement.
ACGCGGACGCGATCAAGAAGAACGTCCTCGGCATGATGCGCCTCGCCATCGAGAACAGCATCGATATGCATGTGACGGACGAGCTTGTCCCAGAAGAATGGCCGATCGACGAGTTGAAGGCCGACCTTCGTTACTTGACGATGCGCGAACCGGTCTGGTCGGACGCGGTCGCCGATACGTTCGAACTGAAAGCCGAGCTCAAAGGCTTCACGGATGACATCATTAATACGGCCGAGACGCGCCTCGAAGGCGACGAGGTCGTCCACTTCGTCAAAGAGTCGCTCCTCCGTGCCCTCGACATGAAATGGACGGATCACTTGACGATGATGAGCGGATTGAAAGAAGGGATCGGCCTTCGCAGTTACGCGCAGGAAGACCCGGGCCGTCTATTCGGCAAAGAAGGTCTCGAGATCTTCGAACAGACGTATGTGAACATCGCGCGTGACGTGACGATGGAAGTATGCCAGCTCGACCGCTACTTCGCGGCGCCGGTAGAGGAGGAAGCGTGATGTTAGGATTTCGTAAACGTAAGCAGATTGAGACGAACAAAGCCGAAGGGGAGCGTCAGTTGACGCTCGTGTTCGATGACGAGATGGGCATCCCGAAAGAAGACGAGTACGTGTTCCGCTATCATGCGAAACGCCTCCCGAACCTGCTCGAGAACCAATTGTCGATCGAGCTGTTGAACGCCGAACTGTTGTCGGAAGGGTTGTCGATCGTCGCCTTGTTCCGCAACACACTCCCAGGCTCGTTCGAGATCGATGAGTTACCGGTGTTGTTGCTCGATGCGAATAACGTGCCGCTCGGACGGAAAGTACTGAACCGGGTCGACTTGCCGAACTTCGAGCCGTGGACGAGTAAGCCGGTCTACCTCGACTTCTTCGCTGACGAGTTGTTCGGTGACTTCGAATTGAACGATTCGATGCGTCTCGTCTTCCAGATGAACCCGATCGACCCGCTCCAGACGGTGTCGGACGCAGAACGGGCCGCGTTTTCACCACTCGCTTGGCAGCAACTTGCCCGGACGAACGTGTCGACGCCGCCGGTCGGCGAGAACGAGTTCAACATGATGCTCGTCCACGTCGAGACGAACGAGACGGACGTGACGGCGACGCTGTTGCTCCGAAACGGCTACGCCCAAGACTTGAACGTCGAACAGTTGCCGCTCGAACTCATGAGCGGGGACGAACCGGTCGCCTTGACGGTCGTCCGGCTCACAGAAGCAGTGCGCGGGAAACATGCCTATCCGGTGCGGGCGACGTTTGAAGCGATTGAAGCAACAGGGCCGTTCACGGTCAGAATCAAGCAATGAAAAAAGCTCAACTTCTCCGATTGGAGTGGTTGAGCTTTTTCGTGTACTTATTCAAACGGAGTATAAATACGGTCTGTGTCCGTGTCTAAAACGAAATCGATGTTTCCATCGCTTGAACACGAAATCCGATCAAAGCGATGGAGCCGACAAAACATGTCCGGAAAGTCTTGTATATCGGTCACCCTTTCTTTCGTTTGTCGATACATTTCACTTATTCTCTGTTTGGAGCACTTGTTTCCGCTCAAGTAAACGCTCCCCCAATAGCCATCGATTTCAATAATCAACGAGATCCCTCTCCTCGCAAATAATTTACGTTCATCTTAGTCTAAATATCCGTCAATTTTCACAAAAAATAATGGTGACGTTTACAATCGGGTGGTATAGTGAAGGAGGTTAGGCCATTTTTTGTAAAAAGGGGAAATAAACATGAAAACAGCCTTGAAATGGACGATTGCGACGGCACTCGTATTGCCGGCGACGTTACCGCTGCACGCACCGAACGTACTTGCGTCAGAGGACGTCGTGAAGCTCCGCTTCCTAGAGACGACGGACCTACATACGAACATCACGAACTACGACTATTTCCAAGACAAAGTCGACAACACGATCGGCTTGACGAAAGTCGCGACGCTTATCAAACAGCACCGCGCGGAAGCTGGGGCAGACAACACGTTCCTGTTCGATAACGGGGATACGATTCAAGGGACACCGTTCGGCGATTACGTGCGGGAAGTGCACCAAAACAACCCAGGAACGTTCGAGCACCCGATGTACAAGGCGATGGCGGCACTGGATTATGATGCGGTCACACTCGGGAACCACGAGTTCAACTTCGGACTCGAGTTTTTGTATGACGTGATGGAAGGGTCGAAAGGGAAGCTTCGTTTCGTCACCTCGAACGTCAAGGATTTAGAGGGAAATCCAATCGTGTCGAAGTTCAACGTTGACGGACAAGAGGTCCAAATCATCGAGCGGACGGTCACGGATACGGACGGGGAGACACATACGATCAAAGTCGGTGTGTTCGGCGTCGTGCCACCGAAGATCATGTCGTGGGACTCGGGGAACTTGCAAGGCCACGTGACGGCGGAGAATATCATCCCGTCGGCGCGTGAAGCCGTCAGCAAGTTGAAAGCACAAGGCGCGGACGTCGTCGTCGCCCTCGCGCACTCAGGGATCGGTGAAAGTGCCGCCCTCGCTGACGAGCAGCGTGACGATGAAGAGAACGTCGGCTACGCCCTCACGAAAATCGACGGGCTCGACATGGTCATGACCGGTCACCAGCACGGCCGTTTCCCGGACGCGAATGGCATGTTCGCCTCGTTCCCGAACGTCGACATGGCGAAAGGGACGATCAACGGCAAACCGGTCGTCATGGCGAACAACCAAGGGAAAGACTTAGGCGTCATCGACTTCGAACTCGAGAAAGTGGACGGGGCATGGCGTGTCCTCGACGCGACGGCCAAGCTCGACACGATCACGGCGAATACGCCGGTCGATGCCGAGATTCAAGCGCTCATCGAAGACGACCACCGGGCCACGATCGAGTACATCAACCGTCCGGTCGGCGAGATTCAAGACGACATCCAAAGCTATTTCGCGCTCGTCCGTGACGATTCATCGGTGCAGTTCGTGACGAACGCGCAGAAATGGTTCGTCGAGAAAGAGCTCGAGACGAACCCGGACCTCGCCCCGTATAAAGGGTTGCCACTCCTCTCGGCCGGTGCGCCGTTCAAGGCGGGCGGACGCGAGTTGACGGATGCGGGCTACTATACGAACATCCCGAAAGGTCAAATCGCGCTCAAGAACGTGGCGGACTTGTATGTCTATCCGAACACGCTCGAAGTCGTCAAAGTGACCGGGCAAGACGTCATGGACTGGCTCGAGATGTCGGCTGGCGCTTACAAAGAAGTGAAAGCGGATGGGGAACCGCTCTTGAACCTCGCGTTCCGCAGCTACAACTTCGACATCTTGGACGGATTGACGTATGAGATCGATGTGACGGGTCCAGCGAAATTCGATGTCGGCGGCAAACTCGTCAACGCTTCGGCGAACCGCGTGAAGAACGTCGAATATAACGGTAAGCCGATCACGATGGATCAAGAGTTCTTGGTCGCGACGAACAACTACCGCGCCGGTTCATCTTCGTTCCCAGGCCTTAACGGCGGCAACAGCATCGTCTATCGTTCGGCATACGAGACACGGAACGTCATTTCGGACTACATCATCGCCAGCCGTGGTGCCGTCGATTATAAAGCCGATGACAACTGGAAAGTCGTCGCCGACGCGAAACGCCTCGCGACGTTCGAGACGGCGGACGCTGGCAAGCAGTACGTCGATCTATACGAAGGCATCGAAGCGACGGACGCGACACGTGCGGACGCGGCCGGACGTCTCTTCCGCTCGTACACGATCGCACTCGATCCGGTGACGGAAGCCGAGAAAGTCGAGCTCGTCCTCTCGGTCGACACGATCAAGCCGGGTGCGAAAGCTGTGACGGGTGTCACGACGGCGAACGCGAACGTCACGTTGAAAGACGGAGAGCGCGTGCTCGCGACAACGAAAGCGAAAGCGGACGGCACGTATACGTTGTCTGTGAAACCGCTCAAGCTTCGCCAGACGCTCACGGTCGTCAGTGAACTCGACGGTCAAACGAAAGAAGAAACGAAAGTCGTTGGAGCCGGCCATGTCGGTGTCCCAGCCCTTCGTTAATCAATGAACGAGCCCTCAGTTTTGAGGGCTTTATTTTGTGTCAAAAAAGTGAATGAAACCCCTTACATAATTGGAAGAAGTGCTATATAATCATCTATGTAATCGGTTACATACGGTATGTAAACTAAAGGGCCAACGGGGATTGGCTACATACGCAACAAAGGGGACAATACACATGGTTACATTTTTTATCGCCATCGCGATTTTACTGATCGGGTATCGCATTTACGGCCGCTACGTCGAGAAGACGTTCGGCATCAAGGAGGAGCGGACGACGCCCGCCTACGCGTCACAGGACGGCATCGACTACGTGCCGATGGGCAAGAAACGCAACTCGATGATCCAGCTGTTGAACATCGCCGGCGTCGGACCGATCTTCGGGCCGATCATGGGGGCGCTCTACGGCCCGGTCGCGTTTCTCTGGATCGTCTTCGGGTCGATCTTCGCCGGGGCCGTGCACGACTATTTGACGGGCATGATCTCGCTCCGCAACAATGGGGCGCACTTGCCGCAGCTCGCCGAGAAGTTCCTCGGCCGCTCGCTCCGCCATATCGTCAACGGGTTCGCCTTGCTGTTGCTGCTCCTGGTCGGGACGGTGTTCGTCACGTCACCGAGCAACATGATCAACAACCTGTTCGGCGGGGACGCGTCGACGCTCGTCTTCGTCATCTTCGCCATCTTCGCCTACTACATCTTGGCGACGCTCCTCCCGGTCGACAAGATCATCGGCCGCATCTACCCGTTCTTCGGCGCGCTCCTCTTGATCAGCGCCGTCGGCATCGGGGTCAGCCTGTTCGTGCAAGGCTACAAGGTGCCGGAGATGTCACTGACGAACATGCACCCGGACGGCCTGCCGATCTGGCCGCTCCTCTTCTTCACGATCTCATGTGGGGCCCTGTCCGGATTCCATGCGACCCAGTCGCCGATCATCTCGCGGACGACGATGAAAGAGAGCAACGGGCGCTCGATCTTCTACGGCATGATGATCGTCGAGGCGGTCATCGCGATGGTGTGGGCCGGTGCGGCCATGGCCATCTTCGAGCCGGGTGAACTGCTCGGCATGATCCAGGCCGGCACCCCGGCACTCGTCGTGCAAGAAGTGGCGACGCTCATGCTCGGCAGCATCGGCGGCACGCTCGCGATCCTCGGTGTCAT
>NZ_JTLB01000011.1:0-1686 GCF_000798975.1 Exiguobacterium sp. ZOR0005 | reverse complement strand
TGATATGCTCCCCAATAGGTAGACAGATGAAATAACAAATCTGTTTATCTGATTGGGGAGTGTTTTTTTATGGTGAGAAGTCGGCATTCGATCGAACAAAAACTGGCTGCGCTGCGCATGATGGAAGAAGAAACCTATACGTGGAAGGAAATCATGGAAGCGCATAACGTCTCTGAGAATACTCTCCGGGTGTGGAAAGTGAAATTCGATACCGGCGGAATCGACGCGTTGAAGGAATCGAGGACATGGAGACATTACACCAAGGAACAAAAGATTGCCGCCGTCCGTGACTATCTCGATGGGGCCACCACGGTGGAAGTCCTCTCCAACCATCAAATCAGTGATGGATCTGTTCTTCGAAAATGGATTAAGAAGTATACTAGTCATAGCGAGTTAACAGATTCGAGAAAAGGGATGAATCGAGCTATGACAAAAGGAAGAAAAACTACATTCGAAGAGCGCTTCGAGATCGTGAAATACTGTTTGGAGAATGGACGCAACTACCAACAGACCGCGGAACAATATCAGGTGTCTTATGGGCAAATCTATGGCTGGGTCAAGAAGTATGACACGGACGGGGCAGAAGCGCTCCTGGACCGCCGTGGGCGTACGAAGCCAGAGGACGAACTAAGTGAAGAGGAGAAGCTGAAACGCCGGATCCGGCAAATGGAGCTTGAGAACGAACTTCTTCGTGCGGACAACCTGTTCCTAAAAAAGTTAGAGGAGATCGAGAGGAGGTCGTGATCAGCCAGGTACGGCTACAGCAACGATATATCGCCATCAAAGAATTATACGAAGAGGAGGCCATCTCGGTCGTCCTCCTCTGTCGAGTCGCCGGCATCTCACGGGCGGCCTATTACAAATGGTTGAACCGCACCATACCGGTGCGTCAAGAAGAGAACGAGAAGCTTCTGGAGGACATTCGTCTACTCTATGACCAGGCGAACGGCACATACGGGTACCGTCGGATCACGATGACAATCAATCGGCTGCGCCGGCAACAGAGCCTGTCCCCATTCAATGAAAAGCGAATCTATCGCTTGATGCATAGCCATGGGATCCAATCGGTCATCCGCCGGAAGCAGAAGAGACATAAGAAGTCAACGCCGCAACATGTGGCCGAGAACCTGATGAACCGAGAATTCAGTGCGTCCCGCCCGGACGAGAAATGGTGCACCGACGTCACCGAGTTCAAGTATGGGACCGGGAAGAAGGCGTATCTGAGCGCGATCATCGACCTGTATGACGGCTCGATCGTCGCCTACCGCATCGGAAGGTCCAACAACAACGGGCTCGTCTTCCAGACGATGATGCCAGCCATCGCGGGGCTCCGTACAGGAGCACGTCCGATGATCCATAGCGACCGAGGGTTCCAATATACCTCAAGAGGGTTCAAACGGATGGTAGAAGACGCGGGAATGACCCGCAGCATGTCCCGGGTCGGGCGTTGCATCGACAACGCCCCGATCGAGAGTTTTTGGGGCACCTTGAAAGTGGAGATGTACTACTTGCGTGAGTTCCAGGCCTATAGCGAACTCACGAGGGCCATCGAGAACTACATATCGTTCTACAACCACGATCGTTTCCAGAAACGACTAAACGGCTTGAGCCCTGTCGAATACAGGTCTCAAGCCGCCTAGGCTGGTTTTCATTGTTTGTCCTGTCTACTTGACAGGGAGCACTTCA
>NZ_JTLB01000010.1:0-54833 GCF_000798975.1 Exiguobacterium sp. ZOR0005 | reverse complement strand
TTTTTTATGTGTCTTGCTTCAATTGCTCCATAATTTGCTCGAGCTCCATCCCGTTTCCTGAGGAGACGGCGGCGACGAAGGCGCTCTCGACGATTGGTCCGTCATAAAATTGGACGTCTTTGTCGCCTTCATACATATCGATCGCCAATTCGGCGTTCATCGTCGCCGAACCGATATCGGACAAGAGGAGGGCCTCTTTGTCGACGGCTTCAAGCGCCTCAAGGATACGAGTCACATCGGTCCCGATGCTGCCATCTTCGAGCCCGCCGGCGAGATGGATTGGAACCGTCGGCGCCATTTCTTTCAACAAGTCTTGAATCCCTTCAGCGATCTTGGCGCTGTGGGAGACGATGATGAGTTCGACGATGTTAACCGACCTCCTTCATGATGGCTTTCAAAACGATGGCGCTTGACATCGCCCCAGGGTCGATCGTCCCGCGTGAGTTGTCGCCGAAGTAAGAGGCGCGCCCTTTCGTCGCTTTCATGTCTTCGGTGTCTTGGACGAGCTCGTCAAGTTTCGCGACGTAGTCGTCCGAGTCGTTCAGTTCGTTCAGGAACGGTTCCCATACATCGACCATCGTCTTTTGACCTACTTCCGATTTCCCACGCGCCTTGATGGCGGCCGCACCTTCCTCGAGGGCGGATTTGACGAGCGCGAAATCCGCTTCCTCGGCATCGCCGAACGCCGTCGCCGCTTTCACGAACGCCGAGCCATAGAGGGGGCCGGCCGCTCCGCCGACTTTCGCCATGAGCGTCATTCCGACTTTCTTGCTCAAAGCGCCGAGTGAATCGTAATCGTCATCGAGTACGGAAACGACGGCCTCAAACCCGCGAGACATGTTAATCCCGTGATCACCGTCACCGATGGCTCGGTCCAGGTCTGTCAGTGTGTCTTTGTTTGCCTCGATTTCTGATTGGGCGTTCCGTAGCGCTTCTTTCAACCCGTCTATCGTTAACATGCGATCAACACCTCGTTTATCAAATTTTGAAACCGTGCGCTGCCGAAGGCGCATCGAGATAATTCGTAATTTCATCATCAAGTGGTAAGAGCGTGATTGAGAAACCGTGCATCTCGAGCGATGTCATATAGTTGCCGACATATTTCCGCTTCAGCGTATAGCCGGCCGCCTCAAGTTTATTGGCGACGAAATGATAGGTGACATACAGCTCGGACAGCGGAGTACCGCCCATTCCGTTGACCATGACAGCGACTTCGCCCGGCTCGACTTCCTTCTTCAAGTGATCGAGAAGGTCATCTACGATCGAATCGACGCCTGTCGTCGGCTTCCGCTCGACCCCACGCTCCCCGTGAATGCCGATCCCGATCTCCATCTCTTCCTCATTCAAGTCGAAGCCCGGTTTTCCGCTCACAGGCATGTAGCACGGTTCGACGGCCATCCCCATGGAGCGGACGTGGCTCGCGACTTTTTCGGCGACGGTTTTGACTTCCTCGAGCGATTTCCCGCTCGCGGCAGCAGCCCCTGCCACTTTATGAACGAAAACCGTCCCGGCCACACCGCGGCGATCGTCTTTGTTCGCAATGGCGACGTCATCCGCAACGACGACGTGGTCGACTTTAATGCCTTCAGCGTCTGCGAGTTCCGCGGCGAGCTCGAAGTTCATAACGTCCCCGGCATAGTTTTTCACGACAAGGAGGACCCCATTTCCGCCATCCGCCGCCTTGATGCCTTCAAGCACCATGTCTGGCGTCGGGGATGTGAACACTTCTCCGCAGACGGCGGCGTCTAACATCCCATCGCCCACGTAACCGGCATGCGCCGGCTCGTGACCGCTGCCACCACCGGAGACGAGACCGACTTTTCCAGACTTCGCGCCACCTGCTCGACAGATGACGTTTACTCCTTCGACACGACCGTACACGTCAGGATGGGCGTGGACCATCCCTTCGACCATTTGCGATACGAGCTCATTTGCCTCACCGATCAGTTTTTTCACGTGGGATCACTCCTTTTCGAATTTAAAAAAAGTACCAATTACATTTTTCCACTCTTTTAGCTGGATTAAACAAAAAAACCGGCGAATCTTCGCCGGTTCTGGTCATGCATATTCGAGTAAAGCACCTGTCTCTGAGTCGACCGTGAATTGGTACGTCTTTTCTTCATCGTTCTCAAGGACAGAAATGCCGCCTTTGAAGACGTCATATTCGCGACCATCGTAAGTATAAACCTCAGGAGATGCCGAGATCCATGCCCCTTGGACGTGACCTTTGGCTGAAAACGCGCGTTTCGTATATTCGAGCGCATCTTCGGCCGATAAGCTTCGTTCATCTAATACTTTTTTCGTCATAAGTGCGGCAACGACAGCGACCCCGATTCCAACTAACCAATACCTTTTCTTCATATGACTACCTCCCCTTGAACTGTGGCTATCATGTACATCGTACCAAAACCTGTACCCCATTGGAATGAAAAGCATTCGCTTCTATCGAAAACTTCTGTATATAATGGTTGCACAACGGTTGAAGGGATGAGACAGATGGAACAAAAAACGAGAGAATTATTCAAGACGCTGACCGAGCTGCCAGGTGCACCGGGCTTTGAGTCGGAAGTGCGCAGTTTCGTGCGGGACCGCATCACACCGCACGTCGATGAAGTCATGACGGACGGCATCGGTTCGATTTTCGGGAAGCGTGTCGGAGACGAATCGGGACCGCGAATCATGGTCGCTGGCCATATGGATGAAGTCGCGTTCATGGTCACCCGGATCACGGACAACGGCATGTTATACATACAACCACTCGGCGGCTGGTGGAACCAAGTGCTCATGGCCCAACGATTTGATATCGTGACAGCGGACGGAAAGATTCCAGGGGTCGTCGCCTCGACACCACCGCACTTGCTCGGGCCAGACGCGATGAACAAACCGATGGAAATCAAACAGATGTTCATCGACATCGGGGCCGACTCGAAAGAAGAGGCGGAGTCTTGGGGAGTACGTCCGGGTCTTCCGGCCATCCCGTCAAGCGAGTTCACACCGCTCCATCATCCGAAAAAAATTATGGCGAAAGCGTGGGACAACCGCTACGGCGTCGGTCTCGCTGTCGAGCTGTTAGAAGAGACGACGAAAGCGGACCATCCGAACATTTTGTTCTCCGGTGCGACCGTACAAGAAGAAGTCGGGCTTCGTGGCGCTCAGACAGCTGCCGAGATGATTCAACCGGACGTCGCCCTCGTGCTCGATGCGTCACCGGCGAACGATGCGTCGGGAAACAAGACCGAGTTCGGCCAACTTGGAGAAGGGGCGCTCATCCGCATTCTCGACCGCGTCATGGTCATGTCCCCTGAGATGCGTGATTTCTTGCTCGATACGGCGTCAGACGAGAACATTAAAACGCAATACTTTGTCTCCCCAGGTGGCACGGACGCCGGTCGGATCCACTTGAGCGGTCAAGGCGTACCGACGGCCGTCATCGGGGTTGCGGCCCGTTACATTCACACGCACGCATCGATTCTCCATACGGACGATTACGACGCGGCGAAAGCGCTCTTGAAGGCGCTCGTCAAGCGGCTCGACCGCTCAACGATGGAAACGTTACGCGCCTCCCGTTGATTCGGAAACGTCACTTTACAAGTGGCGTTTTTTTATTGCTATTTATTAAAAAATGCTTATACTAAAAAACGTGTGAAGACACGAACGTTACTACTGACAAGACAATGAAAAGAGGAAGTCCCATGCTCAAGAAAAAAGGCATCACGTTAAGCCCGTCCTTGTACTTCGTGACGGCGCTTAGTTATATGGCGCTCGGTTTATTCAGCACACTGATCATCGGATTGATCATGAAGACGATCGGCGGTCAATTGGCCGAGGCGGCGCTTGGCAATTTTGGTCCGACGCTCATCGCCATTGGCGACGTCGCAATCGGCTTGACCGGTCCGGCCATCGGTATTGCCATCGCCTATGCCCTGCAGGCACCGCCGCTCATCTTGTTCTCGGCGCTCGTCGTCGGGACGTTCGGCTATGAGTTCGGTCCGGCCGGTAGTTATGTGGCAACGCTTCTCGCCGTCGAAGTGGCGAAACTCGTCTCCAAGTCGACAAAGCTTGATATTCTCGTCACCCCGTTCACGACGATTGCGGTCGGTTATGTGAGTGCGACGTACATCGGAAAGTATGTCGGGCTGTTCATGACGCAACTCGGGACGTGGATTGAGTGGGGCACCGAGCAACAACCACTCTTCATGGGTGTCGTTGTGGCGACGCTTATGGGACTCGCGTTGACGGCTCCAATCTCGAGTGCGGCCATCGCGCTCATGCTCGGATTGAGCGGAGTCGCCGCCGGCGCTGCGACGGTCGGTTGTGCGGCGCAGATGATCGGTTTTGCTGTCACAAGTTATCGAGATAATGGAATCGGCGGGGCGATCGCACAAGGCATCGGGACATCGATGCTTCAAGTCGGGAACGTCGTGAAAAATCCGTGGATTTTGCTTCCGCCGACACTTGCCGGGGCCGTGTTGGCGCCGATAGCCATCTTACTATTCGAACTAGAGAGCGTTGCAGCGGGTGCCGGTATGGGGACGAGCGGTCTCGTCGGGCCGATCGTCATGCTCGAGACGATGGGCTTCAGCTGGCATACGCTCATCGTCGTCTCGGGTTTCCTGATCGTCGGACCAGCGATTCTCAGCTATGCCGTCTATCAAGTGCTTTCCCGGATGGACCGGATTCGACCGAACGACATGAAAATCGAATATTGAACACAAAAAAAGCGTTTCCTAAGAAGGAACGCTTTTTGATTAGATTCCAAAAAATTGACGGACCGTCTCGACAGTCTCCCGCGGCACACGGAAACTCGCCAAAAATAAGACGAGGAGGATGACATAGATCGGGATGAGAAACCGTTTTCGGACAATCGGTAAGTAGCGGGCCGTCTTTTTCAATGCCTGTTCGACGACATAAATGACGGCGAAACCGATGACGAGCCAAATTAAAATTTCTGAACGTGTCTTATCTGTATCAATAAACAAGTATCCGTAGCGGAGAATGGCGAGCATGCCGATGACACCGACGAGTTGCTCGAGTGGATGCTTCATATCTGGATTCAATTGTTCCCGCGTCCATTTTGTCATGTCGTCACCTTTTTCTAATAGTCTTCGCTCTCGATTATAGCAAAACGTGAGAGCGGAATGTGAGAACGGACATATGCTATCATGAATGGGGAAAAAAGAACAGGAGTGGTGAAAATGAAACAATTGAAAACAATGACGGAATATACAGAAGCTAAACAAGGAAAGAGTATTTTCATGTTTTCAGCGACATGGTGTGGGGATTGCCGTTTTCTCGACCCGTTCATGCCTGAAATCGAAGCGAAATTCTCGGATTGGACGTTTTACTACGTTGATCGTGACGAGTGGATCGAGCTTGCCCAAGAGTTAGACATTTTTGGAATCCCAAGCTTCGTCGCTTTCAATGAAGGCCAAGAGGTCGACCGTTACGTCGGTCGCGAGCGGAAGACACCTGAGCAAGTCGAAGCGTTCGTCAACGGGCTAGGGTGAGCGGGATGGAACGCAATGAATTGAGACGTCACATCGAGGGGCACTTTACGGACGGCTATCGTACGTCCTACGACCGTGAAAACGAGGTGCTTCGCATTGAACGCACGAACGACCGGTTTGGTGTCAACATCCGCTTAGCCCCGCTCGTGGCGAAAACGAAAGTTCGTGGGACCGTCGCGGTCGAAGAAGTGGTCGAATATATTCAAACCGCACTCGCTGCGGATGATGCGGTCACCCTTGCCGGAAATGAAGCAAATATTTATCCGGTCATACGGGCCGCCTCGTTCGCGAAAGAGACGAAACGCGGGCAAGCGCTCGTCACGACACCTCATACGGCCGAGACCGCTATCTTTTATGCGCTCGACCTCGGTAACGGCTATCGGTTGATTGAAGAGCGTCATCTAGGGGAGCTATCGCAACCGCAAGTGGAGGCGCTCGCGCTGGAGAACGTCAAAACGCTGCCGACCGACATGAAGACGGACACGGTCGCCGGTAACACGTTCTACTTTCTGTCGACGCGTGATGGCTACGAGGCGTCGCGGATCTTGAATGAAGATTTCTTACGGGTCATGGAGCGTCGGATCGAAGGAGATATGCTCGTCGGGGTTCCGCATCAAGACGTCTTGGTCGTGGCCGACATCCGAAACGATGAGGGATACGATGTGATGCAACAGCTCATGTTCGATTTTTTCACGAACGGACGGATCCCGGTGACGGCACTCGCCTTCCATTATGAAGCTGGCGTATTTGAACCAATTTTTATTGTTGGAAAAAAGAACCCACCAACAGACGCATAATCTGCTAAACTATTTGTGTCTAGTTTGAAAGAAGGGGCGTATTTACGTATGCAAATCAATGCTTTTTATAACCGTGAAGGAATCGGCGACGTTCTCATGGTGTTGTTAAGAGAAGGAGATCGCCATCACCAAATCGTGGAACGGAAAGATGACGTGGCCATCGTCAAGGCGACGGATGGAAAAGTGAACGGCTACAACGTGTTCAATGCGAGTAACTATTTTAACGTCTCTGACTGGCACGGACCAGTCGAATTGACAGCTGAGCTGATTGAGACGCTCGGTGTCATCTTGCGTAAACAAAATATCGAGGCAGACTTGTCCGGCGTCGACTTCACACCGAAATTTGTCGTCGGTTACGTCGAGTCGGCCGAGAAACATCCGGATGCCGACAAACTGTCGATTTGCCAAGTCGAGACCGATCAAGGGACGGTGCAAATCGTCTGTGGCGCACCGAACGTTGCGGCCGGCCAAAAAGTCGTCGTCGCGAAGCCTGGTGCGGTCATGCCGTCGGGTCTCATTATCCGACCGTCTAAACTTCGGGGAGAAAGCTCGCAAGGAATGATCTGCTCGGCTCGTGAGTTGAACTTACCGGATGCCCCGCAAGAAAAAGGGATTTTGGTGTTAGATGACGAATATGAAGTAGGGAAAGCATTTGAAATCGGTCGCTGAATTCGACCGATTTTTTGCTAAATAGGATTGAGTGAAAAAGCGAGGAATCTAGTATGGATGCATATGAACGTTCATTGAAACAACAAGCTGATCGTATTCGACGTGAACTGTCCCAAGAAGGGAAGAAAGCTGCGCCTGCTCCAAAAATCGATCCACCTGACGAGTTCGTCCCGACGGATGTACCGTCACCGATTTACGGATATGCACGCCCGAAACCAAAAATCAATTTACCGGACGAGCACTCCCCGGAGACGAGGACCGATTTTACGAGCGATTCACGCGAGACCGTAACGGAGCGGGACGTACCGTCAGCATCGACGTCTGAATCTTTCGTCTCGGAGAGGTCTGCGGCCGTTGACAAGTTTGACCGGACGACTGTGTTTAACGATACGTTATCTCAAGAACGTGTCGTTCTAGAAGACTCAAATCCGGTCGATGAACCGACTGTAGACGAAACAGAAGCGACGCCCCCGATCGAGGCCGATCCGGAACAGACGAGTGCTGAAGAGACGGTGCTCGAGTCGATCCACTTAGCAAAAGAAAGCCAAGCTGATCGTGTGGGAGCTGCAGAACCGGTGACGATGGAAACGGAAGTGTCTGAAGAGACGACACCGGAGTTGGTCGACGAAGTAGAAGCAAGTGAAGCTATGGAACCGGTGACGATGGAAACGGAAGTGTCTGAAGAGACGGCATCAGAGTCAGTCGACGAAGTAGAAGCAAGCGAAGCTATGGAACCGATGGCGATGGATGCGAAAGTGTCTGAAGAGACGGCACCGGAGTCAGTCGACGAAGTAGAAGCAAGCGAAGCCACGGAACCGGTGGTGATGGATGCGGAATCCCGAGCGGAATCCAATATTTCCACGGAAACAGACAACGGCGACGAATCGACGAGTGACGACAAGCCGTCTTTAGGCGATGTCTCTATCGTAGAGGGCGGGTTCGCTTCTGTCTTTATGGGGTCGACTGATTTGAAGGCATCGAAACTGGTCGTCCGGGAAGATAAAGACGATGTCTCGTTCGACGACGTGACAATCGAGGCGTCTTCTGTCGAAGAGGTCGCGCCGATTGTCGAGGATGTTGCAAAGACATTACAAGCCGAGCCGGAAGCCCAAACGGTGGAAGACGAGACCGAATTGACTCCTGCGGTCAGCGTGTCTTATAAAGCCGAAGGACCGCCGCTCAACGTCATGATGACCCCACAAGACCGGATGGCGATGTACCGAAGCCGTCGTCTTGCTCAAAAAAACAATAATCTGTAATAGCATGACACCTAGAGTTTTGCTATAATGACAAAGGTTTGTCGCATTTTCTTCAAACCGCAATGAATTAGGGGGGCTATTTACAGATGAACCGTTATCACTTCGTCGGAATTAAAGGAACGGGCATGAGTCCTTTAGCTCAAATTTTAAATGATATGAACAATGAAGTCCGAGGTTCGGACGTTGACAAAGCATTTTTTACTGAAGAAGCATTGAACCGAAAAGGAATTGAAATCCTTCCGTTTGATCCAGAGAATATTACCGAGGGCCAAATCGTCGTGCAAGGCAATGCCTTTACAGACGACCATCCTGAAGTCGTCCGGGCGCGTGAGCTCGGCTTGACGATATACAAGTACTACGAGTTTCTTGGTGAATTGGCAGACCATTACACGAGTGTCGCCATCACCGGGTCTCATGGAAAAACTTCGACAACGGGTCTGCTTGCCCACGTCATGCGCGGCATTGAGCCGACGTCATTCTTGATTGGTGACGGGACGGGTGAAGGGGTAGAGGACTCGAAAAATTTCGTTTTCGAAGCTTGCGAGTATAAGCGTCACTTCCTTTATTATCGTCCTGACTATGCCATCATGACGAATATCGACTTTGACCACTCAGATTACTTCTCCGGACTTGATGACGTTATCGATGCGTTCCAGGA
Source organism: Exiguobacterium sp. ZOR0005 (assembly GCF_000798975.1). Taxonomy (NCBI): domain Bacteria; kingdom Bacillati; phylum Bacillota; class Bacilli; order Caryophanales; genus Exiguobacterium; species Exiguobacterium sp. ZOR0005. Next base: position 45,943 of record NZ_JTLB01000010.1, on the reverse strand, counting down.
AATGGCGAAACAGGTGAAGAAAGGTATCATCGCATGTGGCGATGATGAAAACCTGCAACACATTCAAGCGAACGTACCGATCGTTTACTACGGATTTGGCGAGCACAACGATTTCCGCGCGGAAAACGTGAATTCGACTGACCGCGGGACGACGTTTGACGTCTTCTTGCGCGACGATTATTATGGCGAGTTCCGGATTCCGGGATACGGCAACCACAGCGTGTTGAACGCCCTTGCCGTCATCGCGACATGCGACTACGAGACGTTGCCAAAAGAGCTCGTCAAAGAGCGTCTTGAGACGTTCAATGGCGTGAAACGCCGATTCAGCGAGTCGACGCTCGGTCGTCAAGTGCTCGTCGATGACTATGCGCATCACCCACGAGAAATCAGTGCGACGGTCGAATCGGCACGGAAGAAGTACAGCGGACGGGAAGTCGTCGCGATTTTCCAACCACATACGTACACTCGTCTCAAGTCGTTCATGGACGATTTTGCCACGGCATTGGCCGAAGCAGACGCGGTTTACTTGTGCGATATCTTCGGTTCGGCGCGTGAACAAGAAGGGACGGTCACGATTGAAGACCTCCAATCCCGGATTGACGGTGCGCATATATTGAAGCGTGGCGGCACGCAAGTGTTGCAAGCGCACGACACGGCAGTGCTCCTCTTTATGGGGGCAGGCGACATTCAAACGTATCAACGTGAGTATGAGAACCACGCCCAACTCGAAGCGTAAAAAGCGAATGGCTACGGCCACTCGCTTTTTTTGTGTTTACTTTTCTGTCGGGACGGAAATAGTACTAGCGAGCGACATTGGAAAAGGAGATGTTAAGTATGGCAAGTCAAGGCGCACTGAACACGTTGAACAAAGAGGTGGCCAACTATGGCCTATTGTTCGTCAAACTCCATAATTACCATTGGTACATTAGTGGACCGCACTTTTTCACGTATCATGAGAAGTTAGAGGAACTGTACAATTTGATTGCTGAGCTCTATGATGACGTCGCCGAACGTCTACTCATGAACGACGGGGAACCATACGCGACGATGAAAGAATATCTTGAACATTCAACGTTGCAAGAAGGAGACCGTCACGCTGATACGGAGCAAATGATCAAAGATGTCATCGGTGACTTCAAACAAATCCGTCAAGAAATGCAAGATGCGATGGAAAACTTTGAAGACGGGGACGAGGCGATTGAAGACACGTTCGTCTCACATATCGAACGACTCGAAAAAGAGATTTGGATGATGTCCGCAGCGCTCGGCAAAAAGACAAAATTATAACGACAAAAGGTGCGCCTCTCGGGAGGTCGCACCTTTCTTTCGTCACTTCAAGTTTTCTGGATTGAGCGGTTTCAGTTCATCGATGACGAAACGACCGTCTTTCCGAATCAAGACGTCATCGAACCAAATCTCGCCGCCGCCATAGTCGGGACGCTGGATGTTGACGAGATCCCAATGGATCGTCGAATCGTTACCGTTGTATGCGTCGTCGTACGCCTGGCCCGGCGTGAAATGGAAGCTTCCGTCAATCTTCTCGTCGAACAAGATGTCTTTCATCGGGTGTTGGATGTACGGGTTGACGCCGATAGCGAACTCGCCGACGTAACGGGCGCCTTCATCTGTGTTGAACACCTCGTTGATGCGGTCCGTGTCGTTTGCTGTCGCATCGATGATCTTTCCATCTTTGAACGTCAGTTTCACGTTCTCGAACGTGAAACCGTGATACGGTGACGGCGTGTTATATGTGATGACACCGTTGATCGAACCTTTTACCGGTGCCGTGAACACTTCACCGTCCGGGATGTTCATTTGACCTGAACACTTGATGGCCGGGATATCTTTGATCGAGAACGAAAGGTCCGTCCCCGGTCCTTTAATGGTGACACGGTCCGTCTTGTCCATGAGGGACACGAGCGCATCCATCGCACGGTCCATCTTTCCGTAGTCGAGCGTACAGACGTTGAAATAGAAATCTTCGAACGCCTCGGTCGACTTGCCGGCAAGCTGTGCCATCGATGGGGATGGGTAGCGGAGCACGACCCATCTCGTTCCTTTCACGCGATCCTCGGTATGCATTTTGCCGATTGTCGCCCCGACGAGCTTTTGCTGATCGGCGGGCACGTCCGACAGTTCATTGATGTTGTCCCCGGCCCGAAGTCCGATGTACGCATCCATCGCTTGCATCTGCTTACGCTCGATGTCTGCCATCAGCTCGAGCTGCTCCCGACTCGCTTGCGTGTATAGTTTACGCAAAATGCGACTCTCTTTCAGTAAGACGAACGGATGCCCCCCGGCCTCGTATGCTTTTTCGACGAGCGCCTCGACGAGCGCTTCCTCGACACCAAAGTTTTCAATCAGTACACGTTCTCCTCGCTTCAATTCGACCGAATAATTGATCAACCCGTCTGCCAATTGTGTGATTCTTGGATCTCTCATACGTCCACCCCTTTAACTTTTTTTAATTTATTTCTATTTTAGTGTAATCGAAAACATAAAAACGGGTAAAGGAATAATCAGACCGGATGGCGAAAACGGTTGTGACAAATCTTTTCAGTCATAATGGTGCTATAATGAAACCACCATATTTTTGAACAGGAGGAATGAATGGATGGAAATCACATTAGGAGGCATCGCGGGACTGATTGCTGCACTCGCGTTTGTCGTACTCGTCTTTTTCTTGGCGCGTGTCTTATCGAACGTGAACCGGACACTCGGTAGCGTCGCGAACACGACAGAGAACTTAGAACGACAATTGGATGGTATTACAATGGAAGTGACGGCGCTCTTACATAAGACGAACCGTCTCGTAGATAACGTGGAAGAGAAGACGGAATTACTCGCACCGGTGGCACACGCCCTCGACGAGCTCGGGACTTCACTCAATGAAGTGACAGAGTCAGTACGGACTGTATCTTCGTCTGTACACGGAGCGGCCGATGAGAACAAAGAACAAATTGCCCAGGCTGTGCGATGGGGTTCGGTCGCCGTTGAATTATTCAAGAAAAATAAAACCGAGTCTGGTGAGCGACCATCGCGTCGCCGCGGTCGTCGGGAACGTAAAGAAGAAACATCTTCAGTTTCGCCAGGAGTCGTTGCAACAGACGACACGATGAAGTAATCACTTAATTCACAGGAGGAACTCACACATGACATACGATAAAAACAACACACCACAACAGCAATCTTCATCAGGCGGTGGCTTCTTAGCCGGCGTCATACTAGGCGGTGTCATCGGAGCGGCGGTCGCCCTTCTCACGTCGCCGAAGAGCGGACGGGAAGTTCGGACGTACCTCGATGAAAAGACGGCGACGTCACGTGAACGTTTGACGGTCAAATCGAAAGAAGTCCGCGAGAAAGCGGAACCGGTCGTTGGGGATTGGATCAAGGTCGCCAGTGACAAATCAGCACCGCTTCTCGAGAAAGCGGCACCTGTCTTGAACCTCGTGAAAGACAAGGCGCGTGAAGCAGCCGAGTTGAAGCAACAAGTCGATGAGGATGAGTTGTCGATTGAAGAAGCGATGGAAAAGGCAGACCAACTTGTTGCCGAAGCGGAAGCTGAAGTGAAGGAACAACTCGACCGTGCGGCCGAAGCGTCTTCAAATGACTCGGATGAGAAAGATGACTCGAACGAGAAGAAAAATGACTCGAACGAGAAGAACGACGAAGCGAAGTCGACTTCAAACGAGAAGTCAGATGCGAAATCGTCGAAGAAAGCGGACAAAACCGAACCGGATCGTGCCAAGCCGGAAAGCAGCCGCGACGCATCGGCTAATCACGAATCGGACTTTGAGGCGCCGGTCAAAGACTTGCTCGATGATGAATCGAAACAAGAGTTGAAAAACTTAAAAAATGATTTAAAAAACGGCAAGAAATGAACGGAGTATCCGGGGTGACTCGGATACTTTTTTTTTGTGGAATTTGTGTCATGGACCTTTTGTCTATGACAAAGCGAAAGAAGTTCGATATAATTAGGTTTCTGGAAAGAACGGCTTAGAAATGAGAGGGTAATTATGAGTCCACAAGATCAATTGAATCGATTACGTCGTGAAATGGATGAGTTGAACCGTGAAATGCTTGATTTGCTTAGTCGCCGTGGCGCGCTCGCAGTCGAAATCGGGAAAGTGAAACGCCTTCAAGGTGTGGAACGCTACGATCCGGTGCGAGAACGTGAGATGTTAGACTTCATCGCGGCGGAGAACCCAGGGCCTTTTGAGACGCCTCGCCTCCAACATTTGTTTAAAGAGATGTTCAAGGCGTCGGCAGAACTGCAAGGCGAAGACCGTGATAAGACGTTGCTCGTGTCGCGGAAACGTCAGGCGGAAGATACGATCGTCACGCTCGACGATGTCATCGTCGGCAACGGACGTCCCCAATTGATTGCTGGACCGTGTGCCGTCGAATCGTTCGAGCAAGTGAATGCGGTCGCCGAGAAACTGGCTTTGTCTGGCGTTAAAATCATGCGGGGCGGGGCATACAAGCCACGGACGTCACCGTATGACTTCCAAGGTCTCGGGTTCGACGGGTTACAAATGCTCAAACAAGCAGCTGACCGTCATGACTTACGGGTCATCTCTGAGATCATGACCCCGGGTGCGGTCGAATCGGCGCTTCCTTACGTGGATATCATTCAAGTCGGGGCCCGCAATATGCAAAACTTTGACTTGCTGAAAGAAGTCGGGAAAACCGATATACCGGTCTTGTTGAAACGAGGGTTGTCGGCCACGATTGAAGAGTTCATTTATGCGGCTGAATACATCATGGCCAGCGGAAACAGTCAAATCATTCTCTGTGAGCGCGGGATCCGGACGTATGAACGGGCTACTCGCAACACGCTCGACATCACGGCCGTGCCGATCTTGAAACAAGAGACACACTTACCGGTCATGGTCGATGTCACGCATTCGACGGGACGGCGCGATTTGTTGCTTCCGGCAGCCAAAGCTGCGCTCGCGGTCGGAGCGGACGGCGTCATGGTCGAAGTTCATCCGAATCCGGCGATCGCACTGTCCGACGCCCAGCAACAACTTGATTTTGATCAATTCGACCACTTCGTGGACGGACTGACGTCGCAATTCCCTCAACTTGATTTGGTAAAAAAGTAAGCTTTCCAATTGGAAACGTTTTATATCGCATGAAGACAGGGTAAAATGATGACAGATACCTGTCTTCCTTTTTTGACACGTTTTTTGAAAATCGTTTGAAAATCACTGCTTGTAGGAGGAGTTTTAATGAATAGTAATAACGTAACAATTTATGATGTCGCACGTGAAGCCGGGGTGTCGATGGCGACCGTCTCCCGTGTCGTCAACGGGAACCCGAACGTAAAGCCGACGACCCGTAAAAAAGTCCAAGACGCGATTGACCGTCTTGGCTATCGCCCGAACGCCGTGGCACGTGGTCTTGCCAGCAAGAAGACGACGACGGTCGGCGTCATCGTCCCGGATATTTCGAACATCTTTTTTGCGGACCTCGCCCGCGGGATCGAGGACGTGGCGACGATGTACAAGTACAACATCATCCTCGGCAACTCGGACTCGAACCGTGACAAGGAGATTCATCTGTTGAACACGTTGCTCGGTAAGCAAGTGGACGGCATTATCTTTATGGGCGGCCGACTCCATGAAGACCTCGTTGACGAGTTCAAGAAATCACCGGTGCCGATCGTCCTCGCGGCGACGCTCAACCAAGGGTATGACTTACCAGCCGTCAACATCGACTACGAGCAGGCAGCGTACGACGCGACCGAGATGCTCATCGGCCACGGCCACAAGCAAGTCGGATTTATCACGGGCCCGCTTGAGCAACAGATCAACGGGGAAAAGAAGTTCGCCGGCTACCGCCGGGCACTCGAAGATGCCGGTCTGCCGTTCCGCGAGAACGATGTCATTCTTGGGAACTATACGTACGCCTCTGGTCTCGAAGCCATGCAGAAGATGCTCGGGCGCGATGACTGTCCGAAAGCGATCTTCGCAGGAACGGATGAGATGGCGCTCGGTGTCATCCATGCGATCCAAGATGCTGGTTTCTCGGTTCCGAACGACTTCGAGGTCGTCGGACATGATAACACGCGTCTCGCCACGATGATTCGTCCGAAGTTGACGACGGTCGTCCAGCCAATGTATGACATCGGTGCCGTCGCGATGCGATTGTTGACGAAAATTTTGAATGCAGAAGAAGTCGAAGAGAAGAACGTCGTGCTCCCGCACCGAATCGAACGTCGTGATTCGTTACGGAACGACTAACTAAAAATGCACTTGAGCCACTCGGCTCAGGTGCATTTTGTTATAAGTATAGTGACTTGCGATCATTGGAGATGAACGGCCAAAACGCCCGTTTTGTCACTTCCCAATTCTTTTCCTCGATCTGTTGGCGACGCGGGATATGGTCGAACGTGTACGCCGTATCGTCCCAACGCGTCGGCAACGCTTGATCGGCCTTCGCCTGCCATTGCTCAATCCATTCGGTCGGAATGTCACCACTATATGGCGCCTCGCGCGTCAAACCCGACCACACTTGGGCCCACGCGCGCGGCACCGTCCGAAACCAGTCGTAACCGCCGCCACCGAGAGCGACGAGACGGCCTCCCGTGTACTCATCGGCCAGACGGGAGGCGATTTGAGGGATCTGTTCGAACGTCCGAATCGTCGAAGCAAGGTGTGTCAATGGGTCGAACGCATGGGCGTCGGCCCCGTTTTGCGTTAAGATGATATCTGGTTTGAACCAAGCGCACGCTTCACGCAGAATCGTCTCGTAACAGTGGAGGAAGGAGTCGTCTTGCGTGAACGCATCGACCGGGACGTTCCAACTGTAGCCGTAGCCGCTCCCGTTCCCGCGCTCGGTCACGGCGCCAGTCCCCGGGAAGAGATAACGACCGGTCTCGTGAATCGAGAGCGTCATGACGTCCGGGTCGTCATAGAATAGCCATTGTACGCCGTCCCCGTGATGGGCGTCAGTATCGACGTATAGCACGCGCATGCCATATTGTTTACGGACATGGGCGATGGCGACGGCGGCATCGTTATAGACGCAAAAGCCTGACGCCTTGCGTTGCATGCCGTGATGGAGACCGCCACCGACGTGGAAGGCGCGCTCGAACTTTCCGCTCGCCACGAGGTCGAGCGCATGTATCGTCCCGCCGACGAGCCGGGCCGCACCGTCATGGATCGTCGGGAAGATTGGTGTGTCTTCTGTCCCGAGCCCAAACTTGTTCGCTTTGAGCCCAGACAACTGTCCGGCTGCCGCCGCTTGCACGGCCTCGATGTAGTCCCGGTCATGGACGAGCGCCAAATCCTCTACCGATGCGAGAGGAGGCGCGATGCATTCGTCGGGAGACAGTTTGCCCGAGGCGACGAGCAGAGACGTCGTCAGCTCCAAGCGGATCGGGTTGAACGGGTGGTCCGCATGGAAGCGGTAGGACGTCTCGTTCTCCCCGAATATGTAGGCCGGTCTCATGGGGACATCTCCGGACCGAGGACGTCAAAGCCTTCACGTTTTAGCCTTTCGATGATGCGAAGCGGGTTCATCGTCTGGACACGGAACGAGATGATCCGTTTGTACGGATCGGCCGTCGGATGCACGAAGACGTTGATGATGTTGATGTTCGTCTTGGCGAGAAGGCGTGTCACTTTCTCGAGCGTGCCGGTCGTGTTCTCGACGAGAATCTCGATTTGCGAGCTCGGTTCGAGGGCACCGGTCAGCTGGACGAAATAACGAAGTAAATCGGTCTCGGTCAGCACCCCGACGAGTTTGCCTTGCTCGACGATCGGCAAGCAAGTGAGGCGGTATTCATAAAATAGGGCGGCCGCATCCTCGAAAAAGTCGTAAGGGTGGGCCGTCGTCACGTCTTGGCGCATGATGCTCGAGACGGGGTTCTGAAAGTCGGCGCTCTCGCTTTCCGGATGGAACACGCTCGTCGCACCGCTCATCTCGAACTGTCCGATAATCCCGACGACTTGCCGAGCTGGGTTCGTGACGATAAGATGGCGCACTTTATTGTCGCGCATGAGCTTGGCCGCATGGGCGATCGTATTCGTCGGTTGAATCGTCACGACGTGGCGATTCATCATCTGTTCAATCAGCATCGTACCCCTCCTTAGTCATACATGAACCGGCGACGGAGCCGGAGTGAATCGAAATGGTCAATCGTTTCTTGACGGACGTTTTTGCCGATGCGTGCCATAAGACAGTTGGCCGGATGGGACGCGATTTCAGGGTCGTCCGTCGGGAAGAAGACGAGGCCGCCGTGATTCATCATCTTTTCCATCACTTTACGATAGTCCCAAATCGACAAACCGCTCCCTTTTAAATCCCAATGCCAATAATATTCAGTCGTCAAGATTAAGAAGTCGTCCATGTGCGGGTCCATCATGGATACTTCGAGCAGCTGCTTACCGATGCGCTGGCCTCGGAAACGAGGACTCACCTCGATGGCACCGAGTTCAAGGATGTACGGGTCGTTCCCTTCACTCCAACGTTCGTACGGGTCCGGATACAAATATGTGACGTAGCCGATGACGAGTTCGTCGACGCGTGCGACGATGATGCGTCCTTCTTTCAAAGCGGCAATCTCGACGAGTGCCTTCTGTTGATCCTCTGGCTCCCTGAACGCCGTCAACCCCTCATCCAGACGATACGTCGCGAGCACGTCGCTCTCAATCGGTCCATCGATGATTACGGCTCCGAGTGAGGTTTCCCACACTTTTGAATGATATTGTTTTTCCATGGAGTCACCACCTTTTCCACTTCTTATTATAGCGCTTTCATCCGTCTTGTTTCACGCCGATTTGGAGTTATTGGAAATTCATTGATTTGTCATAATATTAACACTATACTGAAAGTGGTTATACCATTCTTTTCAGGGGAGGCGAATCTTTAACGATGGAGAAATTGAAAGCGTTATCAGGGGAACATCAATTGTCGTCGTATGAAGAAGCTTGTCAGTCGTTCGAGTGGACACAAGCAGAAGCATTATTGTCTTGGAATTTGACCGGAAACGTCAATATGGCGTATGAGGCGATCGATCGTCACGCAGAAGGGGAACTCGCGACGAAGCTGGCCTTGCTCTACTTCGATGGGGATCGGGAAGAGCGCTATACGTATGCAGACATGAAACGAGAAAGTAATCGATCCGGGAACGTTCTGAAATCGGTCGGAGTGGAGAAAGGCGATCGTGTCTTCATCTTCATGCCACGGAGTCCAGAACTTTATTTTATTTTACTCGGTGCGATCAAGCTTGGCGCCATCGTTGGGCCGTTGTTTGAAGCGTTCATGGAACAGGCCGTCCACGACCGTCTGCTCGACTCGGAAGCGAAAGTGATCGTGACGACCGAGGCGCTGTTGCCGCGCATCCCGGTGGAGCAGTTGCCGCACTTGGAGACGATTCTCATCGTCGGTGATGACGTGTCAGAGAGCGGGAAGATCATCGATTACCGCAAGTTGGCACATGACGCCTCGACGGACCTTGACATCACATGGGTCGACCGTGAAGACGGTATGATTCTGCATTATACATCCGGTTCAACCGGCAAACCGAAAGGCGTGCTGCACGTCCATAACGCGATGATTCAGCACTTGATGACGGGAAAATGGGTGCTCGACTTGCAGGCCGACGACGTGTATTGGTGCACGGCCGACCCAGGTTGGGTGACGGGCACGAGTTATGGCATCTTCGCCCCGTTCTTGAACGGGACGACGAACGTCATCGTCGGGGGCCGGTTCAATCCCGAGTTTTGGTACTCAGTCATCGAACGGTTCGGTGTCACGGTCTGGTATAGCGCGCCGACGGCGTTCCGGATGCTCATGGGTGCGGGGGACGAGGCGTTTGAGAAGTACGACTTATCGTCGCTCCGACACATCTTGTCAGTCGGTGAACCGCTCAACCCGGAAGTCATCCGTTGGGGCAATGAGTCGTTCGGCTTACGTATTCACGATACGTGGTGGATGACGGAGACTGGGGCGATGATGATCTGCAACTATCCGACGATGGACATCAAGCCGGGCTCGATGGGGAAAGCCATCCCGGGATGTGAAGCGGCCATCTTAGACGACCGCGGGCAACCGCTCCCACCGCACCGGATGGGCAACTTGGCCTTGAAGACGCCGTGGCCATCGATGATGCGGAAAATTTGGAAGAACGATGCGAAATATGAAAGTTACTTCTGGGGCGATTGGTACGTCTCGGGAGACTCAGCATATATGGACGAGGATGGCTATTTCTGGTTCCAGGGCCGTGTCGATGACGTCATCATGACGGCAGGCGAGCGGGTCGGACCGTTCGAAGTCGAGAGCCGTCTCGTCGAACACCCGGCCGTCGCCGAAGCGGGCGTCATCGGAAAACCGGACCCGGTCCGCGGGGAGATCATCAAAGCGTTCATCGCGCTCCGTAAAGGCTATGAACCGTCGGACGAACTGAAGACCGAAATCCAAAAATTCGTCAAAGAAGGGCTCGCAGCCCATGCGGCCCCGCGTGAAATTGAGTTCAAAGACAAGTTACCGAAAACACGCAGCGGGAAGATCATGCGCCGTGTCTTGAAGGCTTGGGAATTGAACCTCGAGACAGGTGACTTATCAACAATGGAAGATTGAACAAAAAAAGTCGACACCGCGGTGTCGACTTTTTTGTCTTGCTTATTCGTCAGCGTCAGACTCGGCATCAGCTTCTGCTTCTTCTTTAGCTTTCTTTTCAGCCTCAGCTTTCTTCTTCGCTTCTTCTTCTGCCTTTTTCGCGTCTTCAGCTTTCTTCTTCGCTTCCGCTTCGGCTTTTTTCTTCGCCTCGGCATCTTTCTGTTCAGCAGCTTCACGTTTCGCCTCTTCCGCCTCTTGCTTCGCTTCTTCGGCTTCTTGCTTCGCTTCTTCAGCTTTCTTCTTCGCTTCCTCTTCCTTCTTCTTCTCTTCGACTTTCTTCTTCTCAGAGAACGTTCCAGAGTCTTTGAAGTCGTCCGGCTTCACGCTAGACGGTTGAGTGAAGCGCGCGTTCGTAAACGTATCCGGCTTATCCGCATGGACGCGGTTCACGATCTGTGACCAGATCCGTTGCGTCCGCTGGTAGTAAGGGCCGTATGGGTACTTATCGGTCATCCCGAGTTTTTGGTTATCGTAACCAGACCAGACGGCGAGTGTGACGTCTGGCGTCGAGCCGACGAGATACGAATCTCGTTTCAATTGTGTCGTACCGGTTTTGCCCATCCAGTCGCCCGGGGCGTTCAAGAGCGACTTGGCGTACGTCGCCGTACCTGACGTGTAGACGTCACGCAACATGTCGACGACGAGGTAGGCCGTACGATCGGAGTAAATCCGTTTCTTCTCAGGCTGGGCCTCAAAGATGATCTCGCCTTGGAACTCGACTTTATCGACGAAGTACGGGCTTACGTGTTCGCCGTAGTTGGCGAGCATCGCATACGTCGACGCGAGGTTGACCGGGCTGACTTCACCGACACCGAGTGCCATCGATGAGGCTTTTCGGTTCGTATCCGATACACCGATGCCCATATCGATTAATTTTTGCGTGTCAGCTTCCATCTCGTTCCGCTCTTCATAAATTTTGACGGCAGGAACGTTCAACGATAGTTTGAGCGCGTCGCGGACAGTGACTGGGCCGCGGTACGTTTTCCCTTCGTTGTTGACCGGGTCTTTCCGTTCGCTGTAATCATATTGATAGAAGTATTCTTCATCGATAATCGTCGTCGCAGGTGTGATCATGCCTGACTCGATCGCATTCGCGTAGACGAGAATCGGTTTTGCGGTCGATCCGATTTGACGAGTCATCTGCGTGGCGTGGTTATATTCTTCAGTCTTTCCGTTAATATAGCGTCCACCGACGAAGCCGAGCACGCGGCCTGTCTTGTTCTCGAGCATGACCGCGGCGGTCTGTTCCGGATAGCTCGTCCCGTCCGCATTTTGGTTCGGTCCGAAGTTGTCCGCGTTTTTAGCCGGCTGTTGCATCGATTCGTGGATTTGCTTATCGAGCGTTAAGTGGATCTTATAACCGCCTTGACGGAGCGCGTTGTGTGCCCGTTTCCCGTAAGTCGAACGGACTTCGTTCCGTTCGTTTGGCCCGAGGTCGTTAAGGTTGATCCCGTCTTCTTGTAAGAAGTGGTTCGTCACGATGGCGAGCGCCTCGCGTTCAGCTACGTCAACGAGATATGGATAGCGGTCACGCGGCTTCGACTGCGTTTTCATGAAGTCTTGCGTGATGTCGTAGTTATACGCCGCATCATATTCTTCTTGTGTAATCTTACCGGCGACGTACATCCGGTTCAGTACCGTCTTCATCCGGTTGATGCCGGCTGTGACGTCTTCTTTAATGACTCCGCCTTGATAATATGGCGTGTAAAGGAACGGGTTTTTCGGAATCCCGGCGAGGAATGCCGCTTGTGGCAACGTGAGGTTCTCCGCCGACGTGTTGAACACGCCGCGAGACGCTGCTTCAATCCCGGAGATGTTGCGTCCCATCGAGTTGCGTCCGAATGAGACGACGTTCAAGTAGGCGTTCAAAATCTCATCTTTATCCATTGCTTTTTCGAGACGGAGCGCGAGCAAAATCTCTTTCGCTTTTCGCTCGAACGACACTTCGTTCGTCAGCATCTGGTTCTTGATGAGCTGTTGCGTGAGCGTCGATCCACCGGTCCGCTCTTCTGAACCGGTCGCTTCTTGCAAGATGGCACGGAGCGTCGCTTTCGGCACGACGCCGTCATGCTCGTAAAACTCGACGTCTTCGGTCGCTAACAACGCGTCGATGACGAACGGTGACACTTTATCGACTGGAATCGGCGTCCGGACTTCATCGGTCGTGTAGTTCCCGACCCGTTCACCGCTTCCGAAGTAAATATCAGAGGTCGACGAGTACGTGTTGATTTGGGACGTCATCGTCTTATAGGCAGGGGTTGGCATGTCCTTGACGAGCGATGCGAAATAGCCGGCACCGATCCCAGCGCCTAAAAAACCGATGAGGACAACGGAGATGATCGTGAGCAGGAGTACGTTCCACGACACATCGTAAAATACATTGGCGTAACGGCGGGCTTTCAAGGACGTTGGATTGTTCCATAAGTCTCGAATCTTTTGCAGCATGACAGCCTCCTTCATATGGTGTAAAACGATTGCAGACAGTAATATATTCGATTATAGCACAAGTCTTTCACCACCTTATCGTGAATCCACCTTTCGATGCAAGTTTCAATCTTCTAGTTGACAATGGAGAAATTAAACTTATAAAATGAATGACATAGTCCATATAACGATGCGATGAAAAAAGCGAAGTAGTCGGTTGACCGCTTGTCCAGAAAGCTAGTGGGTGCTGTGAACTAGCCAACGTCAACAGATGAATTACACTTTTGGAGCATGCCGTCAGGCCGGGTCGAGACCGTTATCTCTCATGTAAAGTGGCCACAGCTGTGGCAATTAGGGTGGTACCGCGGAATCTCCGTCCCTTCTCAATATGAGAAGGGACGTTTTTTTATGTCAATCGAAGGAGTGGGACAGATGGAATTATTGAATGATTTAGCATTTCGAGGACTCGTCAACCAAATGACGGATGAAGAAGGATTGAAGGAACAACTGAAAAAACCGACGACGCTTTACACGGGGTTTGACCCGACGGCCGACTCGCTCCATATCGGGCACTTGTTGCCGATTTTGACGCTTCGTCGCTTCCAAGAGGCAGGGCACCAAGTCATCGCGCTAGTCGGTGGCGCGACCGGGATGATCGGAGACCCGTCAGGCCGTTCCGACGAGCGTTCACTGAACACGCTTGATACGGTGAAAGAGTTCTCTGACCGCATCAAAGATCAGTTGAGCCGCTTCCTTCCATTAGAAGGAGAGAACCCGATCACGATTCGCAACAACTACGAATGGACGGCCGAGCTGTCCATCATCGACTTCCTGCGCGATATCGGAAAACATTTCCCGATCAGCTACATGCTCGCGAAAGACTCGGTCGACTCGCGTTTAGAGAATGGGATCTCGTACACGGAATTCTCGTACATGTTGTTGCAATCGTTCGACTTCTTGAAGTTGTACGAAAATGAGAACTGCCGCCTTCAAGTCGGTGGGAGCGATCAGTGGGGGAACATCACGGCCGGGCTCGAACTCATCCGCCGTTTCGGTCATCAAGAGAAGGCGTTCGGTCTCACCGTGCCGCTCGTCACGAAGTCGGACGGGCAGAAGTTCGGGAAGACGGCCGGTGGCGCGGTCTGGCTTGACGCTGACAAGACGACGCCGTACGAGTTCTACCAGTTTTGGATCAACGTCGATGATGCCGACGTCATCAAGTTCATCAAGTACTTCACGTTCTTGACGCATGAAAACATCGAAGCACTCGCGGCCGAAGTGGCATCAGCTCCTGAGAAACGTGTCGCCCAGCGCCGTCTCGCCGAAGAGATGACGAAGCTCGTCCACGGTGAAGCCGGGCTTGAACAGGCTGAACGGATCACGACAGCGTTCTTCAGCGGTGACCTCACGTCGCTCAAACCAGAAGACATGGACGCAGCGTTCAAAGGGATGCCGCAGTTCGAACTTGACGGTGAGCGCAATCTCGTCGAGTTGCTCGTCGAGGCGAAAATCGTTCAATCGAAACGCCAAGCGCGTGAAGACGTGCAAAACGGTGCCATCTACTTGAACGGGGAGCGGGAACAGGCGCTCGATAAAGTCATTACACGAGAAGATACGCTCGGCGAGTTTACAATCATTCGTCGCGGGAAAAAGAAATACTTTGTCATTCGTCACGTCTGATGCGTTCGTCCATTTCCGTCATTTACGGGAATGGACGTTTTTTTCGTACATCAACGCTCAGCGAGTCTGGTACGATTGAAGTAGGAAGTGAGGAGGATGGGTAATGGAAATCGAAGAATTTTTCGGTGAACAGTTTCACCATTGGCGAGAACGGTTCCGCTACTATGAGATGGCGATCACCGAACTCGAGAGCGACCTTGGGATCATCGATCTCGACTGGCAGACGAGGCTCGGCTACTCGCCGATCGAACATGTGAAAACACGGATGAAGACGCTCCCGTCCATCATCCGGAAGATGAAACAAAAACAGCTCCCACTCGAAGTGGAAGCGTTATGGGACAACGTGCACGATGTCGCCGGTGTCCGCATCGTCACGAGTTTCCGTGACGACATCTATGCGATTTTGGAGCATCTACAGACGCGCGACGACTTGAAGATCGACGTCATAAAAGACTACATCGAACATCCGAAACCGAGCGGATACCGCAGTCTCCATTTGATCGTGCGGACGAAAGTGTACTTGGCGGAACGGGTCATCTGGGTGCCGGCCGAGATTCAAATCCGGACGCTCGCGATGGACTTCTGGGCGGCGACGGAACATAAACTCCAATACAAGTATCAGCAGCAAATCCCTGAGTCGTCACGAGCGGAGCTGACCGAGGCGGCGAACATGGCCGACGCGCTCGATACGCAGATGGGCCGGATTCGCGAACAGATCTTAAAGAATTGAACTACCCCCACCTACACTTCGCTTAGAGGTGGAGGATTCCTGGGTCATCCGGTCTAACGACCGGAACCTGGCCAGGCTAGCCCCGTCGTCCCGACGGTTGGAGAGGCCAGGATGCGTTCGGCCTCTCGTTTGAGGTTCAGTCCTGCGTTCACATCGCGGTCGTGGTGGACGCCGCAGCCCGGGCACGTCCACTCGCGCAGACCAAGATGCTTCACGTCTTTGTGTCGATGGCCGCAACTCGAACAGAGCTGGCTCGAGGCGAACGTCCGGCTGACCTTCACGACGGTCTTGCCGTACCAGTCCGCCTTGTATGCGACATGCGGAAGAACGCCGACCAACTGACATCGGAGATGGATTTGCTGAGCTTGCGGTCCTTCTGCATGTTCTTCACCTGCAGCGTCTCGATGCCGATGACGTCGTGGTTTTTGACGATCTCGGTCGATACCTTGTGCAGGAAGTCGGTACGCTTGTTGGCGATCTTCTCGTGGATGCGGGCGACCTTCCGCTTTTGTTTCTGGTAGTTCTTCGCCTCCGACAGCTTGATGTTCCGGTTCAGGGCGATGAGCCGACGTCGAGAGAGCTTGCGCTGTTCGCGCGCCAGTCTCTTCTCGAGCGTGCGAAAATAGCGGTCGTTTTGGTACACCGTGCCGTCGGACAGGACGGCGAAGTGCTTGAGCCTAACGTCGACGCCGATCGTGGAGCCGGTCTTCGGCAGTTCGTCGACCTTCTGCTCGACCTGCAGCGAGACGAAGTACTTGCCCGTCGCGTTCCGGCGAATCGTCGCGCTGAGGATGCGGCCCTCGACCTTCTTCGAGTTGGCGAACCGGACCCACTTCAACTTCGGGAGTTTGAGCTTGTTGCCGATGATTGACACCTCAGGAAGTTGAGACGTGCCTTGGATGTTCGTCTTGTAGGATTGGACGGGGTTCCGCTTCGACTTGAACCGTGGCCGTTCGTTCTGCTTCTTGAAGAAGCGGTCATACGCCTCGGCCAGGTGTTTGACGCTGTTCTGGACCGACGTGCTATCGACTTCCTTCAACCAATCAAGCTCTTGCTTGAGTACAGGGATTTCTTTCGAACAGGAACCGTAGGACAGGCCTTTCCCTGTCGCCTTGTAGGTCGCTTCCCACTTCGCCAAGAAGTGGTTGAAGACGAAGCGGGCGCAACCGATCGTCTTGGCAATCAGGATCTCCTGCTCCGTTGTCGGATAGATCCGGAATTTATACGCTTTATGCTTCAATAGGATGTTCACCCCCTTTAGGTATTTATACCCAAAGGAGAGGGTGGCGATTCATCTCCCACTTTCACTGGGGCTTCGCCCGCGACGTTTAGAAGTGGGCGTATTCTCGCCTAATTTTGATAAAAAAAATCCCCTTTCCTGCCGAAGCAGGGAAGGGGATAAAAGCATTAACGTGAGTAGTACTCGACGATGAGTTGCTCTTTGATTTGGTCGTTCAATTCAGTACGCTCAGGAAGACGTACGAATGTACCTTCGAGCTTTTCAGCGTCGAATGTGACGAAGTCTTTTGTAGCTGGTGCTACTTCGAGAGCTTCAGCGATCGCTTTGAAGTTTTTAGACTTCTCGCGAACTGAAATGACTTGACCTGGTTTTACACGGTAAGACGCGATGTCTACACGTGAACCGTCAACTTGGATGTGACCGTGGTTGACGAGTTGGCGCGCTCCGCGACGTGTGCGAGCGAGACCCATACGGTAAACGAGGTTGTCAAGGCGTGACTCGAGCAAGAACATGAAGTTCTCACCGTGGATACCTTGCATTTTCCCTGCATCGTTGAAGATGCGACGGAATTGCTTCTCGTTGATTCCGTACATGTGACGGAGTGCTTGCTTCGCTTGAAGCTGAAGACCGTATTCAGAGATTTTACGACGACCATTGCCGTGTTGGCCTGGTGCGTAAGGACGTTTTGCTAATTCTTTACCCGTTTCGCTAAGCGAGATGCCTAAGCGACGCGAGAGTTTCCAAGCTGGACCTGTGTAACGAGCCATGTTTGGACTCCTCCTTGTTGTTCATGTATTTTGCACAAAAGAACAACGGTGTCAAAGACGGGTGACGCCCCTTTCAAGGTTCAAGCACCTTCACTTGATAGCGAAGCTACAAGATGCTCCTCCGACTATGTCGAGGCCCGAAAGGTGGATACGTCTGTCGATGACTGCTATCGTCATTTCATGCACAAAAATCAGTATACGATGGATTCGGTTGCTTGTCAATCAGATGAAGCGAAGTAATGTTTGGCAAAATTGTTCTAAGCCTTGGCGATCGATTTCCGAGAAACGATCGAACTCTGGGCTGTCGATGTCAAGGACAGCGATCGTCTCGCCGTCACGGACGAGCGGGACGACGATTTCAGAGTTCGAGGCGGCGTCACAGGCGATATGGCCTGGGAATTGGTGGACGTCAGCGACGAGTTGCGTCTGTTGAGTCGAGGCGGCCGTGCCACACACGCCTTTTCCGAACGCGATGTGGACGCAGGCCGGCAGTCCTTGGAACGGTCCAAGGATGAGCGCGTCATCACCGTTCTTCATATAAAAGCCGACCCAGTTGATGCGATCGAGGAATTGATTGAGCAGCGCGCTCGCGTTGGCGAGATTCGCGACCTCGTTCGTCTCGCCTTCTAAGAGCGCGGCGAGTTGTTTGTTCAGCAGGTCATAGCCGGCGGCCAAGTCGCCAGAGTAAGTTGTCGTTTGAAACATATGATGTCCCTCCTATATGATTGGATGCTAGATAAGCATCATCGTACACGCAATTTTCTGATTTGTCTTCCGAAATGTTTTACCCGCCAATGAACATTCTCTACCCAAACCGTTGGAAAACCTATGCAAATCCACAGTTGTATAATATGATTAAGTATATCTATACTTGTAAAATACATCATTTTCTTCTTTAAGATACATAAGTCCATGAAAGCGGCTTGGAGGTTGTGACAAAGATGGATTACGGACTATACGGGATTTTAATTGGAATCATCGTCATCGCGCTAGGGGCCATGCTCGCTAGTATGCTCATTCGAAGAAGTTATTACCAAAAAATTGATGATTTGGATATAAGAAAGCAAAGCATTCTCAGTGCGAGTGTGCCAGCTGAACTCCAAAAATTCAAACAATGGCCGATGGAAGGAGAGACGAAAGAAAAGTTCGAACGCTGGCATCAGTCGTGGGACGAACTCGTCAGTGTCCATACCGGCCAAATCGATGAATCGCTCTACCGTTCGGAAGAAGATCTCGATAAGTACCGCTTCCTCAAGGTGAAGTCTGATTTAGGTGCGACCGAGCAACTGATTGAGGAGTTAGAGTCCATGGTTCACGGCATGCTCGATGAGATGGCGGAGTTCAACGACTACCACGCCTCACTCCTCGACATCGTCAAGAAAGACGAGAAAGAGTTGTATCAGTTCCGCAAGACGCTCGTCTCCCAAAACAACGCGTTCGGTCCGACGTACGATCTCGTCGAGGCTGAAATCGCGGCCGCTGAGGCGAAACGGACGGAAATGATGACGCTGAAGCAAGAAGGGCAAGTGTCAGAGGCGTTCGTGGCCGGACAAGACTTGTCGGCGAAAGTGATGCACATCCGTGAACTCATCGGCATCATCCCGCAGTTCGTCCGGACGGTGCAAGTCGAGTTGAGACAACAGCTCAATCAACTCCGTGCCGGCCATAAAGAAATGCAGATGGACGGCTATGCGCTCGAACCGCTCGGGTTGATGGAAGAGATCGAACAAGCGGAAGATCGACGCCTGGCGCTGATGGAACGGATCGAAAAACTCGATTTCGAACATTTCGAGACGGATATGCAACAGCTCAGTTCGGACATCGATCAATTGTTCGAAGCGTTCCGCACCGAAGTCGATGCGAGACAGTATGTGAAGAGCGAGTTTGCGACCGTGCGGGAACGTGACATGAAGACGACGGAACTCATGACACGTCTCAATGAGGAAATGTCACGCCTCGTCAGCAATTACGAAATCAATGCGCGTGTTGGAGAAGAGTTCGAACAGCTCGAGCGCGAACGGACGACGCTGTCTGCGAACGTGCACGACATCGAACAAGCCCTCGGCGCTCAAATGCTTCCGTTCAGCTTAGTCAAATCGAAAGTGCAAGACGCGAAACGTTCGCTCGACCAATTCGCCGCCATGCACGAACGGTTCATCGAGAACACGAATTCACTTCGGAAAGAAGAACTCGAAGTGCGTAACAAGCTCGAGAATTGGAAGAAAGAACTGTCGGCCCATCGCCGTCTGCTCGCGAAGAGCGCGATGCCGGTCGTGCCGAATGATTTGATGAACGAGATGCGTCAACTTCAAAAGAGCGTCCAGTCGCTCGATGAACAGTTCGAGAAAGCACCATTCAACATGACGTATATCGTCGGTTTGAGCCACGACATCGAAGAGACGATGGACAACTTCCGTGATCGGGTGAAAGCGCTCCTCCGACAAGTGACGTATGCCGAACAGCTGCTTCAATACGCGAACCGCTACCGCCGCCGCGACAACGAGGTGCACATCGCCTTGACACTTGCGGAAAATAAGTTCTTGCACGGTGAATATGGCACAGCCGTCGAAATCGGCGAGCGTGTGCTCGGTCGTTTCGATGAAGGGGCCGCACGTGAGATTCGTCAACGTGTGGAAAAAGGTCTCGAACATCAAGAATTACTTCGTAAATAATCTATGCATGAAGATTGACGTAAACGGGAATTAACGTAGACGTCAATCTTTTTTGAATCGAGGAGGAGTTATGTGATGGGAACGCTTTGGGTGAACGGAAAGATTTATACGTTGAATAAAGAAGGCGAGATGAGTCGGGCGATGTACGTCGAGCACGGCCGGGTGTTGAAGATGGGAGAGGAAGGTCACCTTCGCCGTACATATGCGGGGCGGATCAAGGACATCGTCAACCTTGAAGGGAAGAGCGTCTATCCGGCGTTCACGGACTCTCACATCCATTTGATCGGCTACGGTGAAGCGCTCGACCGAATCGATGCGACCGAGACGAGCGATTTGAACACGTTGCTCGAGACGATGAAACAGAAGGCGAGCGGGGACGACTGGATCGTCGCGGAAGGGTTCAACGACCGCCTGCTCGGTGAGATGCCGACGCGGGAGATGATCGATGCCGTCATCCCGGATCGGCCCGTCGTTTTGAAACGGGTATGCCGCCACGTCGCCGTCGTCAACTCGAAAGGACTCGAACGTCTAGGCTTGATCCATCATACGGTCATCGAAGGCGGCAAGCTCGGCCGGGACCACGAAGGCAAGCTGAACGGCGTCTTGTATGATGCGGCACTCGATTTGTTGCACCGTGAGCTTGGAGGCAACCGGGAAAAAAATGTCGCCTCGATACGACGGGCCGTCGACTCGTTGTTTGCTCACGGCATCGTCGGAGCTCATACCGAAGATTTATTCTATCACGGTGACCCGCTTGAGACGATTCAAGCGTATGAAGAGGTACTCGGGGACGTTCCGTTCCATGCCCATCTGCTCGTGCACGAACAAGTCGTCGATCAATTGCTGCAGCATGACGCGCTCGCGAAGCGACCACGCTTCGATTTCGGAGCGATGAAAATTTTCGTCGACGGGTCGTTCGGCGGGCGGACCGCCCTCCTTACTCAGCCATACACGGATGACCCAGGCCAGCGCGGCATCGAAGTGCATCGCCCGGAACATCTCGAGGCGCTCGTGAAAAAAGCGCGGTCTTACGGGATGAACGTGGCGGCGCACGTGATCGGTGATGCGGCGGCCGAACAGTTCATCGGATTACTCGAGAAGTATCCGGCCAAACGGGGCACACGCGACCGGATCATTCACGCCTCGTTGTTAGATGACAACTTGCTGAAACGAATCAGTGCCTTGCCGGTGCTGATCGATGCCCAGCCGATCTTCTTGTCTGACGATATGGATTTGTTGTTCGATCGTCTCGGCAACGACCGGGTCTACAACGCATATCGTTTCAAGTCGATGATCGACACCGGGGCGCTCGTCCTAGGCGGGAGCGACGCGCCGATCTCAACGGTGGACGTACGAAAAGGCCTATACGCCGCCGTCACACGGCAGTCGTTCGCCGGGTCCGGGGCGCTCAGCCCGAATGAGCGGCTCTCGATGTACGAGGCGCTCCGGAGCTTCACGTATTCGCCGCGGGTCGCGACACGTTCGCACGGCCGCGACGGGTTGCTCATTAAAAGCTACAATGCGACGTTCACGGTGTGGGAAAACGATTTCTTTGATCTTCAGGGGCAAGATATTTTGAACAACCGGCTCGTCATGACCGTCGTCGAAGGGGCGCCGGTATACGAAGCTGACGTCATCACGACATAACGAAAAGCGAGCCTTCCCGATTCGGGAAGGCTCGCTTTGTCAGTTAGAAGAAAGAACGTTGAACTTTATGCCAGAACGAGTTGTTGCGCAGTTTGACCGTCTTGATGACTTGGTCAGACAGTTCGATATCGATTCGATCCGTATATTTCAAGCTGAGCGCTTCGTTGTCCATCCCGATGATCGGATAATCGTTGCCGTCCTCGACGATGCGGAGCGACAGTTTGCGTGATTCATGGACGATGAACGACGAGCCGAGCGTTCGGTAACGGTTGTTGTTCACTGAAGCGATTTCGCTCACTTGCATGCAACGGATGAGCGGGTCGACGACTGAACCGTTCAGCGATTTATTGTAGGCGGTCGAACCGGTCGGTGTCGAGACGACCATCCCGTCTCCGCGGAACGTCTCGAAATGGAGGTCATCGATGTACACTTCGATCGCGAGCGATTTGATGATGCTCGATTTGATCGACGCCTCGTTCAAGCAGAGAAGCGGTGTCGATTCATTGATCGATGCGGACAGGAGCGGGTATTTCCGCACTTCGAGCCCAGCTTCGATGCGAGCCGTGTTATCCGAGAACAAGCGGTCGACTTCGTCGAGCTTATGTATGTCGAAGTCACAATAAAACTCGTTCAAGCCACGTCCGAATCCGACGTAAATCGCGTCTTGGCGAAAGCCGGTGTAACGGACCGCCTGTAAAAATGCGCCGTCTCCCCCGATGGCGACGATGATGTTGGCGTCTTCAGGTCGAGTGACGATGTTGAAGCCGTGTTTTTCCCCGATTTCATGTAACTTCTTTACTTCTTTAGTGAAATCGTTGACGTTGCGGTGATACAAATAAACGTTGTTTCTCATCCGAGTCATCCCCTTTGTCGTTTATGTCTTCTCCATTATAACGTGTTTTGGCTACCGGATATAGGGAAAAACAGAATCAGGCCGTCTGAGGCAGGATGCTTGTCATCGAGACGGCGCCATCGATATGATGGAGACGTATAATTCAATTAAAGGGGATGAAAGTATGCCGACATTTAAAGGGAATACCGTGACATTGCAAGGGAATCCAGTGAAAACAGGCGACAAGGCGCCGAACTTCACCGCGCTCACGACGAGCCTAGAAGAAGTATCGCTCGCTTCTTATCCAGGAAAGAAATTGATCAGCGTTGTCCCATCGATCGACACGGGACTATGTGATACTCAAACTCGGGCGTTCAATGAGAATGCGGCGTCACTCGGTGGGACGGTATTGACTGTCTCGAACGACTTGCCGTTCGCCCAACGCCGTTGGTGCGCGGCTTCCGGCCTAGATAACGTCATCATGTTATCGGACCACCGCGACCAATCGTTCGCCAAATCATACGGCGTGCTCATGGAAGAACTCCGCTTATTGGCGCGTTCGGTCTTCGTCATCGATTCGGAAGGCACGGTTCAATACGTGCAGTATATGGACGAGATGACGGACGAGGTCGATTTCGACGCTGCGCTCGAGGCGTTTGACGCAGCGAACTGATTCGCTTGGCGAAACGTGACGAATAGCTTACACTAACGTATAGAAGTGAAACGGCCGGCTCTCATTCAGAGGGCCGGTTTTGTATGGAGAGGATGAACGAAGATGGAACGATTCGAACAACTGTACCGGGACTGGAAGAAAGACGTGAAGAAAGTGGTGGCCGACCTTGATCTGCTCCCGCTTGAAGCGTTGATTGAAGTGTTGGAGCGCGTCGACGTGGAGGCGGAGAAAATGGACGATGTGCGAAAAGCCGTCAGCCTGCTCGTCCTTGAAGAGACGACATCACTCCCGCCGAACCATCAGCCGACACCTGACGCGGTCAGCCTGTTCATCGGTTATTTGGCGACGAAACTCGTCAAGGATGGGGCTACGGTGCTAGAACTTGGGAGCGGGACGGGCACGCTCGTCCATGCTGTGCTATCACAATTGAAAGATGCGACGGCACAAGCGGTCGAAGTGGACGAGTTGATGCTCCGTCTCTCGTATGCGATCAGCAACCTGCTCGAGAAGCCGGTCTCTTATTTCCATCAAGATGCCCTGGAACCAATCGTCGTCGAACCGAGCGAGTTGACACTCGTCGATTTGCCGATCGGTTATTATCCGAACGACGAGGTCGCCAAGACGTATGACCTGTGCCGTGAGGAAGGTCATTCATACGCGCATTTCTTGATGATGGAGCAGGCGATGCGGCACACGTTGCCGGGCGGGCACGGTATTTTCGTCATCCCGAACAATTTGTTTGAACAAGATGACGAAGGGAAATTAAAACAATGGATGGACCGTGAAGCAGTCGTCAAAGGCGTGTTGCAGTTGCCGACGACGATGTTCAAGGACGAGCGTTATGCGAAAAGTATATTGCTGCTTCAAAAGCTTGGGGAGGGCGTCAAGCGTCCGAAACAGGCGCTTCTTGTCGAACTGCCGTCATTCACGGATGTCCGCGCCGTTGCCAATATCGTGAAACAGATTGACGATTGGTTTAAAACAACATAATTTTATTAGGCAAAAGACTTGAAAAACACATGGCATATCAAGTATCTTCATTATGATACAGTTATTGTTTTTTAAGAAAACAGATAAAGATACCCGTTTAAATCGAAAGGTAAGAGGTGTATGACATGACAAAAATTATGGCAGTCAACGCAGGGAGCTCATCGCTCAAGTTCCAACTTCTCGAAATGCCGTCTGAAGACATGCTCGCAGTCGGATTAGTCGAACGCGTCGGGAAAGACGATGCGATTTTTACAATCAAGTACGGTGAAGGACAAAAGTTCAACGTCGTCACACCGCTTCACACGCACAAAGAAGCGGTCGAGCTCGCGCTCGAAAAATTGATTGATCTCGGAATCATCGCGTCGTTCGATGAAATCACGGGCGTCGGTCACCGTGTGCTGCACGGGAAAGAGTTGTACGCTGACTCGGTCGTTATCGATGACGAAGTCATGGCGAATATCGAATCGTTCGTCGAACTCGGACCACTCCACATCCCGCCGAACTTGACAGGGATTCGTGCGTTCCAAACGATTTTACCGAATGTGCCGCAAGTCGCGGTGTTCGACACGGCGTTCCACCAGTCGATGCCGGAAGAGAACTTCTTGTACAGCCTTCCTTACGAGTATTACACGGAGCATGGCGTGCGTAAGTATGGTTTCCACGGGACGAGCCACAAGTACGTGACGCAACGTGCCGCCGAACTACTTGGCCGTCCGCTCGAAGACTTGCGTTTGATCTCGTGTCACCTCGGAAGCGGTGCCTCGATCGCAGCTGTGGCCGGTGGTCGTTCAATCGATACGACGATGGGCTTCACTCCGCTCGAAGGAATCACGATGGGAACACGCTCGGGATCGCTTGACCCGGCCCTCATCCCGTTCCTTATGCAAAAGACGGGCAAGTCAGCGGAAGACGTCTTGAACGTCATGAACAAAGAGTCAGGCGTATATGGCCTCTCAGGCATCTCGAGTGATTTGCGTGACATCGAACAGGCTGCTGCAGAAGGCAACCATCGCGCCGAAGTCTCGCTCAAAATCTTCTCGAACCGAATCCACGGGTATATCGGCCAATATGCGGCTGAGATGAACGGCGTCGACGCCATCATCTTCACTGCAGGTGTCGGAGAGAACTCGGACGTCATTCGGGAACGGATTCTCCGTGGCCTCGAGTTCATGGGCGTCTATTGGGACCCATCACTTAACAACGGAGCGCGCGGCAAAGAGTTGTTCATCAACTATCCGCACTCTCCAGTCAAAGTCATCATCATCCCGACTAACGAAGAATTGGTCATCGCTCGGGATACGGTGCGCATCGCGAACCTCGTCGAAGAGCACGCATAATTGTAATCAGATGTTTGTAACCCCTTTGTTCCTCGGAACAAAGGGGCTTTTTTGTGACTTTCGTCCTGTCCGTCGGTCTGGTGTGACGGGACTCTTGGGCAAAGGTGGCGACAAGTTTGTAACAATCGGCATGAAAAAACGAAACTTTGTAACGTTCAAGTCATATAACAACCATAATATGGATTTTAATATTACGAAAATAGACAGGAGTATGTAAAATCGTCATCTGTCTTTAAAAAAGAGGCTTTTTGTAACATTGCCGTAACTTTCATGTCATTCAAATGAATTTTAGTTGTAACGGCACTCGGTAGTGATTCGTCATATAGTTATCTGGACGAAACATACTCGTCTTGACTCATCGGGTTATAAGTTGAACGTACTGGACATCAAAGAAATCGACAACATGAAGCACGACAAACCAAACCGACTAGGAAAGGACGAACCACATGCTAAAAAAAATTGGAACGATCTTACTACTGACGGTCATGACATTTGCTATGCTATTACCGCAACAACAAGTTGAGGCATCTTCAAAAGTACTCGTACAAAGCCAAGTGAACGGCTTGAACGTCCGGGCAGCGGCGCACGTCAGCGGCAAAGTGCTCGGCAAGATCGACAAAGGACAGCAACTAGAACGCACAGGCTCAAAAGGAGCATGGATTCGCGTCAACTATAAAGGGAAAGTCGGCTGGGTTGCGACAAAATACTTACGCACCGTCAAACCGGTCGCAAAAGCTAACGTGAAATCGTACACGATGAACGCGTCGGCTTACACGCCATATTGCAAAGGCTGCTCTGGAAAGACGGCGCTCGGATGGAACGTACGCACACAAAAACATAACGTCGTCGCGGTCGACCCGCGCGTCATCCCACTCGGTTCAAAAGTACAAGTGTACGTCGGTGGGAAGTTGATGGGGACTTACACGGCGGCAGACACGGGCGGCGCCATTAAAGGCAACAAGATCGACATTTTAATGTATTCACAAAGTGCGGCTTTGAAATTTGGCCGGAAGACGGTCACCGTCAAAGTCTTATAACGAATGAACAAGGGCCATCGCTTCGCGATGGCCCTTGTTTTGCATAGTATTATTGACGGACGATGAGCACGTCGCACTTGGCGTACCGGACGATGCTCTCCGAGACGCTACCGATGAAGAAACGTTCGACCGCGTTCAAGCCGGTCGCTCCACAAATAATAAGGTCGATTTCATGGTTCGGTGCAATCTTTTTCGCGATCGTCACTTTAGGGGAACCGTACTCGATGACGGTCTCGACTTCTTTGACGCCCCGTTCACGCGCGCGGTTCACATAATCTTCGAGCAGTTCTTTCGCATACGTTTCGGCACGCTCGGTGATTGTCCGATCGTACGCTTCGACTGTGGCAAACGTGCGTGTATCAATCACGTGACCGATATACAGTTTCCCATCGTTACGGAGCGCGACGTCGATTGCTGTTTCAAATGCGCGTTCCGCCTCTTTCGAGCCGTCGACGGCAGAGAGGATATGTTTGTAGACAATTGCCATGTAAATCCCAACCTTTCGCTTGAAATGTACGTGCGGCTTACATGTATAGTATACCACTTCTATCGAAATTCACGCCCGCTTCTTCCGAGAATGTGTGAAATTTTCACAACTTTCTCTCCCGACAGGTTGAAGTTTGGAAATGGGCAACAGGAACGGGTAAGATGATACAGAGGAGGGATGACGATGAAACACGTAGTCATCACGGCCGGGGCCAAAGGCATCGGCCGCGTCGTGACGGAACGGCTGTTAGAAGAAGGGTGGCACGTCAGTGTGCTCCAACGAAACCCGATCGAATGGGAGCATGAACGGCTACATATGGTCGAAGCGCCGCTCACGGACCGTGAGGCGGTGCTCGCTGGGTATGGTCAGGCGGTCGCTAAGTTCGGTGAACCGGACGCGCTCATCTTGAATGCGGGACCGTATATATTTGACCGTAAATGTCTCGTTGACTTGTCAGACGAGGAATGGGACGAAGTGATCACCGGGAACTTATCCGCATCGTTCTGGCTGATGCGCCGCGCCATCCCGAGCATGCGAGAAAATCAGTTCGGCCGCATCATCACGTACGGTTTCCCGGAAAGTGCGACGGCGCCCGGATGGTTGCACCGCTCCGCTTTTGCCGCCGCGAAGACGGGGCTCGTCAGTTTGACGAAAACGGTGGCGCTCGAAGAAGCGCGTTACGGCATCACGGCCAATATGATCAACCCAGGCAATATCGTCGGCTCCCAAAAAGAGATGCGCATCGATGAGGCGGAGGCCGACGGGCAGACGCCGGTCGGGCGCCACGGGACCGGCGAGGACATTGCGCGGATGATTTTGTTCTTGCTCGCCGCCGAATCGGACATGATCACCGGAGCAGTGATTGACGTGACCGGCGGCGTCAACGTCGTCCATCAATATCGGAAATGAGGGGTGCGGCATGAGATTGGCCATACTGACAGACATCCATGGAAATGTGCAGGCGTTAGATGCCGTCTTGGAACAATTGGACGAGCAAGGCGTCACGGACATTTGGTGCCTCGGCGACATGATCGCGATGGGCCCGGACTCGAATGAAGTGATGGCCCGGTTGCTCGACCGTGGGGTCCGGATGATCACCGGAAACCACGACGAGGCGGTGTTGTCGCTCCTTGAAGGGCGGGGGCACCCTGCGAGTTATGCGCATACGCGTCCGCATCATGAATGGGTGGCGCGGACGTTGCGTCCTGACTACGCCGATGCGTTATTTCAGTTACCGCGAACGATTGAGGAACAAGTCGGGACGGAGCGAGTCTATGGGATTCACTATCATATCCCGATCGAGAAACGACAAGCGACGATTCTCGAAGAACCGTTCCATGAGATCCTCGAGGCGACGCTGCCGAACATGCAACGACTCTATGGGGAATATGACGCGGATATCGTCTGCTTCGGCCACCACCACCCGGTGCATGTGTTCGAGGACGCGGCGAAGCGGTACGTCAACCCCGGGGCGCTCGGTGTCGCAAGAGACGACTTGGCCCGATACGGGTTGCTCTCGTACGACGAGAACGGCTTCGCGATCGACTTGAGGGCGGTCCCATACGACAAGCAAGCGTTCATGGAACGGATGGAACGGTTCGACGTACCGCAACGGGAAGTCATGTTCCATTTATTCTATTGAAAAGCCAGCCGCTGAGCAGCGGCTGGCTTTTTTCAGGTCAATTGACTTCTTGGAGCGCTTTCGGGTAGCTTGTCAACAGGATTGGACCGCTTTCCGTCATGACGATGTCATCCTCGATACGGACACCACCGACGCCAGGGAGATAAATCCCCGGCTCGACCGTGAACGTCATCCCGACTTGGGCCGTCATGTCGTTATTCGCCGCCATCGACGGGAACTCATGAACTTCGATGCCGATGCCGTGCCCGACACGGTGAGTGAAGTATTCTCCGTAACCGGCCGTCGTGATGACTTGACGGGCTGCGATGTCGATGGAGCCGAGCGTCGCACCGACACCCGCCATCTCGATGGCGGCAAGCTCTGCTTGGAGGACGGTCTCATAAATTTCACGTTGTTTCGTGCTCGCTTCGCCATAGACGACCGTGCGAGTAATGTCAGAGCAATAGCCTTGCCAGACGACCCCTAAGTCGAACAACGCGAAGTCGCCTTTCTTGAGGCGGTTGTTCCCGGGCACCCCATGCGGGTCGGCGCTGTTTTCCCCAAACAGGACGAGAGTGTCGAATGACATTTCGCGGACGCCTTGTTTTTTCATGGCGTATTCGATTTCGGCGATGACCTCGAGCTCGGTCACGCCTTCGCGCAAGGCGCGGATCCCGGTCTCGATCGCCATGTCCGCGAGCTCGGCGGCGCGCTTCATGACGCGTACCTCATCCGGCGTCTTGATCATGCGAAGCGCTTGAAGTTCTTCCGTCAAGTCGACGATCGATAGGCCCGCGAATCCGGCCCGCAACTGTTCGACTCGGTTGTATGTCAAATGTTCTCCTTCGATACCAATCCGTTCCGGGATGATTTGTTGGTCAAGGAAAAGTTTGACTACTTTGTCCCACGGGTTCTCGTGGTCCATATACGTGACGATATCCCCGGTCCACTCGCTCGCTTCGACGATGCCTTTCTCGAGGGCGGGACAGACGATTGCCGTCGTCCCGTTCTTCAAGACGAGGATGGCGATCAGTCGTTCATGCGCCTCGGCATACACACCTGAAAAATAAAAGACGGACGCTTTCGATGTGACGAAAGCGGCGTCTAATCCTTTCGTGGCCAAAGATTGGGCGATTTGGTTTGTTCGTTGGTTCAAGTCGATTCCCTTCCTTCCGTTCATTAGCTTTCTGGTCCATTATATCGTTTTCGAAATTAGAAAGGAAATGTAACAATTTCAGTAGTACAGTTTGAAGAAGATGGACTGATACAGTATACTGGAAGTGACAGAAAATGTATTGAAGAAAGGGACTCGTGACATGACAACAAAACATGAACAGATCATTGCACATATCGAGTCACTCGATGTGGGGGCCAAAATTTCTGTTCGCCAAATCGCAAAAGAGTTGGCGGTTTCAGAAGGGACGGCTTACCGGGCCATCAAAGAAGCGGAGAATTTGGGCTTCGTCTCGACGATCGAGCGAGTCGGCACAATTCGGATCAAACGGAAACATAAAGAAAACATCGAGAAGTTGACGTTTGCCGAAGTCGTCAACATCGTCGACGGGCAAGTGCTCGGCGGTCGTGACGGTCTCCATAAGACACTCTCGAAATTTGTTATCGGTGCGATGAAACTAGAGGCGATGATGCGTTACATCGACGTCGATTCGCTCGTCATCATCGGGAACCGGGAAAAGGCTCACGAGCTCGTCTTGCAATCGGGCGGCGCCGTCTTGATTACCGGGGGGTTTGATACGACCGACGAAGTGAAGCGAATGGCGGATAAATACAACATGCCGGTCATTTCGACGTCATATGACAGTTTCACCGTGGCGACGATGATCAACCGAGCGATTTACGACCGATTGATCAAAAAAGAGATTCTGCTCGTCTCAGATATCCTCATCCCGCTGCACGATACGTTCTATCTGAAAGCGGACGATACGGTCAAGCGGTGGCATGAGTTGAACGAACGGACGAAACATAACCGCTATCCTGTCATCGATGAACAGATGAAAGTCGTCGGGGTCATCACCGCGAAAGACATCATCGACCGTGCGCACGACACCGAGATCGAAAAAGTCATGACGAAAAGCCCGATCACGGCCGGCGTCCAGACGAGTGTCACGAATGCTGCCCATCAAATGGTGTGGGAAGGGATCGAAATGCTCCCGGTCGTCGATAATTATGGCCGCTTGCTCGGCATCATCAGTCGCCAAGACGTGTTGAAGGCGCTCCAACTCGCAAACCGTCAGCCTCAAGTCGGCGAGACGTTCGATAACATGATCACAAATCAGTTAAAAGAGGACCCGGCCTCTAACGGGACGGCGTTCACAGTCGAGGTGGCACCGCAGATGACGAGCCATATGGGGACGGCTTCGTCAGGCGTCTTGACGACGTTGCTCGTCGAAGGGGCGACGAGAAGCCTCCGACACATGAAAAAAGGGGACCTCGTCGTAGAGAACATCACCGTCTATTTCATGAAGCCGATTCAAATCGAGAGTCAAATCCGTGTGTCGGCGAACGTCTTCGATCTCGGGCGAAAGTTCGGCAAAGTCGACGTCGAGATGACGCAAGGGACGCAACTCGTCGCCAAAGCGCTCGTCACGGCACAATTGATCGACCGCTAAAAAAATGAGCTGATGAATCACATCAGCTCATTTTTTACTATTAAGGTTGGTTGATCGGCTCATCGGCAGCGAGTGGATAAATTTTACGGTAGCGCACGAATCCGACGATGGCGTTGCCGACGCCGAGGACGAGCATGACGATGCTGACGATCCATCCGACGGTCGAGTCGAGCCCGAGCCCGCCGACCATTTGGTTAATCGCGAACAAGGCGAGGAACAAGCTGAGCCAAATGAGGGCCTGCGTGTTGAACAACGCTTTTCGGTACGGCGTTTTCGTAAGATAGGCACGTCGTTTATAGACGAAGTAGGCGCCGAGCGCGAATAGGATGAGCCCGATAATAACGAGTTGAGCCAAGTGAAGAAACCCCTTTCAAACAAGTAATCTGTTATCATCATACCATAGAATAACGTTCAAGAAAGCGAGGAATGGCTATGGCACATTGGCCAGAAGCAACAACCATCAAAGCGTCCATCGAAGCGGCAGACACGATCATGATCCACCGTCACGTCCGTCCGGACCCTGACGCCCTCGGCAGTCAGTTAGGACTGAAACGAATAATCGAACGTGCGTATCCAGAGAAAAAAGTATACGTCGTCGGCGGCATCGTAAGAGATTTAGAATTTTTAGGAAAGATGGAACATGTGGAGCCTGACATGTACGATGAGGCGCTCGTCCTCGTCCTGGACACGGCCAATCATGAACGGATTGACGGGCCTCATGCCTTGAAAGGGAAGACGGTCATCAAAATTGATCATCACCCAGATGAAGATCCGTATGCGACGCACCAAATCGTCGACACAACGGTCAGTTCGACGTCGGAAATGATTGCAGAACTCGCGGAGATGTGGCAGATGCCTCTCGATCAAGAGTCGGCCTTCCTATTGTTCGCGGGCATCGTCGGGGACACGGGACGCTTCCAGTTCCGCAACGCGACGCCACGCACGTTCGAAGTCGCGTCGAAGCTGCTCGCCTATGGCATCGACACGAACCGGTTGTATCGTCAAATGTACAAGACGAACTTGGCGACGCTTCAGCTCCAAGGTTACGTGTTGCAACACGTACAAGTGACGGAGGCGGGCGTCGGTTACGTCAAGATTGACGCCGACGTGCTGCGGACGTTCCATGCGACACCTGAAGCAGCATCACAACTCGTCAACAGCTTCTCCGGGCTGGAAGGCTTGAAGTGTTGGGTCATGTTCGTGGAGAATAAAGACGAGATCCGTGTCCGAATCCGCTCGAAAGGGCCCGTCATCAACGACGTGGCAAAACGATACCGTGGCGGCGGGCATCAGATGGCCGCTGGCGCCACGATCGATCGTTGGGATGAGATGGATGAGGTGATCGCTGCACTCGATGAAGTCGCGCGGCCGTATACGTTTGAAACGAATGAAGAGAGCTGACCGGTGTCAGCTCTCTTCATTTCGTCTCTTCTTCTTTTGGGATGAACCATGTGCCGCGATCGGTCACATCCTCAACTACATCAAGTTGGTACTCGGTAATGTACTTGCGGAGCCGATCGATAATTTCAGGACTGTCGGCAAATACGGTCTGGCCGTTCTGTAGATCCGACAGCTTGTCGCGCGCGATTTGTCCCCGATTAATAATCATACGCTTTTACCCCCTTTTTACGATGGTTATGTCTATAATTATTGTATCAGAGAAGTGGTGACATGAGTTTGACAATTAAGAAAAAAGAGAGGAGGGGTCACATGCTTCATTTAAACGTTCGATCCGCTTTCAGCCTGATGCAGAGCACGATTCGGCTGGAACAATATGTCGCGCAAATGGCGGAGCGCGGCAGCAAGGCGGTTGCCCTTGCGGACGACGCCTGTTTCGGGGTACCGCAGTTCTTTCGCTTGTGCGACCGCTACGGAGTCAAGCCGGTTTTCGGACTGCGGACCGTGTTGCGCGTCGACGGGTTGGATGTGACGATTCTCGCCTATGCGCGAGAAGACCGTCACATCGAACAGTTATATCGCGTCGCCGGAGACGGGGCGATGAGGGAAGCGAACGATCTCGCCATCGTCGTCTTACCCGAAAATTGGAAGACGAGTGACCCGATTCACCGTCGTCGGCTGTATCATCAACTGCTCAACTATGTGCCAGAGGAACGCCTATGGCTCGGCATTCCTTCCCCGCAGACGACGGAACAAGCGCTCGTCTTGAAGCAGTTACGCGGGATGCGGGAAGAACTCGGGGTGCGCTTGATTCCGACGCCGGAGACGGCGTATATGCGAGCTGACGACTTCGAGGCGTATCGGGCCCTTCTCGCCATCGGGGAAGGGGATGTGCTCTCGCCGGAAGATATGCACCATAAAGGGCGTTATGTCCGTCTTCCGAGTGAGATGAACGATTGGTTCGAGCAAGGTGAACTTGAAGAGCTCGATCGGTTCGAAACGCTCGTGTCCGTCAAACAGCTGCCGATGGCCGAATCGGCTATTCCTGAACTGCCTGACGCGTTCCTGCACTTAAAGCGGCTCGTCGCGGAGCGTTTGAAAGCGAAAGGGTTGCTCCACGACCCGTATATCGAACGGGCACGCTACGAGCTCGAGGTCATCGAGCGGACCGGCTTCGCGTCTTATTTCCTCATCGTCGAAGATATCGTCCGTTACGCGAAGGAACAAGCGATTGAAGTCGGCCCGGGCCGTGGGTCGGCCGCCGGTTCGCTCGTCAGTTTCGCCCTCGACATCACCGAAGTCGACCCGGTCCATTTCGAGCTCTTGTTTGAGCGATTCTTGAACCCGGAGCGGGTAACGATGCCAGACATTGATTTGGACTTTGAAGATGAACGCCGGGAAGAAGTCGTTCGATACGTGCTCGATAAGTATGGAGAGAACCACGCCGCCCAAATCGGTACGCTCGCCACGTTCGGCGCGAAAGCGGCTCTCCGCGATGTCGCCAGAGCGCTCGGGATGACGCTCGAAGAAGGGCAGGCGGCCAGTAAACAAGTGAAAGACGATGGACTGAACGGCATCATGGCGAACCCGACGAAGATGAAATGGTTCGCCGGCAGCCAAAAACGGTCGCAACTGTTGACGATCGCAACCCAGTTAGAAGGGTTGCCGCGTCAATCGTCCGTCCATGCCGCCGGTCTCGTCCTCAGCCGGGAAGCATTACAGTCTGTGACGCCGTTGCAACCGACGGACGGTGACCAAGTGACCCAATATAATATGAAAGATCTCGAAGCGTTGGGGCTGCTTAAAATCGACTTGCTCGGCTTGCGTAATTTGACGAAGCTGCGTCTCATGGAGGCGCTCATCCGAGAGACGGACGCGATGTTCTCTTTGAAGACGGTGCCGTTGAATGATGCCCGCACGCTACGACTGCTCGCCCGGGGCGACACGGATGGGATTTTCCAATTCGAGTCCGAGGGGATGAAGCAGGCGCTCCGACAAGTGAAGCCGTCGGAGTTTGAAGATATCGTCGTCACGATGTCGCTCTATCGTCCAGGGCCGATGCAATTCATCGAGACGTATGCGAAACGAAAGCACGGCATGCCGTACAAACCGGTCCATCCCGTCGTCGGAGACATGATGACGTCGACTTACGGGGTGCTCGTCTATCAAGAACAAGTCATGCGGCTATTGCGTGAGCTCGCCGGCTATACGTATGCCGAGGCGGACTTGGTGCGCCGAGCCATCGCCAAAAAAGACGCGACGGCGATTGACGTGGAGAAAGCACGGTTTTTAGAGCGGACCACACCGAAGTTCGGATTAGAATCGATGCAACACGTGTTTTCATGGATCGAGAAGTTCGCTGGGTACGGGTTCAACCGTTCTCACGCCGTCGCTTACAGTTTGATCAGTTATCGACTCGCTTACGTGAAGGCGCATTTTGAACGGATCTTTTATCTCGTCACGTATGAGAAAACGAACCAACTCGTGCGCATGTTGCGGAAAGGGAGAATCCCCGTTTATGCACCAGACGTGCTGCACGGTGAGGCCGGGGCGTTTTTAGAGGGGCCGGGCGTTCGTCTCGGATTGAAAGCGATTCAAGGTTTGACGAAACGTGATGTCGAGCGCTTGATTGCCCATCATACCGAGTTCACGGACGTGAGCCGGTTGCGTGAGTTGATGGAGTGGGGGGCGAAAGACCAGTTGAAACTGCGGCGATTGCTCGGCGCCGGCGCGCTTGACCGTATGTACCACGGAAATCGCCGCGCGGCTTTTCTTGCCGTCGAGCGTCTGCGTGAAGAAGCGGACACGCACCTGCTCCCGGATGAACTGTCGTCGCTCGGCTTGAAGCGAACCGAGCCGACCGAACCGAACTGGTCGGAGGAAGAGCGGGAAGCGCTCGGGACGTGGATCGTGCATTCTCCACTGACGACGGTCGCTCCGCTCGGCGTCACGACGGTGACGATGGAGGATGTGTTGAATGGGGAAAAAGGGTTCGTCATCGTCTACGTCGATGAGGTCCGAACGTTCAAAACGAAAAAAAGTGAAGACATGGGTGTCATGATGGTCGATGACGGTGTCACACAGGACGAAGTCGTCGTTTTCCCTCGCGTCTATAAAGCGTTTGTACGTTCACTATACAGCGGTAACGTGTTGCTGCTTGAAGTCCACCCGAACGAACGCGACGGTCGCAGACAATTGATCGTTGAACGGGTCAGACCGTTACATGGTCAAGCGTTGTTCGTCCGATTGCGACGTGAGTCGTTCCCAGAGCTTGAGGAACTGTTGCACGCCTCACCCGGCGACGTGCCTGTCGTCTGTCGCTTCTCAGACTCGAAAGAAGTGAAGCAACTTGCGTCAGCCTTTTCGGTCAATCCGACCGACGCGTTGTTGCTGGCGATCAAGAAACGGTTCGGGGAGTCGGACGTCGTTTTGAAACGTGTCGACACAAAAATGACTGGCACGAAAACTAGTACCAAGTCATAAAAAGTGGTATAATCTGTTTGATTGGTCTGACCACTTTAGAGATAATACCATTCAAAAAGGGAGTTGAACGGTCAGATGCATGGAAAACACGCATCCTCATTTCACGAAAACATTTCTAAAATCCGTTCATTGATCGTCCAGGCGGCGCTCACGCCCGGAGATCGGCTTCCATCCGAACGCGAGCTCGCGGAAACGCTGTCGATTAGCCGGGCCTCGGTACGAGAGGCGTTGCGCGCGCTCAGTTTCCTTGGGATCGTCGAGACGAGACACGGAGGTGGGACGTTCTTGTGTGAACAAGACCGGCACCGCTATATCGAAATATTGTCCGAGTTCATCGTGACGAAACAGACGAAAGCGACCGACATCGTCGAGATGTTGCGGTTGCTTGAACGTTTGGCGTTCTCGGAAGTCGAGCCAACTCGAGAACGTGTGCAGGCGCTCGAGTTGAACCTGAACGAAGACCGGATTTTTCGTCAACAGCTCGTCTTCGGTTTGAAGAACGAGTTGTTCATCCGCATATGGAGCGAGGTCAACCGGTTTTATGAAGGAACGGACGCCGGCGACTTGTATACGTTAGAAGAACGAATGGAATTGTTGGAGATGTGGCGTAAAGTGGGGATGCCGGAATGAACGAGGGGGAAGCGATGACTGCTTTTTTCAAGAAACCAAAACGATACATGCCGTTGCGTCAGCGAGAACCAAAAATCGATGCGCCGCAAGGGTTAATGACAAAATGTCCATCTTGTAAATATATGCATTACACGAAACAGTTAAACGAAAACCATAAAGTATGTGACTGTGGTTATCATTTTCCACTCAGTGCCGATGAGCGGATTACGATGCTCGTCGATGCCGGTTCGTTCGAGAAGTTCTCAGGACCGGAAGTAAAAGCGAATCCGCTTGATTTTCCAGATTATGAAGAAAAGTTAGCGAAAGACAGGGAGCGAACTGGAATCGAGGAAGCGGTCGTCTGTGGCCGCGCGAGCATCTCTGGTCATCCGTTCGTCGTCTGTGTCATGGACGCGAGGTTCCGGATGGGCTCGATGGGGGCGTATGTCGGTGAAGCGATCGCATCGGCTGTTCGACAAGCAACGGCCGAGCGATTGCCAGTCGTCTTGTTCACCGCATCAGGCGGTGCGCGGATGCAAGAAGGAATGGTCAGCCTCATGCAAATGGCGAACACGTCGATTGCGTTGAAGCAACATGATGAAGCAGGGTTGCTCTACATCTCTTACTTGACCCATCCGACGACGGGTGGCGTGTCGGCAAGCTTTGCGATGCTCGGTGACTTGAATGTGGCCGAACCAGGTGCGTTGATCGGGTTTGCCGGTCGACGTATCATCGAACAGACGATCCGTGAAAAATTACCAGACAACTTCCAAACAGCCGAATTTTTATTGGAGGCGGGCCAATTGGACGCCGTCATCCATCGCGAACAAATGCGTTCGTTTTTACACAACATGATCACGTTACATGGCGGGGGTGTAGACCGTGTTTGATCCAATCAAAGAAGTGAATGAACAGCTCGAGAAGCTACGTGAGACCGCTGAGACGAAAGGGATTGATTTGTCCCGCGAGATTCGGCATCTCGAAGCGAAGCTGCACCGATTAGAAAAAGATATTTATGGGAATATGAAACCGTGGGATCGCGTGCAATTGGCACGCAACCCGAAACGACCAACGACGCTTGATTATATCGAGCGTCTGTTCCCTGACTTTATCGAGCTCCATGGCGATCGCCACGGCTATGACGATGCGGCGATTGTCGCCGGCATCGCCACACTCGATGGCAAGCCAGTGACGATCATCGGTCATCAGCGCGGGCGGAACACGAAAGAGAACATGGCGCGTAATTTCGGGATGCCCCATCCGGAAGGGTATCGAAAGGCGCTCCGGTTCATGAAACAGGCGGAGAAGTTTAACCGCCCGATCATCACGTTCATCGATACGAAAGGGGCCTACCCGGGTAAAGCGGCCGAAGAACGCGGACAAAGTGAAGCGATTGCGCGTAACTTGTTCGAGATGGCGACGTTGAAGACACCGATCGTCTCGGTCGTGATCGGGGAAGGTGGCTCAGGTGGCGCACTCGGCATCGGTGTGTGCGACCGACTGCTCATGCTCGAGAACAGTACGTATTCGGTCATCTCGCCGGAAGGTGCGGCCGCGCTTCTATGGAAAGATGCGAAACTGGCCGAACGTGCAGCCGAAACGATGAAGATTACCGCACAAGATTTATATGGATTAGGGATTGTCGATGAAGTCGTCACAGAAGTGTTCGGCGGAGCGCATATGGATGTGTCATTACAGTCGTCACTCTTGAAGCCTGTATTAACACAACACATCGCCGAGTTGATGCAACACGCTCAAACCGAACTGTTGAACGGTCGTGCTGACAAATATCATCAAATTGGCACAATTGGCTCGTGAAAACGGTAACAACCGCTTCGCATTCACAATCAACCGTTCACCAAATGACTGTTTCGATGAGGACCCCTTGTTTTTTTTTCACATACTTGTGTTGTAAAACAAAGGTCAGACATGGTATTTTATTTTCAGATTTCGTTAAAACACATAAGAGGTGAGTGACGTGAATTTAAAACGAATTGCGGTATTGACAAGTGGGGGAGACGCTCCCGGAATGAACGCTGCAGTCCGTGCCGTGACCCGAAAAGCAATTTTCGAAGGTCTTGAAGTGTACGGTGTGTATAACGGCTATCAAGGTTTGATCGAGGGCGACCTCGTCGAATTGAACCTTGGCTCAGTCGGCGATATCATTCAACGCGGAGGAACGTTCCTACGTTCGGCCCGTTGCCCTGAATTCAGAACAGAAGAAGGTCGCGCTAAAGCGGTCGAACAATTGAAGAAATTTAACATCGACGCACTCGTCGTGATTGGCGGAGACGGTTCATACCGTGGCGCTCAAAAGTTGACGGAACTTGGATTCCCGACAATCGGGCTTCCTGGGACGATCGACAACGATATCCCGGGTACGGATGCGACGATCGGATTTGACACAGCGCTCAACACGGCGCTCGATGCGATCGACAAAATCCGTGACACGGCATCTTCACATGAACGGACATACGTCATCGAAGTGATGGGCCGTGACGCTGGAGACATCGCGCTTTTCGCAGGTCTGGCCGGTGGGGCAGAATCAATTCTCGTCCCAGAACGTCCGGAAGATTTAAGCGCGATCGTGGAACGCATCAATCACGGTGTCGCCCGCGGTAAGAAGCACTCGATCGTTGTCGTCGCTGAAGGCGCCGGCAGTGCCGAGGAAATCGGAAAGCTCATCGCGGAGAAGACGAACTCGGAGACGCGTGTGACGATTCTCGGTCACATCCAACGTGGTGGTTCCCCGACCGCCGCTGACCGTGTCCTCGCGAGCCGCATGGGTGCTTACGCCGTCGAGATCTTGCTCGAAGGCAAGGCTGGACGTGTCGTCGGTATTCGTGCCGGTCAAATGATGGATCTCGACATTGACGAGGCGCTCGATCATAACAAGCATACGATTGATATGAAGTTGATCGATCTTTCGAACCAGTTGTCGATTTAAGCACAGTGAACTTCACAGAGACGGGATCAGGTCGCATGCCCTCCCGTTTTCTGTGTGCAATTGCAATAACATCCCCTAGGAGGTTTTTATTTATGCGTAGAACGAAAATTGTATGTACGATTGGACCAGCTTCAGAGAAGCTTCTTCCAGAAATGATTGAAGCCGGTATGAACGTCGCTCGTCTTAACTTCTCACACGGTGACTACGAAGAGCACGGTGCCCGCATCCGTGATATCCGTGAAGCAGCACGTGCCGCTGGCAAAGTCGTGACCGTGCTTCTTGATACGAAAGGTCCTGAGATTCGGACGCATACGTTCGAAGACGGCAAAGCACTTCTTGAAAAAGGTAAAGAAGTGACAATCGTTTCGACAGAAGAAATCGTCGGTACGAAAGATCGTTTCTCGGTCACATACGAAGGCCTTTACGAGGACGTTGAAGTCGGTTCACGCATCATGCTCGATGACGGATTAATCGGACTCCTTGTCGTTGAGAAGCTCCCGAACCGCGAACTTCGCTGCCTTATCGAAAACGAAGGAATCATCAAGACGAAGAAAGGCGTAAACTTGCCAAACGTCAAAGTGAACCTTCCTGCCCTTACGGACAAAGACATCGCTGACATCGAATTCGGTATTTCACAAGATATCGATGTGATCGCAGCATCGTTCGTCCGTCGTGCATCTGACGTCGTTGAGATTCGTCAACTTCTCGAAAAGCACGATGCGTCACACATTAAAATCTATCCGAAGATTGAAAACCAAGAAGGCGTCGACAACATCGAAGAAATCTTGGCAATCTCTGACGGTTTGATGGTCGCTCGTGGAGACCTCGGTATCGAGATCCCGACAGAAGAAGTCACGCCAGTTCAAAAAGAATTGATCAAGAAGTGTAACGACCTTGGTAAACCGGTCATCACAGCGACACAAATGCTTGATTCAATGCAACGTAACCCGCGTCCGACTCGTGCGGAAGCATCGGACGTCGCTAACGCCATCCTTGATGGTACAGATGCGGTCATGCTCTCAGGTGAGACGGCTGCTGGTGACTACCCAATCGAATCAGTTCAAATGCAAGCAGCGATCGCTGTTCGTACAGAGCGCATGCTCGACTACAAAAACTTGCTCAAAGATCGTCAGAAGCGCAGTGAGCACACCGTGACGGATGCGATCTCACAAGCGGTTGCCCACACAGCGATCAACTTGAACGCGAAAGCGATCTTGACACCAACACAATCTGGTTACACGGCTGCCCGTACGGCAAAATACCGTCCAGAAGCGAACATCATCGCGGTCACTGAATCTGAGCGCGTAGCACGTCAGTTGAACCTCGTTTGGGGTGTATACCCGATCGTTGCTGACACGATGCCGAACAACACGGATGAAATGTTGGTGAAAGCATCTGAAGCAGCACGTCACGCAGGATTTGTCACAGACGGCGACCT
This sequence comes from Exiguobacterium sp. ZOR0005, assembly GCF_000798975.1. Lineage (NCBI taxonomy): Bacteria > Bacillati > Bacillota > Bacilli > Caryophanales > Exiguobacterium > Exiguobacterium sp. ZOR0005. The sequence goes on along the minus strand of NZ_JTLB01000010.1, from coordinate 4,675 downwards.
CGTCGTCATTTCGGCAGGTATCCCGGCTGCGACTGCAGGAACAACGAACATGATGAAAATCCACATCGTCGGCCACGCCCTCGCAAACGGGCGCGGAATCGGTGAGCGCGGACTCGTCGGGGAAGTTGTCGTCGCTAACAATGCGGACGAGGCGAACGCGAAAGCGAAAGACGGAATGATCCTCGTCGCACCGTTCACAGATAAAGAAATGATGCCAGCGATCGAAAAAGCGGCTGGAATCATCACGGAAGACGGCGGATTGACGAGCCACGCCGGCATCGTCGGACCATCGCTCCGTAAACCAGTGATCGTCGGTGTTGAATCTGCGACAGCCACACTCCGTGACGGTCAAATGATTTCAATCGACCCACTTACTGGTAAGATTTATAACGCGTAATCGAATGCCAATCGAACCGACCTTATCTCGAGGTCGGTTCTTTTTCCATTTAGAAAGAAGGAGACGTATGGGTGCATATTTATTCTTGTTGCTGCTCGTCTTGATCGGGGTCATTTCCCATAACCAATCGGTCATCATCGCGAGCAGTGTGTTGTTGATCATCAAGGCGATCGGGTTCGGTGACCAATTGTTTCCGACGCTCGCCTCAAAAGGAATTCATTGGGGCGTGACAATCATCACGATTGCCGTGCTCGTTCCGATCGCAACTGGTGACATAGGTTTTAGAGAATTGTGGAATAGTATTAAAGGGCCGGTCGGCATCGTCGCTTTCGCTTCCGGAATGTTTGTCGCGCTCGCAGCCGGACAAGGAGTCCAACTCATGCGTGTCGACCCGGTCGTCACGACTGCACTCCTGGCTGGAACGATTCTCGCGGTCGGTTTCATGAAAGGAGTGCCGGTCGGACCGCTCGTCGGAGCCGGCATCGCCGCCCTCATTTTGGGAGGCTATAGCCTGGTGGAGAAATGGTTCTGACAAAATTTAACGACTGGATACGCTTACATTTCTTTTTTTCAGTAAATTGTTTATACTGAATGGAGGACAGGGCGGTATGACGTCGAAACACGGTCAAGGGGAAAGCGTTCGACAGCCGTCCTTATTCCCTATAAACAGACTGTATGATGCGGTCGACCACTTTTAAAGACTGAGGGGGAGTTATGGATGTCAACAACAAAAGGGTTAGAAGGGATTGTGGCAGCGGCCTCAAAAGTTAGTTCGATCATTGACGGACAATTGACTTACGGAGGATACACAATTGATGATTTGGCGGACCACGCCACGTTTGAAGAAGTCGTCTTCTTATTATGGAACGATCGGCTTCCGAAGGCGGAAGAATTGAAAACACTTTCTGAAGCGCTCGTGAAAGAGGCGAAGTTGCCGGACGATGTGATCGCGACGCTCGAGCGGGCGCCGAAATCGGCGAACGCCATGGCGACAATCCGGACCGCGCTATCGCAACTTGCACTTTACGACGAGGAATCAGAAGATATGAGCGAGGAAGCGAACATGCGCAAGGCGATTCGTCTCCAGGCTCAAATCGCGACGATCGTGACGGCGTTCGCCCGTCTTCGTAAAGGCGAGCAACCGGTCGCGCCGAAGCAAGGGTTGTCGTATGCAGCGAACTTCTTATACATGTTGAACGGAGAAGAGCCGAGCGAGGTTGCTGAGAAGACGATCGATAAAGCACTCATCCTTCACGCCGACCACGAGCTGAACGCCTCAACGTTTACGGCGCGCGTCTGTGTGGCGACGTTATCGGATATGTATTCAGGTGTGACAGCCGCGATGGGCGCGCTTAAAGGACCGCTTCACGGTGGTGCTAACGAGGCCGTCATGAAAATGCTCCACGAAATCGAATCGGTCGATAAAGTCGAAGAATACGTTCGCGGCAAGTTCGAGCGCCGTGAGAAAATCATGGGCTTCGGTCACCGTGTGTATAAGGACGGCGACCCGCGGGCGAAACATTTAAAAGAGATGAGCCGTCAGTTGACAGCGCAAATCGGCGAACCGGAATGGTATGAGATGTCTGAGAAGATCGATCATCTCGTCGAGACAGAAAAAGGGTTGAAGCCGAACGTAGACTTCTACTCGGCCTCGACGTATTACGCGCTCGGCCTCGATGAAGAGTTGTTCACACCGATTTTCGCCGTGTCGCGGATGTCTGGATGGATTGCCCACATCCTCGAGCAGTATGCGGACAACCGCCTCATCCGTCCACGTGCCGAATACGTCGGAGAAGCACATCGTTCGTACGTTCCGATGAACGAACGCTGAGCGGATTCGAAAGTTCAAGTCACAATTTAGACATAAACTTTGGTAAACTAACAATTGACGTAGGTCGGCGGATACGCCGGCCTACAGTAATGTACTTAGGGGGATTCATATGTTGACACAAGGTCAGAAAATCACAGTAGAAAATGGTGCACTTCAAGTACCGAACGTACCAACGATTCCATTCATCATCGGCGACGGCACAGGCCCGGATATTTGGAACGCTGCGGTCCGCGTCTTCGATGCGGCTGTCGAAAAAGCTTACGGCGGCGAGAAGAAGATCGAATGGATGGAAGTGTTTGCTGGCGAAAAGGCGTTCAACCAAACAGGGGAATGGCTCCCGAACGAGACGCTCGATCAAATCCGTGAGTATTTGATCGCCATCAAAGGTCCGCTCACAACTCCAGTCGGCGGTGGAATCCGTTCACTCAACGTCGCGCTTCGTCAAGAGCTCGACTTGTACACGTGCCTTCGTCCGGTTCGTTACTTCACAGGCGTGCCGTCACCGGTCAAACGCCCTGAAGACACGGACATGGTCATCTTCCGTGAGAACACAGAAGATATTTACGCGGGAATCGAATACGCGTCAGGCAGCGACGAAGTGAAGAAGTTGATCACGTTCTTGAAAGAAGAAATGAACGTCAACAAGATCCGTTTCCCGGAAACGTCAGGAATCGGGATCAAGCCGGTTTCTTCGGAAGGGACGAAACGTCTCGTTCGAGCGGCACTTGAATATGCGATCGCGAACAACCGCAAATCGCTCACGCTCGTCCATAAAGGAAACATCATGAAGTTCACAGAAGGCGCCTTCAAAAACTGGGGCTATGAGCTCGCGGAAGAAGAGTATGGCGATAAAGTGTTCACATGGGCACAATACGACCGCATCAAAGAAGAGTCTGGTGAGGCGGCTGCGAATGAAGCCCAGTCGAAGGCTGAGGCGGAAGGCAAGATCATCGTGAAAGATTCGATCGCAGATATCTTCCTCCAGCAGATCTTGACACGCCCACGCGAGTTCGACGTCGTCGCGACGATGAACTTGAACGGGGACTACATCTCAGATGCTCTCGCTGCTCAAGTCGGTGGAATCGGTATCGCGCCTGGTGCGAACATTAACTATGTGACAGGCCATGCGATCTTCGAAGCGACACACGGCACGGCACCGAAGTATGCGGGCCTCGACAAAGTGAACCCGTCATCGGTCATCTTGTCAGGTGAGATGATGCTTCGTCACATGAACTGGAACGAAGCGGCAGACCTCATCATCAATGCGATGGAGAAATCGATCGCCTCGAAAGTCGTCACGTACGATTTCGCCCGTCTCATGGACGGTGCGACAGAAGTGAAGTGTTCAGAGTTTGCGGATGAACTGATCAACAACATGTAAGTCATCAGTAAAACCAAGGGGGAGAGCACAATGATTCGACGCAATAAGATTTCGGTCATCGGTAGCGGCTTCACGGGGGCCACGACGGCACTGTATTTGGCTCAAAAAGAGTTAGGTGATGTCGTCCTTCTCGATATGAAAGAGATGGAGAACCCGACGAAAGGGAAAGCGCTCGATATGCAAGAGACGGCGCCGATCCAAGGGTTTGACGCGTGGATCACAGGGACGTCGGATTACGCCGATACGGCTAATTCGGACATCGTCGTCATCACGGCCGGCATTGCGCGTAAGCCTGGCATGAGTCGGGACGACCTCGTCTCGACGAACGCGAAGGTGATGCGGGCGGTCACGAAAGAAGTGGCCCGCTATTCACCGGAAGCGATTTTGATCGTCTTGACGAATCCTGTCGATGCGATGACGTATGCCGCGTTCAAAGAGTCGGGATTCCCGAAAGAACGTGTCATCGGCCAATCGGGCGTGCTCGATACGGCTCGGTTCCGCACGTTCGTCGCCGCCGAGTTGAACGTGTCGGTGAAAGACGTGTCCGGCTTTGTCCTCGGCGGACATGGAGACGACATGGTGCCGCTCATTCGTTACTCGTACGCCGGAGGCATCCCGCTCGAGAAACTGTTACCGGCCGACCGGATTGAAGCGATCGTCAATCGGACGCGTAAAGGCGGCGGTGAGATCGTGCAACTCCTCGGTAACGGCTCGGCCTACTATGCGCCGGCAGCCGCCATCGTCGAGATGGTCGAGGCAATCTTAAAAGACCAGCGTCGCATCTTACCGGCGATCGCTTACCTCGAAGGGGAGTACGGCTTCGAAGATCTTTATCTCGGCGTGCCGACGATTCTCGGGGCGAACGGAATTGAACGTGTGCTCGAACTCGAATTGACGGAAGAAGAGACGGCGGCATTGAAACGCTCAGCCGACTCGGTCCGTTCGGTTTTGAACGTCCTTACATGATTTGAAAGACCTGCTTGCGGCTGATATGCTCCCCAATAGGTAGACAGATGAAATAACAAATCTGTTTATCTGATTGGGGAGTGTTTTTTTATGGTGAGAA
>NZ_JTLB01000001.1:0-18065 GCF_000798975.1 Exiguobacterium sp. ZOR0005 | reverse complement strand
GCGTGGATTGAAATACCATGTCGGCCGCTTCTTCCGGCGATACGACTCATCGCACCTCACGTAGGTGCGTGGATTGAAATCCTTTGGGCGATGCTGACGATCACATAGCGGTCACATCGCACCTCACGTAGGTGCGTGGATTGAAATTCGACTTCTTCTGCCGTGCCCTTGATCGCCACTTATCGCACCTCACGTAGGTGCGTGGATTGAAATCAGATGTTCGACGATCTTGCGAGCGTCGGCGAGATCGCACCTCACGTAGGTGCGTGGATTGAAATAAGGTCTGCCCGACCTGTTGGAGTGCCGCCTCGAATCGCACCTCACATAGGTGCGTGGATTGAAATTGCGGTCGCTTGTCCTGTCGTTGCTCCAGTGCCCATCGCACCTCACGTAGGTGCGTGGATTGAAATATCCCCCGGTTGACAGAAAACAACGGCGCGACCATCGCACCTCACGTAGGTGCGTGGATTGAAATCGATGACTTCGATTGTGTCTAAGTCCCAATAGTTATCGCACCTCACGTAGGTGTGTGGATTGAAATAAGTCCTCGATTGACGATTGATGCGAGCATATTGTATCGCATCTCACGTAGGTGCGTGGATTGAAATTCGGCCGCGTCGATGAACTCGCCCGACGTGAGCAATCGCACCTCACGTAGGTGCGTGGATTGAAATATCAGCTAAACCCCTTTCGGATGGAGTCGTCGAGATCGCACCTCACGTAGGTGCGTGGATTGAAATATGAACGAAGTTACAGAAAATTAGTGTTTGACTTTATCGCACCTCACGTAGGTGCGTGGATTGAAATGTGTAAAGATCGCCGCCGACATCGGCGAGCATAATCGCACCTCACGTAGGTGCGTGGATTGAAATAACGCTCGTCCTTATTCTATGGAGGTGTCAACGTATCACACTCTACGTGAGTGCGTGGATTGAACAGTCATGATCGGTATCATAAGCATTGAAGTTCTTAAATCGGGTAAAAAAAGTGGACGAATCTTTTCGCAGATTCGTCCACTTGCCTATAAGCTAATTCGTATTTGTTTAATTTGCTTTTTTCAATTCTTTTTTAATATCTTTTTCAATAAAATCAATGTTTCGAACATCGACCCGTTTTACAAAGAATGCGAGGACGAGCGCCAAGATGTTCATACCGAGTGCGACATAGAACGAGACTTGAATCCCTGAGAGGAGTGCTTGTTGCGTCAACGCACCCATCGCACTCTCCGTGAGCGTCGCTGGGTCCACACCGCTCATGAGTGATTCGGCTTCTGTCCGTGTCACCGAGTTCATGATGGTGACGAGCACAGCTGTCCCGATCGCACCAGATACTTGTTGCGCCGTGTTGTTGATGGCCGTTCCGTGCGGGTTGAGATGCGTTGGTAACTGGTTGAGACCATTAGTCATGAGAGGCATCATGACCATCGACATCCCGAACATGCGAAGCGTATACGTCGCGACGATGTACGTGTACGTCGAGTCCAGCTGAACGTTCGCGAGCATATATGTCGAGATGGCTGTGATTGTGAGACCGACAAGCGATAATAACTTCGGTCCGAACTTGTCGAACAGTTTCCCGGTGATTGGCGACATGATTCCCATGATGATGGCACCCGGGAGAAGCATGAGCCCCGAGTCGAGCGGCGAGATGCCACGGACGCTTTGGACGTACGCCGGTGTCAAAATCATACCGGAGAACATGGCGACGGCGTTGACGATGGCGATAATCGATGCGAGTGCGAACATCGGGTATTTATATGCCCGTAGGTCGAGGAGCGGTTTCTCCATATTGAGCTGACGGATGACGAACGCGATCAGCGCGACGAACCCGACAACGATGGTCGTCAAGACAATCGGATTGCTCCAGCCGTCCGAGCTAGCCGAACTGACCCCATACAAGACGCCGCCAAACCCGAGCGTCGACAAGACGAGCGACAAGTAGTCGAGCGATTGTTCTTTGTTTTGCACCATGACGTTTTCGGCTTTCCAAATCGCGAGGCCGAGACCGATAATGGCGAGTGGGAGAATCATCTCGAACAAGACGCGCCAGTCATAATACTCGACGATGTAACCCGACAATGTCGGTCCGATTGCCGGCGCCGAAATCATGACGAGACCGAAAATTCCCATTGCTGTCCCGCGCTTCTCACGCGGGAAACTGACGAGCATGACGTTCATCAAGAGCGGTCCCATCGTCGAGGCACCGACCGCTTGAATCATCCGCCCTGAGAGCAACCAGCCGAATGTTGGAGAGAAGGCGGCAATCGCCGTCCCGAGGGCGAAAATTGCCATCGAGGTGATGAAGAGCGCTCGGTTCGAGAAGCGCGTGATTAAGTAGGCCGATGCCGGAACGAGAACGCCCGTCACGAGCATAAAGCCGGTCGCGAGCCACTGGACGGTCGAGTAGTCGGCAATCTCCAAGTCGACCATGATCGAGGGCAGCGCGACGTTCAATAACGAGTTGTTCAAGAAGGCGATGAACGCTCCGACGAACAAGACCGCGAGCATGAGATACGGCGGTTTTTTTTGGAATTTTGGTTTCATACGACTTGCTCCTTTATGTTGTGAATAGTTATATACTAGTAAGTGTCGATGTGATGATTTTATACCCACTGTATAAATAAATCAACCATTTTGTACTATGAGTTCAAAATGATATACTCAGCATATAAAACAAGCAGAACGGAGCATTCGCATATGAAAGATAAGAAACGAAAAGTCGCCGATGTCGCCATGACCTTGTTCATCGAAAACGGGGTCCAACAGACGTCGGTGCAAGAGATCATTGAACGAGCCCACATCTCGAAAGGGACGTTTTACAATTATTTCGCCTCGAAGACGGACTGTGTCGCCAACATCCTCGAGAACTTGCGCTATGACGCCGGACAGCGGCGGATTGAGATGCAACTGGGACGCGACAAACGGGACAAAGACGTCTTTATCGAGCAGATTTCGATTCTCATTCAATTGAACGAGGAACGGAATTTGTATGCGTTATTCGAGTCGATCATGTCGGCGAACGAGCCCGAGTTGAAAAAGCTCGTCTTGCAGCACCGCGTCTATGAGATTGAGTGGCTCGCCATGCGCTTGACTGAGATCATCGGGGAAGAGATCCGCCCATATTCGATTGAATTGACGATTCTATTTAATGGAATGTTGCAACATATTCTGTTCACTTTACGCATCACGAACACCGCCTATTCGATTCAACAGCTCGTTCGCAATTTGTATGGCTACGTCGAGTTGATGGCGGCTCGGATGGTCGAAACGGGAGATCACATCTTGAACCCGGTCACCGTCGATCAGATGCGAGGGACGACCGATAAAAACCTTGTGACGATGGACGAGTTGATCGAGATGGCTGAACGGATTCGCGCGCACGTGAAGATGACCGAAGAGCAGGCCGATCTGTTCGAGGCGATCACGTACGAGCTGCATCAGGAACGACTTCGAAAGATTGTCCTCGAACAATTATTGAAGCCGTTTCAAAGGTTGTTTAAAGGCGCGACGGGCGAGACGGAAGTCCAAAAATTCACGAATCTCGTCTGGTTGTATACCCGGACACACTAAAGACAAAAAGTTTCCAGATGCAGTAATATAGAAGAAAGACGTCATTAAAATTTATCGCAAAATATTCCACGAAAAAGAATTGATTCCTACAAATTCATGCGCTACAATCAAAGTACCGAAAGCGCTTTCGGGAAGAGGAGACTAACATGGGTACGATCTATGATTTAGCAAAGAAAACCGGCTTCTCCATCACGACCGTCTCTAAAGCGTTGAACAACTACAAGGACGTGAGCGAGAAGACGAGAGCCAAGATTTTGAAAGCCGCGGCCGAGATGGACTATCTGCCGAACGCGCACGCACAGTCGTTATCGACAAAAAAATCGTGGGCGATCGGGGTCATGTTTTCGGAAGCGAACGAAGTCGGAATGAAACATCCGTTCTTCAACGGCATCATTGAAAGTTTCCGTCACGCCACGGAGGAGCAAGGCTACGATTTAATTTTCGCCTCGCGCAACCTTCGCAACCGTGACATGAGTTATCTCGAACACTTCAAACACCGGGCCGTCGACGGCATCGTCGTCATCTGTTCGGACCGGATGGATGAGCAAGTTCAAGAGCTCATGCAAAGTGACATCCCTATCGTCGTCGTCGACATGGACAGCGCCAACTGTAGCGTCGTCTATTCCGACAACACCGAAGGGGCCCGCCTTGCCGTGAACTACTTGCACGACCTCGGACACCGCCACATCGCACATATCGCTGGTGATCAGACGATTGATGCGGGTGCGGCTCGCGTCAAAGGGTATGAGCTTGCCATGGAGGCGCTCGACCTGCCAATCGAGCCAGGTTACTTGGTCAACGCCGGCTTCTTCTCTGTCGAAGAAGGGAAGCAGGCGATGGAAAAGCTGCTCGACCTCGAGTCACGTCCGACCGCGGTATTCGTCGCGGGCGACCAAATGGCGATTGGCGCCATCGAAGCGATCCATGAACGAGGACTTCGCGTGCCAGAAGACATTTCGGTCATCGGTTACGACGACATCGAGATGATCAAGTACATCACGCCAAAGTTGACGACGATCCGTCAAGACACGGACGAGATCGGCGAAGCGGCGGCTGAGTTGTTGATTGAGCAAATGACCGCCAAGGAAAGACGGGCGGAACGTCGCGTCATTCCGGTCAAACTGATTGAACGGGCGTCATGCGCGCCGGTGAACAACTAAAGTAGTTCCGATTGATCTTTCGAAGTCGCTCTGTTCCCTTCAGCGGAATGGAGAGAAGAGAGCGATTTCGAAACATCATTCCGCCAAAATCGAAACCGCTTTCGATTATTTATTTCGACAAAATCGAAAGCGCTTTCGACAATTATTTACCTCTTCTTGCAAACGCTTTCTAAAAACCTTAAAAAAAGGATGGGTTCACACATGCGTAAAAAATTAGTCAGCTTACTTTCAATCGGAGCTCTATCAGTCGGCGTCTTGGGCGCATGCTCAAACGACGAAGGAACTTCAGGTTCTGGGTCAGGTTCTAAAGACGACGTCCTCAAAGTTTGGTCGTTCACAGATGAATTGAAAGAGCCAATCAAAACGTACGAAGAACGCAACGGCGTGAAAGTCGAGTTGACGATCGTCCCGATCGCCGACTATCCGACAAAACTTAAGCCAGCACTCGAGAGCGGCGTCGGAGCACCTGACGTGTTCACAGGCGAAATCGCCTTCCTCAAACAATGGGTAGATGCAGGCTATTGGGAAAACCTTTCGGATGAGCCATACAACGTCAACGAAATCGCGGACGACTACATCCCATACGTATTCGATCTCGGGAAAGACTCAGAAGGCAACGTGCGCGCCCTTTCGTGGCAAACGACACCAGGTGGCGTCTACTACAAACGTAGCTTAGCGAAAGAAGTGCTCGGCACGGACGATCCGACTGAAATCGGCAACATGATGAGCTCGATGGACGGCGTCTTCGAAGTTGCTGAGAAGATGAAAGAAAAAGGCTACAAAATGTTCCCAGACGAAGGCGCGATCCGTTGGTTCTCACAAGGCGCGAACCCAGAAGCATGGGTAAACGAAAACAACGAGCTCGTGTTGACAGAAGACAAAATCAACTACATGGACTACGCGAAAGAGCTTCGTGACAAGCAATACACGGCACTTGCTCCTGAATGGTCACCATCTTGGTTCGAAGGTATGTCGAAACCAATCAAAGTTAAAGAAGGCGGCACAGAGACAGAAACACAAGTCTTCTCATACGTCCTCCCAACTTGGGGCCTTCACAGCGTCTTGAAAGACAGCGCGAAAGACACAGCCGGCGACTGGGCAGTCACGAACGGTCCAAGCCCGTACTTCTGGGGCGGCACATGGCTCGGCGTGTACGAAGGATCGAAAAACAAAGAAGCCGCTTACGACTTCGTCAAACTCATGACACAAGACGAAGAGTTCTTGACGGACTGGGCTGAAGAGACAGGCGACGTTCTTGCCTTCAAACCAGTAACAGACAAAATCAAAGACGACTTCAGCGACGAGTTCCTCGGCGGACAGAACAACTACGAGTTCTTCCTCGGACAAGCGGATGAAATCACACCAGGAATCGTCACGAAATACGACCAACAGCTCGACACGCTTTACGGTGCGTCAGTCCTCCAATACGTGGAAGGCAAGAAGACGAAAGACGAAGCGATTGCAGAATTCAAAAAACAAGCGAAAAACGCTTACCCAGACATCCAAGTTGACTGAGGCCAGCTAATCCTTGGGGGGAAGACCCTCCCCCCTGAGGGTTGCTATGGAAGGAGTAACACGACGTGAAAAAACTAGACCGCTATGGCTATGCCTTTATTGCCCCGTTTTGGGTCGTCTTTTTGACATTCAGTATTTATCCGGTCTTCTTGACCCTGTATTACAGCTTTACGAACTATACCGGCAGCCCAGGAGAAGAAATCGTCGGCTTCGCGAACTATGCGCGACTGTTGACGGATACGTTCTTCATCGAGGCGTTCGTCAATACGATCAAGATTTGGGGAGTAAACTTCGCCTTACAGATTGGTCTTGCCTTGCTTCTTGCACTCTTGTTCTCCGATCTTCGGTTGAAATTGAAGGGCCTCGCGTTCTTCCGTTCATTCTTCTACCTGCCAAACTTGATCACGATCAGTTCGGTCGCGCTCTTGTTCGGAATTTTGCTTGACTGGCAGCACGGTTCACTCAACATGATGCTCTTGAAACTCGGGATCATCTCAGACCCAATCAACTGGCTATCGCAACCGGTGACGGCACAACTGTCCGTCTCACTCATTTTGACATGGATGTGGTTCGGTCACTCGTTCATCATCGTCATGGCCGGCGTATCGGGTATCTCAAAAGACTTCTTCGAAGCCGCCCATATCGATGGCGCGAACCGTTGGCAAATGTTTACGTTCGTCACATTACCGCTACTCAAACCGATTCTCTTGTACATCATGATCACGTCGCTCATCGGCGGACTTCAATTGTTCGACCTGCCGCTTCTCTTGACGGACGGGATCGGTGCACCAGACGGATCGCTTAACACGATGGTTCTTTACCTGTACAACCAGGCGTTCAAGTATAACAACTATGGCTATGCGGCAGCGGTCGCTTACGGCTTGTTCTTGATCACGCTCGTCTTCTCGGCGGTCGTCTTCAAAGGCATGTTCCGTAAAGAGCGCGCTGCGCAGAAGGGAGCATAAGCAATGGAACAGAATGCAGAATCACGGCGTATGCTCGCCGACAGCGAAGTACAGCCGCCGCGCGAAGAGAAACCGCTTCGTGTGGAGCCACCGAAACAAAAACAGAAGAAGAAACTCTTCAGCCGTGGTGTTATTTACACGGGCTTGATCATCTTGACGATCATCTGTTTCATCCCGTTCCTCATGATGCTCGTCAACGCGACTCGGACGAACGGAGAGATCATGTCAGGCTTCTCACTCCTTCCAGGTACGGCGCTCATCGACAACTACGCGATCTTGAGCGACTACATCAATATCTGGACAGGCTTTAAAAACAGTTTGATCATCGCCGTGCTCGTCACGTTGCTCTCTGGTTACTTCTCGGCGATGACAGCGTTCGGTTTCGCCTTCTATGACTTCAAAGGCAAAAACATTTTGTTCATCTTCATGCTCGTCATGATGATGGTACCGGGACAACTCGGACTCATCGGTTTCTACGAGATCTCTAAGACGCTCGGGATTCTCGACTCGTTCATCCCGCTCATCATCCCGTCGATCGCAAGCCCGTTCGTCGTCTTCTTCATCCGGCAGTATACCCAGGCGACGCTTCACATCAGTATGATCGAAGCGGCTCGGATTGATGGAGCGAGCGAATTGCGCATCTTCCACACAATCGCACTCCCGATGATGATGCCGGCTGTCGCGACGATGTCGATCTTCACGTTCATCGGCTCATGGAACAACTACTTGATGCCGCTCGTGCTCTTGTTCTCACCGGAGAAGTACACGCTTCCGGTTCTCATGGGCTTCTTGAAAGGCTCGCAAGTCGCCGAAAACCTCGGTGCTTTGTATCTCGGTATCGCCATCTCGGTCGTGCCGATCATGATCGCCTTCTTGTTCATGTCGAAGTATATCGTCAGCAGTATCTCGGCTGGCGCGGTCAAAGAATAATAGAGAAAAGAGGAAAACACTATGCAATTTAACAAAGACTTCGTCTTCGGAACTGCCACGTCTTCGTATCAAATCGAAGGCGCGCACAACGAAGACGGTCGGACACCGTCGATTTGGGACATGTTCTGTGACATCGACGGACGTGTCTTCGAGAAGCACAACGGTGACGTCGCTTGCGATCACTACCATCGTTTCGAAGAAGACATTCAACACATCAAAAAGCTCGGTGTCGACACATATCGTTTCTCGATCGCTTGGCCGCGCATCTTCCCGGCAAAGGGTGAGTTCAACCCGGCTGGGATGGCGTTCTACAAGACGCTCGCAACGCGTCTCCGTGAAGAAGGCATCAAACCGGCTGTCACGCTCTATCATTGGGACCTCCCGATGTGGGCACACGAAGAAGGCGGCTGGGTGAACCGTGACTCGGTTGATTGGTTCCTCGACTACGCGAAAGTGTGTTTCGATGAGCTCGACGGCATCGTCGACTCATGGATCACACACAACGAGCCATGGTGCGCCGGATTCCTCGGCTACCACCTCGGCGTTCACGCCCCGGGACACCGGGACATGAATGAAGCGGTCCGTGCCGTGCACCACATGCTTCTGTCGCACGGGAAAGCGGTCGAACTGTTGAAACAGGAGTTGAAGTCGACGACGCCGATCGGCATCACGCTCAACTTGTCGCCAGTTTACGCGAAGACGGACTCGGTGAACGACCGTCTCGCGCAAAACAACTCGGACGGCTATTCGAATCGTTGGTTCCTCGATCCAGTGTTCAAAGGCCAGTATCCGGTCGACATGATGAACTTGTTTGCGAAGTACGTGCACACGTACGACTTCATCAAACCAGGTGACATGGAGACGATCTCGACGGAGTGTGACTTCTTCGGTATCAACTTCTACAGCCGCGGACTCGTCGAGTTCAGCGCGGCGAACGACTTCATGACAGTGGCGGCGTACTCCGATTACGAGAAGACGGGCATGGGCTGGGATATCGCCCCGAACGAATTCAAAGACCTGATCCGTCGCTTACGTAACGAGTACACCGACCTTCCAATCATCATCACAGAAAACGGCGCAGCGTATGACGACGTGCTCGAGAACGGCGAAGTCCATGACGATAAACGCATCGACTACGTCAAAAAGCACCTCACAGCCGTATCTGACTTGAACGACGAAGGCATGAACATCGCCGGATACTATCTCTGGTCGCTCATGGACAACTTCGAATGGAGCTTCGGTTACGAGAAGCGTTTCGGCATTCTCTACATCGACTTCGAGACGCAAGAGCGCGTCTGGAAAGACAGCGCGAAATGGTACGCAGGCGTCATCGCCGACCATAAAGCCAAACACGCAGACAGCGTCGAAGCATAAGATCAGCCCATCCCTGCCGCTACGGGGATGGGTTTTTGTGTGGAACTTATTCGCAGGGGGAACGTATGGAGTAGGGAGGGGAAGAGGCGATGGATCATCGGACGAATGAGGAACGCGAACAGGACAAGACGACCTCGCTCTTAATGATGTTTTTGTTGTGCTGGTTCTTATACGGGCTACTTTACGGCATTTTTTATGCCAACGTCTCCGCGTTCCTGTTCGTGTTGTTCTCCTCTGTTCTAGGAGTGAAGGGATTACGGAGACGTCATCAGCGGATTGAACGGGAAGTTCGTCGTCTCGATGTGGAAATCGATTCAGAAGAAGGAGAGATGTTAATGAAACGTGAGTATGCGACATACGAAGTGACAGGCTATGACGATAAAGGAAAGATCAAGTTCATCCATTTAAAAGAAGGCGAGTTCGTCTTGCCGGTCGAGATCAAAGGGGACGACTTGACGAAAATCAGGAAGATGATGCAACTTAACCCAGGGGTGACGGTCATCGTCCATGCCGCCGTCGACCAAAAACGGATGCGTCTGTTAGAGATTGACGGGTATTCGCTTCGGAAGGACGGCTGACAATGGCCCTTACAAAACTGGCGTCGCTTGACGGAGTGACTGACATTTCGATCGAGAGCTATGCGTACGCGTATAAAGACGCCGACAACATCCATGACGCGGCGTGGCATCGGAACTGGGTCGGCTTCCACGCACCGGAGCACCGCATCACATTCGATGACATCATGCTCGACAGTCTGCTCGTCGCGCACTACATACCGGTGTTCGAGTCGTTCGTGGCCGGTAACACGCGAGAAGTCGAGTTCGAGCCGACAGAGCCATACGTCTGTTTGACGTTGACGCGACGAGACGGGGGTGGGGATGAAGTGAACGTACGGGGTCATCTCGAACACCCGCTCGGTGATGAGACCGAAGCGCTCGACTTTGAATTCGAGACGTCGGTCTTACGAGTGGAACAGTTCTTACAGGGGTTACGGGAAATCGCAAGTGAGTTCCCTGTTCGAGAGGTTGAATGAAAAAACGCCATGACGGCTTTCGTCATGGCGTTATGTGTTTACCTTGGCGATATGTGCCCGATACTTTCCTAACGAGTAGGCGGCACATAGCAGGAAAATCGTATGTAACCCGATGCCGATTAACATCGCATTCGGAAACATGGATTTGAAACCAAGCCCGAACGTGAGGGCCGCGCTCGATAAAATCATAAAGGCGGGTGTGTAGTTTTTCATATTGTCCCAACTCTCTTACTCATTTTCCTAAATATAACAGCCCTTCTCTGCGATGAGAAGGGCTGTCGTTATTTGCTTAGGCTTATGCTGACGCTTTATCTGCGTCTTCTTGTGCTTTTACTTCTTCACCGTACGACACGCGGTCCTGCATGCGAACGAACGGGAGGTAGACAGCGACGGCCATAGCGATCGTTGCAATCTGCAAGAGCGCTGCACGCCATCCGCCGATCAAGAAGCCAGAGATGATCGGTGGTGTCGTCCATGGCACTTGAAGTGCGTTGAACGGTTCGACCCAGCCCCAAAGGATTGAGAAGTACACCATGAACGAAGCGATCGCTGGTACGATCACGAATGGGATGAACATGATCGGGTTGAACACGATTGGCATCCCGAAGATGACCGGCTCGTTAATGTTGAAGATACTTGGTGCGAGCGAGAGTTTACCGAGCTGCTTCAAGTGAGCTGAACGGGCAACCATGAGCGTCGCGATGATGAAACCGATTGTGATACCTGATCCGCCGAGCTTCGTGAAGACGTCGAGGAACTGGATTGTAACGATTTTTGCGTTCTCACCGACGACGAGTGCCTCACCCGAGTCGATGATCGCTTGGTTTTGAAGCGCGTTCGCTGTAAGGAGTGGACCCATGATACCCATGATAATCGCTGCTCCGTGAATCCCACACCACCACATGACAGACATGAGCACCATGATGATGACCGCTCCTGCGAGCGTGTCCGTCAAGTTTTGAAGCGGTGATTGAAGCACGTCATAGACGACTTCTGTGAACGTACGATCTGCAACCGCTTGGAAAACTGCGAACGTCGCGACCGCGAGTGAGACGATGGCGAGACCTGGGATCAACGCCGAGAATGAGTTCGAGACACCTGGTGGTACACCGTCAGGCATTTTGATGCGGATACCGCGTTTGATGAACTGTGAGTAGATGAATCCGACAACGAGACCGACGACGATGGCAGCGAGGACACCTTGTCCACCTGTCCATACTTTCGGGATAACCCCGCCGATTGTTTCTCCGCCTTCAGAGAGGACAGATGCTTGCGTGATGATCAAGAACGAGATAATCCCAAGGATACCGGCTGGCACACCTTCGATTTTTTCGTTTTTGACGTACGAGTAAGCGATTCCAAAAACACCGATTAAAGCAAGAATGTCAAACGTGGCGCCGACGACTTGCGTGAGCGGGAGTGTCCAGTCTGCTCCGAACAGACCTGACATGAACTCGGCCCAACCTGGAATCGGGAGCGCGAGGATGAGCAAGAACAATGACCCGATGATCGTCATCGGCATCGTCAGGATGAACCCGTCCTTAATAGCAAGGACGGGCTTTGCGTTCGCGAAACGAACGAACCCTGGCGTGAATTTTTCAAATACGGTTTCTAAGCGGCTCATGGGGAACCTCCTTATAGGTTTTCAGCGCGTGTCGCGATAATGTCTTTGTACCAGTAGAACGATTTCTTCTTCTTCCGTTCGAGGCCGTTGGCGTGGTCGACGTAGATGAAGCCATATTGTTTCTTGTAACCGTTGAGCCAGCTGAGAAGGTCAATTGCCGACCAAGCGTAGTAGCCTGCGACGTTGATGCCTTGTTCAACCGCGTGCTTCACGGCACGGATGTGGCCTTCGATATATTCGATGCGTGGGTCGTCGAGGATTTCGCCGTCAACGATCGGGTCGACGTCACCGAGACCGTTCTCTGTGATGTAGATTTTCACGTCACCGTAACGATCCTTGAGCATATGCATGCCGTCGAGGAACGCTTCAGGTGAGATTTCCCAAGCCCATTTCGTGTAGACTTTGTCGTCCATCATGACCGTCTTGTAGACGCCGTCGAATGACGGGTTACCTGGGCGGCCAGTCGAGTTCTCGCGGCCACCGGCCATGACGAGCGCCGAGTCGTTTTTCATGACGCGTTGCGGGCTGTAGTAGTTAAGGCCGATGAAGTCGTTCATTGAAGCCGTGCGCTTCAAGAGGTCGAGTTCTTCGTCTGTCATCTCCGGGAGAAGACCTTGCTCGTCAAGTCCTTTGACGACGTATTCCGGATACGTTCCTTTAAGTACTGGATCGTAGAACCAGTGTGTCGAGTAGGCGTTCGCGTGCATTTCAGCGAATTTGTTCTCTTCGGCGTCATCGATGCTGAAGGCCGGGTTGAACACGTGCGTGATCCCGATTTCGCCTTCGTAGCCACCTTGCTTGAACAATTCGACTGAACGAGCGTGTGCGACGTTGACGTGGTGCGTCGTTTGGAAATAACCTTTGACGTCTCCTTCGATGCCCGGTGGGTGTGCCCCAGTCAAGTAGCCGAGCGAGCAGAAGATAACCGCTTCATTGAACGTGATCCAGTGACGGACACGGTCGCCGAACGATTGGAAACAAGTATCGGCGAAACGGACGAATGCGTCAACCGTCTCTTTGTTCTTCCAGCCGCCTTTTTCTTCGAGCGCTTGTGGGAGGTCCCAGTGGTAGAGTGTGACGAACGGGACGATGTTGTGCTTCAAGCACTCGTCGATCAAGTTGTTGTAAAACTCGAGCCCTTTTTCGTTCACTTCGCCCGTGCCGTTCGGGAAGACACGCGGCCACGAGATCGAGAAGCGATATGATTCAAGTCCCATCTCTGCCATGAGCGCGATATCTTCTTTGTAACGGTGGTAATGGTCGACGGCGACGTCGCCGTTCGTATCTTCAAACGTTTTTCCAGGAATTTTCGAGAAGACGTCCCAGTTCGAGAGTCCTTTCCCGTCCTCGTTCCATGCGCCTTCGACTTGGTAAGAAGCCGATGCTGCGCCGAACAAGAAATCTTTAGGCATTTTCAAAGTGGTCACCTCAGTTGAATTATTTGTTTGCAAGTTTCATTGCGTGGTCGAATACTTTTGCTCCGTTCATCATGCCGTAGTCGATCGTGTTGATGACGTCGATTGGCACGCCTTTGGGCTCACAGATTTGTTTGCCTTTCGAGAGCAAGTACTTCACTTGTGGTCCGAGAAGGGCGACGTCGAGGTTGTCGACATACGTTTCCATCTCTGATTCTGGGTAAGCTGCGATTTCAGCCTCGATCCCGCGTTCAGCTGCGACCGCTTTCATTTTTTCCACTAACATACTTGTTGACATACCTGCTGCGCAGAAGAGTCCGATTTTCATCATTTTTGATCCATTCCTTTCAATTGGTTGATTTCGTTTTGCATGTTCATCATATAGCCGAGCATCTCTTTGACGAGGATCGTGTTCATTAAGTGGTCTTGCGCGTGCACCATGAGGACGCCGACCGTAGCCGTTTTCCCTTGTGCTTCGAGCGTGACGAATTTCGTTTGGATGGCGTGTGCTTCTTTCAATGTCGCATCACCGGCTTTCACCGCTTCAGCAGCTTCTTCTGCTTTGCCTTCTTGCATGAGGAGCATCGCGTGATGGTAGCTCGCTTTGGCGTCACCCGAGAGGGCGATTAAACCGAAGATGTCTTCGGGAGTAATTTCGATTGTTTCAGAAACCATAATATCTCTCCTTTTTGTATGGATAACCTGAATTCATAGGTACAAATTCTACAAGTTGATAGTAGCACGATACCGCTTACATGTAAACCCTTACTTTTTGTACAAGATGTGAACAAAAAAACGCACGCGAGAACAGGCTCTCGAGTGCGTTTAGGATTTGATGTTCGAGACTTTCAGCATCTTCACATGGCGGAAATGATGTGTCGAGCGCGATACGTCGAAGATTTGACCGTTCGTTAAATAGACGGTGTTGTCGACGAGGAGGGCCGGGTCATTCTCGTTCAGTCCGAGTAAATCGGCATCTTCTTTATTTAAAAAGTCGGCGTAGATGACACGATCGGCAAAGCCGATGGCGAGCTTTTGGTCGTTGCGGAAGTAGTTGTAAATCGACTTCTCGGTGATGTTGCGGTCGAGGTAGACGACGAGGTCTTTTCGGAAGTAGGAATCTTCGAGCGAGAACGGATGGTCATCGACGAGACGAAGACGTTTCACGTAGTAGACCGGTGTCCCGACGTCACACTTCATCCGTTCAGCGACTTCCTCATTCGCTGTCGTCAGCTCAAAATCGAGGACACGCGTCTCGACTTTCCGTCCACTGAAGTCACTCGTGAGACCTTGCAGTTTCTCAAGGTTCACGTAATCACTCATGTAGTGGTCGCGGACGAAGACACCGCTCCCCTGCACTTGATAGACGTAACCTTTATTGACGAGAATCTCGATCGCCTTCCGGACCGTGTTGCGACTGACGCCATATTTCGTCGCATATTCGTCTTCGGTGAGAAGCTTGCTCGTATGTTGGTAGACGTGATTCATAATATCCGTCTCAATCTGTTCGGCGACTTGTTTATACTTTGGGGCCATGACTGTCTGCACCTTTCACATAAAAATTTGTAGGCATGAATACGCTATCAGTATATCAGATAATAGGTTCAGATGGCGGACAATCCTTCGTCATTTGTTGAAAAACGTCGAACGATTATTGAAGGAATATTTAGTAAATTTGAAACGGGAGCGAATCGATTTTCGTATACTAAGGAAGAAATGGAAGATATGAAAGGGAGAGGGGGAGCAGATGCAACGCGACGTTAGACAAGTCATCAAGATTCGACGGTACGGGGTCCCGGCACTGATTATCTACCTCGCTGCCTTTCTGTATGCATTGTTCGCCCAATGGATGTGGTTGATTCCTTTAATGTGGCTACTCGCCATCTTTCTCATCTTCATGGGGACGAATGAGTATCGCATCATGCGTCACGTCGCAACGAATCCCTTGGCCATCAAGTGGCTCCGCATCCAATATGCGATGACATGGCTAGAGGCGCTCTTATTGGCGGTATCGATGACGGCGCTGGTCCTCGACCATAGCATCGGATTGTTGATTGGTGTCCTCTTCGCTGTCATGCGATTCACGGACTCGTACCGCGACCGTCTCATTACAAAGCAACTACAGGCAGTAGAGCCGGACATGCCGACCTATGAACAACTGATTGAAAGGATGAGCTAAATGGAATTATCCCCGCATTCAAAACGACAAATCGATACACTATTACGCTTTCAGACGTTCACGGGTTGGACGATCGGCATTCTCACTGTGACGGTCATCATCGGGATGTTGACATTCGCCTCTTACCGAGACCTGTCAACAGGCGCAATCATGGCAACGATTTTCGGTTTTTGCTTCCTATTGATTGGCATCGAAGTCGCCAAGTTTAACTTGTGGCTACGGTTCGTTAAGAACAAAAAGGCGCGCAGGTTGTTGTCGTTACGTTATACGGCGATGTTCATCGGTTTTGCCGCCATCGGCTATTTCGGGTACGTCGTCTTTAATCAGACACCGCAACCGCAATCGTTCCAAGCCTTCTTGTTGTCGCAAGCCTTTTTCTGGGGTGCCTCGTTCATCGGCAAGTGGCTCGACCGCATCATCCAAACACATGACGATCGCTATTTGACCGACAAGGATTTGAAGTTGATTCGGGAAGCGCGTGAGTTAGAGGAGGCGCGTCATGGATAAGCGTAGCCAGATGCGTGAACTCATGGCGTTCGACAGCGCGAAAAAGACGTCCGTCGTTCTCTTGTCTTTTGTCGGTGTCGTGATTTTGTTTTTCCTAGTCGAATATGACTGGCTCTCCACGGTGACGGTCTTCTTCATCGGAGCGGTGGCGGGCCTGCCTGACTTTTATAAGTCATGGCGACGCGAGACGATTAAAAAGAAGTATCTGGTATCTCGCGAGGCAAGACGTCTCATCCACTTCTATTCGTTGAGCGGACTATTGATGTACCCACTCATTTTACTGTGGGTCTACGCTGCGCTCACGAAGCTCATGTCACTCCAAACGTTCTTCCTGATTGGGGTGGTCTCGTTTCTCTTGTCGGTTCCGATTGGCAAGTGGTACGAGCGCTATATGGCTAGTCTCGATGACAATTACGTCTCCGAAGCCGAATTGACTGAAGAACGAAAATGGGGGAGCGCCTGAGCGCTTCCCCATTTTATTTAAACGTCCGAACGATGAAATAAACGCAAATGAAGAACGGCAACAAGAACAGTGCGCCGAGCCACTCACCTTGACCGAAGACGAGCCAGGCGAACAGCTGGAACGATAAAATGCCGACCGCGACGAGGCTTGCGAACCGCAGTGCTCTCGGGCGGCTAGACGGTTCGCGCCACCAGTCTTTGAAGAACGGAAAGCTCGTCACAAGCGCCAAGCCGAGGAAGAAGGCGGCGGGGAACACGAGCAAATCCCCGAGTTCGTCATTTCCTTGAACTTGCAACCATTTCGAGAGCGTCGATAAGATAATGCCGATGACGAGAAAACCGATGTTCATAGCCGTTCCTCCACTCCATCTAATAGATACTTCCATCATGCCCGAACGAGCTCGCCGGGACAAGCCTGTTCAAAAAAAGTAGCTTTTTAGTGAAAGTGGTGACTTTTACATGAACGGTAAAAAAGTATCGGAGGAGGGTGTGAGAAAAATGCTATTCGTGCTTATGGAGAACCGCTAGCATGAAAGGGTATCTGGAGAAACGGCTGGATATGATCGAGAAGCGCCAGAACTCTGCGGAGTTGACGAGGACGAAGGTGATCGAGATTTCGGCGGATGCCTTCTAGTCGCCTGTCACGACTAAGAGTGTTCCAGTAAAGCGTTCGGGTGACCGGACGGACAAAGTGGGGCACATTGACAGCACTCAAAAAAAGCCCGTTTCCTTTTTCGAGAAATCGAATATAGAGGAGAATTGTTTATGTGTGGAATTGTAGGAATGATCGGTCAAGTCGGGACGAAAGAGATTTTGTTGAAAGGGCTTGAGAAACTCGAGTACCGCGGCTATGACTCAGCCGGGATCGCGCTCGTCGGAGAAAACGTGAACGTGTTCAAAGAAGTCGGGCGTATCGCCGCACTTCGTGACATCGTCCCGGTCGAAGCGGAAGGTACGGTCGGGATTGGCCACACACGTTGGGCGACACACGGGGTGCCGAGCGTCCCGAATGCCCACCCGCATCAGAGCACGACGGGCCGCTTCACGCTCGTCCACAACGGGGTCATCGAGAACGACGAACAGCTCAAGGCGACGCTCGACGTCCCGTTCAAGTCGGAGACGGACACGGAAGTCATCGTCCAGCTGATCGAGAAGAACTTCGTCGCGCTCGGCGACGTCGAATCGGCGTTCCGCAAGACGCTCGCTGAACTTCACGGCTCGTACGCGATCGCGATGATCGACTCGGAGGACGAAGAGCGCCTCTATATCGGCAAGAACAAGTCGCCGCTCCTCGTCGGACTCGGCGACGGAACGTTCAACGTTGTCGCGTCT